>CBINJQ010000021.1:0-23715 GCA_966251015.1 uncultured Akkermansia sp. | reverse complement strand
GACATCACCTATCCCCCGGACCGGGGGGAGGCCCTGGCGGTCGCGCACGGACTCATGGGCGACGAGGCGGGGGAGCGGGCCTTTGAAAAACGATTTCTTCGCCCCGACGGCCGCGTGGTGTGGAGCCGCAGCACGGTGACGCTGATCCGCGACGACAAAGGCGCCCCGCGGCTCTTCCTCGGGGTGGTCGAGGACATCACCGGTCGCAAGGAGGCGGAGGACGCGATGCGGCGCAACGACGCCGAACTGAGGGCGCTGGCCGACTCGATGGCGCAACTGGCCTGGATGGCCGAGCCGGACGGATACATCTTTTGGTATAATCGGCGCTGGTTCGAATACACCGGCGCGAGCTTCGAGGAAATGCGCGGCTGGGGCTGGCAATCGGTCCACGATCCGGAGCTCTTGTCGCAGGTGATGGCCCGGTGGAAGGCGGCCGTCCGGGCGGGAAGCCCGTTCGAAATGGAGTTTCCGCTTCGCGGCGCGGACGGCCTCTTTCGTTGGTTTCTCACCCGCGTGATGCCGGTGCGGGACGACGCCGGCCGGGTGGTGCGCTGGCTGGGAACGAGCACCGACATCCACCGCGCGAAGCGGGCCGAAAACGCGTTGCGGGAGGAGACGCGGGTCCTGGAGCTGCTCAACCGCACGGGGACGGCCATCGCGGCCGAGCTCGATCTGTCCCATCTGCTCCAGACGGTGGTGGACGCGGGCACGGAGCTGAGCGGCGCGCGTTTCGGCGCGTTTTTCTACGCGGAGCAGGCGAAGGGAGGCGACGGACGGGACGGTTTCGTGTTGCACGCCTCCGCCGGCGCGCCGCCCGAGGGGCTGGGGAACGTTTGCGAAGGCAGGGACAGGTTCCTCTCCGGAATTTTTCGCGGAGGCGCTCCGGTGCGGCGAGACGACGCCCCGGACGACGTGGCGGCGGCGGGGTTTCCCCCTTCGCGCAGCTACCTCGCGATCCCCGTCACCTCGCGCGCGGGGGAGGTGCTCGGCGGGCTGTTTTTCGGACACCCGAATCCGGAGATGTTCGATGTGCGCGCGGAGCGGGTCCTGGTCGGCGTGGCGGCCCAGGCCGCGATCGCGATCGACAACGCCCGGCTCTACGAGGCCGCGCAAAGGGAGATCGGGGAGCGCGCGCGCACGGAGCAGAGGCTGCGCGAGAGCGAGGCGCGGTTGCGGGCCTCGTTGCAAACGGCGGCGCTGGGCACGTGGGAACTGGATATCGCGACAGGCACCGTGGCGATGGACGAACGCGCCCAGGAGTTGTTGGAACGGCTCGCGTGTCCCCGGATCACGTTGGACGAGTTCTTCGCCCTGACCGCGCCCGAGGACATGGAGGCGAGACGGGAGGCCATCGTGCGGCTTTGCGGAGGACTGGCCGAAAGGCTGGAGGTGGAGTTTCGCGTCGCCTCTTCGGGGCTCTGGCTCAAGTCGAGCGCCAAGCCGGTCCGCGACGGAGCGGGCGCCGTGGTGCGGGTGGTGGGCGGCGTGCTCGACATCACCGACCTCGTGCGCGCCCGCGCGACGACCGAGGAGCGTCGGCGGGAATTGGAGCGACTCGTGGAGGAGCGGACGGCCTCGCTGCACCAGGCGATCGCGCAGATGGAGGAGTTTTCCTACAGCGTGTCGCACGATCTCCGGGCGCCGCTGCGGGCGATCGAAGGCTACGCGCAGGCGGTGCTGGAGGATTGGGGCGGGCAGGCGAGCGAGTCGGCGCGAAATCATCTTCGGCGCATATTGAACGCGGCGGAGCGCATGGATCGGCTGACGCGCGACGTCCTCACCTACAGCAGGGTCGCCCGGGGAGCGGCGCCCCTGGCCGTCTTGTGCCTGGACCGGCTGGTCGCGGACACGATCGAGCAGTATGCGCAATCGAACCGTCGAGGGGGGCGGATCGAGGTCACAAGCCCGTTGTTGTCCGTGCTCGGGAACGAGCCGTTGCTTGTCCAGGCGATCTCAAACCTCGTCGCGAACGCGCTCAAGTTCGTCGAGGAGGGCGCTACCCCTCGCGTCAGGATCTGGACGGAGCGGCGCGGCGCCGACGTCAGGCTGTGGGTCGAGGACAACGGCATAGGCATCCGGCCGGAGCACCAGGCGCGGATCTGGGGCATGTTCGAGCGGGTGCATCCATCGCACAAATACGAGGGGACCGGCATCGGTCTGGCCGTCGTGCGCAAGGCGCTCGAAAGAATGGCCGGAAGCGTGGGCGTCGAATCGGACGGTCTCACGGGTAGTCGTTTTTGGATACAGCTCGGCGCCGGTTGACGCGACTCGAATCCCGCGCGGGCCCGGGCCGGCCGTGTTCCCGCGGGGACGGAGCCGGGCTGTTCACCGGTGGAAGCGAAGGGGACTTCCCCGCCTCCGCTCCCCTTGCGCGGCACCCGAAACGGCCCAGAATTCGGCGCATCAACCGTTGTCCGGAGACAAACCAGATGAATGCATCAACGATCGCTCTTTTTGGCGCTCCGGCTCTCCGAGTCGGCGTTCTCGCGATGGGCGCGCTGCTGTCGACGCGGGCGCATGCCGATTCCTACGCGGTGGCGCTTCCCCTTCCGATGGGCGGGGCGGCGAGCTACTCGGTGCCGGACCCAAGGCCGACCCTGGAAGGCGTCACGCGGAGCGGTCGCGAGAGCGATGCGGCGACCGCGCCTCGCGTTGAGGTCGAGGGAGATCCGAGCCCGGCGCGGCGGGAGGATTCGCGGCCGCGCGAGGGGGTGCGGGAGGTCGGCCGCGCGGCCGGAAGAAAGTTCGCCTTCTTTTGTTTCGGGCCGACCTTTGGAAACGCCTCGCGCGGCGTCGACCCCAACTTCATGCCGCCGCCCTCGGTGTCGGACGGGCAGGCGCAGGCTCTCGCGACCCCCGCACGGGTTCACTACACCCGGAAGCCTTCCACCGCTCCGGGAAAAACGACGTGGGTGGGAACGGATGGGAGCGTGATCAGCTACAGCGTAAGATCATCGGCGGACGACAATCTGGCCGGCGCTCCGGACGGCGATAACATGAGCGTGGCGGAGCTCATCGCGGAGAACAGATCCGAAATGACCAAAATATCCTGGAAACGCGCCTACCGCCGGTTTCCCGAACTCGAGCTGGAGGACAGTCCGGAGCGCGCCGCGTTTGAGGCGTATGTGGCGGAAAAGCGGTCCGACCCGGACGAGGCTTCGCTTTTCCAGCGGCCCATGTGGCCCGAGGAGATCAGCGCGGCTTTCATCACCGAGTGGAACTGGAGAAAGGCGGAGGCGGAGTCGTGGGACCGGGTGCGGGCGAAGGTCCGGATCTTGAACGATCCCGAAAGCGTTTACGCGCGCCGCTTCTGGGCTTTCACGGAGGAGCTGCGGACCAATGCCGAGACCGCGGCGATTTTCGACGATTCCTCCTGGCCCGAAAAGGTGCTCGATCTGCACGATCAGAAACTCGGTCCCGTGCCCCGGCAGTTTCGCTGAAAACAAGACCGCCGTCGAGCTGGTGCCCCGGGCGGGAGTCGAACCCGCACGCTCTTTCGAGCAAAGGATTTTAAGTCCTGTGTGTCTGCCATTCCACCACCGGGGCGCGGTCGGGAAAGCGTGAAAGCTCGGCGGCGGGGCCGGGCTCGTCAACTCCAGGCGGGCGGCGGGCTTGAGGTGCGCGGCGAGACGCGGCACTCGTGACTCATGCGCATCGGTATCCTCGGGGGAAGCCTCGACCCTGTTCACTTCGGTCATCTCGGCGTGGCGCGATCGGTGGCGGACGCGCTCGGACTGGATCGTGTTTTGCTGATGCCGGCCGCGCAGGCCCCCTTGCGCGATTCGAACGTGCGGGCCGGCGGGGCGGATCGCGCGGAGATGGCCCGGCTCGCGGTGGCGGACTTGGCGATGCGGACCGGCGAGCGACGGCTGGAGGTGGACGAGACCGAGCTGCGGCGCGGGGGCGTGAGTTACACGGCGGACACCTTGCGCGCGCTGCGGGCGACCCGGCCGGGAGATGAATTCACCTGGATTGTCGGCGCCGATCAACTCGCGCGACTCGCCCGATGGCGCGAGCAGGAGGCGCTGGCGCGGTTGGCGGATTGGGCGGCGTATGCGCGCCCGGGGCATGCATGGGAGCCATTGCCCGAATCGATGCGCTCCGGATTCCGGGTTCGGCGGGTCGACGCGCTTCCCGGCGCGTTGTGGAACATCAGCTCGAGCGAGATCCGCTCGCGCCTGGCTCGTGGCGAGAGCGTGGCGGGAATGCTTCCGGACAAGGTGATTGAATACATTCGCGAAAAGGGCCTGTATCGCGGTCACTAGAAAATCACATGGCCACCGATCACGCTCCCGACGCCCCCACGACCGCGCTGCTGCGCAAGCTTGTCACCGCGCTGGAGGACAAAAAGGCCGAAAACCTCAAGGTTCTCAGCGTCGGCGATGTTTCCAACATCACGGACTACCTCGTGTTGGCGACGGGCAACAGCGAGCCGCACCTGCGCGCGCTGCGCATCGAGGCCGAGAAGGTGTTTGATGCCGCGAAGGCGAAAATCGCCGGCATGGATTCGGGCGGCTTCAACAGCGGCTGGACCGTGGTCGACGCCTACCAGATCATGGTTCATTTCTTCACCGCGGAGCAGCGTGAAAACTATGCGCTGGAGAAGCTCTGGAAGGACGCTCCGGAGGTCGACTTGAAGACATTCACGGCGAAAGCCGCGAAGGCGAAGCCCGCCGCGCCCAAGGCAAAGAAGCCGGTGAAGAAAAAGACGACGGCTCCCTCGAAGGCCAAAAAGGCCGGCAAAGCGGCGCCGAAAACGAAGACGGCTTCGAAGAAGACGGCTCCGAAGAAGAAGTGAGCGGGCTTTCCGCGGGTTGTCACCACGTGGCGTCCTCTCCCGCAGGCGCGGGGCTGGTCCAGTGAACCGATTTTCGGGATCCGACATGTGTGAACTTGTCGGATCGTGAGACCTGCACGGGATTACCCCGCCTATGTCCCCTGTGCGTCGGGAAGGCGGACTCGGCTTTACCCCACCTCGGCCTCTAGGGAATCCTCCTAAGAAAATCGCCTTGTCTTTGCGCCAAGTGAGCGCATCACCACCGATGTCCGCCTTTGTGACGGACGAATATCCATAACCATAGATCCGTTCCTACCATGAAGACTCGCAAGACCCAGGGCTTTACCCTCGTTGAAATCATGATCGTCGTCGTCATCATCGGCCTCTTGGCCGCCATGGCGATTCCCGCGTTCCAAAAGGTTCGCACCGCCTCCCAGGACAAGGCCGTTTTGAACAACGCCCGTCAGCTCGGCGCCGCCGCCGACCAATACTTCTTGGAGCACGGCACCTCGACCGCTGAGATCACCTCGCTGGTCGGCGCTGGAGCCTACATCAAGTCGTTGAGCACCGTTGCCAACGAGACCTACCCGACCGCGTTTACCCAGAGCGCTGCGATCGAGATCGAGAATATCGCTGCTGATCGCACGATCACCTATATCCAGTAATTTTAGTGGATAGCCGTCCGACAAAAGCCGCTTGCCCTAGGGCAGGCGGTTTTTTGTTGGTGCTAAGATCATGAAAACCAACGGTTTTACCCTAGTTGAGATCATGATCGTGGTAGTGCTAATCGGACTTTTGGCCGTTATGGCGATTCCTGCGTTTCAGAAGGCGCGCATCGCTTCCCAAGATAAAACGATCCTCAACAACGCTCGGCAGCTGGGCGCGGCTGCGGACCAGTATTTCTTGGAGGAAGGCGTATCCACTGCGGAGATCACGTCCTTGGTCGGTCCACAATCTTACGTGAAGTCATTGAGCACGGTTGCCAACGAGCAATACCCCAATGTGTTCACGCAAAGCGTTCCGATCACCATTAGTGGTATCGCGGGAAGCCGCACGATCACTTACCATCATTGATTCTCACATTCCCGGTTTGTAACCGGACGGCCGTCCCTCCTTTTGAGGGGGACGGCTTTTTTATGACCAAGCGCATCCTGCTTTTCGCCCTGATCACCTTGCTGGCTGTTCAGCTGGGTTTCCTGACATTCCCTCCGGCGCGCTCGGTCTCGCTGGTGAGAAATTTTGGCTACGTATGGATGTTTGTGATACACGCTTGGTTTGGGTGGGCTCTTTGGCGTTGCCATCAGCAAGAGGGGCGCGGGTTTGTGCCGCAGGTTTGGCGGCGCCGGGGCCTCGTGTTTTTCCTGCTAATCGCCGCGGCGGCGCTCCACGTCTTGGAGCGTCACGAGTTCAAGATCGTGGCCGACGAGCTCGTGATCGGGAACGTGGGCATGCAGATGCATTTCGAGCGGGTGGGCTCGATGGTCGTGCGCGCCTACGACTACGCGAGCAACTACACCGTGCTCAACGATGTGGTGGACAAGCGACCGCTCGCTTTCCCGTTTCTTCTTTCGGTCGCGCATGATCTGACCGGATACCGGGTGGAAAACGTCTTCTGGGTAAACGCGCTGGTGAGCTTCGCCTTGGTCGTGGTGACTTGGCTTGTCGCATCCCGGCTTGGGGGAGCCAAGGCGGGCGTGTCCTCGGTGGTTCTGCTTTGCAGCGTGCCGCTGATAGCGCAGAACGCAACCGGGGCCGGCTTCGAGCTCCACAACCTGCTCATGATATTTGTCACGCTCTGGCTGGGCATGCGTTACGCGGAACGTCCAAGCAGGGAGCGGCTCACGGCTTTTGTGTTATCCGGGGTTATCCTCGCGCAGGTTCGCTACGAATCGGCGTTGTTTGTGCTTCCGGTGGGCGCGACGGTTCTGTGGGTGTGGTGGCGGGAGCGCCGGGCGGACTTCGCTCCGGTGATCTTTGCGGCTCCGCTTCTGATGTTGCCGGTGCCTCTTCAGCAGAACGTCTTCAAGCTAAGGGAGGCTACTTGGCAGTTGGACGGCGTGGCCGGCGCGACGTCGCCCTTTGGGCTCGGCTATTTCTACACCAACGTCGGGCACGCGATGAATTTTTTCCTGAGCTTCGACGGTTCCCAACCCAACTCGTGGATCCTCGGCGTGGTCGGCGCGCTTTGCACAGGTTTCGCTTTGCTCCGCGTGTTTCGCGAGCGCGAGGCGATGGTGAAGCAGTCCCCTCAGGACATGGTGGCGGCGATTTTCCTGGCCGGCCTTCTGCTGCATACCGGGCTCATGCTTTGCTATTTCTGGGGCAAGTGGGACGATCCGATCATTCGACGGCTCAGCCTGCCGGCGCACGCTTTGTTGCTCGTGGCGATCGCCTTCGTGTGGGGCCGGTTGGTGAGGCACCCCCGCGCTTGGGAAGGGTTGATCGTGGCGGCGGGCATGCACTGGGTATTCTTCGCGCTGCCGGCCTCGGCCAAGCATCCTTTCACGCAGGAGAATTTCGCGGCGGCGACGTGTAACTGGGTCTCTGATTTCATTCGTCGCGACGTGCCCGGCACCGCGCTTGCGATCGACGACAATGCCGGCCATGTGTGGTTTTTGCACCGAAAGTCGTGCATCAACCCGGGACGGCTTACGGCCAACTGGGAGGGTTATGCGCACCACTTTGAGCGACGAAGTTTTTCGGACTTCATCGTCGTGCAGCGGATCGGGGTGAATCAGGCCACGGACGAAAAGTATGTTTCGCTGAAGGACGATTTTGGCGGGGGGCTGACGCTGGAGCTGATCGAAGAGAAGGCTTTGGCGCCATTCTACTATGTCCGGATCAGCCGCGTGGTGGGCGTGGACCGCAAGAAACTCGGGGCCTGGGCCGCCGAGCGGACTCGCACCCGGCAGATGGCCAAGACCGCAGGCCTGCCCGAGTCGAGCATGTGGGTGGCGGAGCCGATCAACCCCAATCTTTTGGAGAAGTGGTTCAAGGCTTTGCCGTGAGACCTCGCCGCCGGGCGGCCTCCTCGAGCAAGTGAAGAAACTCTTCGGAGGAGGCGTCGTAGGCAAGGGCGAGCTCCCGCGCGTCCAGCCGATAAATCCGGAAGACATGGTTGATCACCGCTTCCGGTTCGCGGACGCGCAGGTAAACCGCGAGCCGGGCAAAGCGGGCGCGGTCGTAGCGCCAGCGCCTGTTTTGTTCCAGCGTCCCGCTCCAGAGCAGCCAGGCGTCGGGCGCGGTAAACTCGTCGGGGTTCCGTCGGAAGTGATTGGAGAGTGCTCGCCAGCTGTTTTCCTTTTCCGGCCCCCAAGGACCCTGCCACGTCCCGTAGACATCTTGCAGCATGGTGGCGCTGACGCAATAGAGACCCGGTTCCCAGCTCTCTAGTCGCCGCAACCGCCACGGTGGGATCAGCGGAGCCATTTCCCGTGCATCGCCCAGCCCCTCGTGGCGGAGATCTCCAAGGCCGAAGTAGGAGAGGTAGAGCTTCTCGTCCGGTTGGCGGTTGCGTTTCAGCCAGTCGGCCAAGGCCGGCAGTTCCTGGCCCCAGTCGAGGGAGCTGTCGACGAGGTGCCGCCAGCCATTCTCGGAGCCGCCTGCGATCGCGTTGAAGTGCGCGAGGTGGTGAGGATGCTGTCGGACGGCTCCGACCGCCGCGCCGAGGGCGAGCAGCAGTGCGGCGACACGCGCGACTCTTCCGAACACGGGTGAGGCAAGCGCGCCGAGCAGGATAAAGAGGGGCCCGTAGACTGGCAGCAGATGGCGGTGGCCGATGTTGAGGTTGCTGGTGATCGCGGCCGCCCAGTAGACTGCGGGGAACACCAGCAGGGGGGCGAAAGGTGCGACGCGAAGCAGGAGCCCGCGCGCGCGAAGCCAGCCTCGTTTCGGCGCGGTGGTCAGCAGCGCCCCGGCGAGCGAGACGCAGGCCAGCAGTTCCGCCGCCGGAGTTTTGATCAGAAACGCGTAGGGAAAAAACCACCACCAGCCGGTGATGCTATAGTGGCCTGCGGCGAAAGCGCCGCGCGCTTCGCTGGCGTGCAAAACGTGGGCGAGGCCGACCACGAAGGCCTCCGGGAGCAGTTGCAGGTCGCGCAACGAGTTGAGCAGATGCGCGCGCAGACCTTCCGCCGGCACGATTTGCCCCCATGGGAAGTAATAGCCGCCCTGGGTCGGCAGCGCGGGGCCGCCCATGGCGTAACGGAAGCCATAAAAAGCCCAGACGATCAGGACGGCGCCCGCGACATGCGCCCCGGCGTAGGCGACGAGCCGACCGAGGTCCCGGCCGCGCGGGCCTTGCGCGAGCGCGAGGCGCCAGGCTCCAAGGCAAAGGTATGTCGGGACGAGCAGGGGGAAGGAGAACTTCGACACGGTCGCCAATCCTGTCAGGACGACGCTTGCAAGCAGCCGCAGGCCCGAGGGCTTGTTCAACAACGACCAGAAGGCGCCGGTCGCGACGAGCAGCGCCAGCGCCGCCGCCATGTCGGAGGTGACAAGAAAGCCGTGGGCCAAGGTGGTCGACGAGAAGGTCCAGAGGCAAAGGGAGAAGAGACCGCCCTGCTCGCCCCACAGTCTGCTCGACCACAGAAAGACGAACAGGCCGGCCGCCACGCTCAGCAGGCCGATCATCGCGCGCCCCGAGGCGAGCATGAGCTCCGGCAGATTCCCGCTTTCATAGAGAAAGTGATTCGCGATGATCCACACGTCCGACCGATTCCACCGCTGGGGCATCTCCGCGGGTTCCAGGCGGGGATTCTGCGCAAGCAAGGGCAGCGCCGCCCAACGCTGAGGCAGGTTGCCGTTCTCGGGTTGCAGGCGGTAGTCGTTAAATTTCGAATACACGTAGCCGGCGGTGAGGTGGGCCGACTCGTCGTTCGTCGCGCCTTTGCCGAGCCACCCGGAGAAGCCCAACCACCAATGCAGCGCCAGCAGCAGCGCGACCAAGGCGGTTCGCAAAGGGGGCGGAAGCGAGATGGCGCGGGGATCGCTCATTTGGTGCTCAGGGAGCGTTGCTCAACGCTCGCACGGTATCCTTGCGTAGGCCGTGCGCATCCAACGTCGATACCAGCAGCTTGTGCGCGGCGGGCGGCGATCCCCGCCACTCCACATGGACGCGCGAGAGCGAGTCATCCGGGCCCGCCGGGGTTGATTCAAGGCTGGCGTTGGAGGCGTCGAGCGAGAGCAGTTCGACGCGGCCCCCCGGGCGTAGGTCCCCAAGCTCGACACGTGAAGGAGGCGCGTCCAACGCGGGGAGCACTATTTCGAGGGCGACCTTGCCGGGCGAGGAGGCGGGGACCCAGCGAGCCACGCCCACCGGGTCGGGCGCGGGCCGATCGCGCCGCGTCCAAAGCGCGTAGCCGTCGAGGCGGAAGACCGGGGAAAACTCCGTGCGCAGATAACGCGACAAGGGCCCGTCGGAGCTGTGGCCTTGATCGACAAGCAGCTTGAGCACGTCTTGCTGCACCACGATCACGGGGCGTTCGGCGGCCCGAAGCGCGGCGATGATTTTTTCCTGCCGCCGGTCGTCGAGCGAATTGAACCACTGTGTCGCGTTGGCGAAGGTCGGGGTGGGCAGGCCGGTCCAGAGATTGAGGCTGTAGGCGCCGGGCAGGCTGAACAGCATGTCTCCGTGCGCGCGCGCGGTCTGGCAGACGGCGCGCAGCGCGAAAGCGATCTCGTCCGCCGCCTCGATTTTCTCCGCTCCGGGCATGGCGAGGGCTTCCCCCCCGTTCCGGTTCGACCAAGCGGACGCGCAGAGTCGCCACGACACGAAACCCGCCATGGCGACCGAGAAGCTTGTGGCGGCGACGGCGAGCAGACGACCGTGCTTGGAGCCGACGCGACGCAGGAGCTCGCGGGCGGTCTCCATCGCGGAGAGGACAAGCAGGGGCATGAACAGGAAAGTGGCCCAGTTGATCTGACTGCCCGCGACAGGATAGGCGTGGAGGAATTGAAAGACCAGCAGCCACGCGAGCCAGCGTCGCGCCCGGGCCTCGGCCGAGTCCGGATCGGTGGCGCCCAATGGCCAGGCGAGCGCGGCGGCAAGCGCCGCGCCGTAGCTCATGGCGAGCGCGGGCAAGCTGATCGGGAGAATCCCGAGGGCGCTGCCGACGAATGCGAGAAGCGCGGCGGCGCGCAGAACGAGAACAAGTTTCTCCGGCCAATCCGATCGTCCGCGAAGCGTCGCGGCGAGGGACATCGCTCCAAGCGAAAGAAGCCCGATGGCGAGCGACCCGGGCCTCCAGGGGAACGCGAACGTGTAGACGCGCGGATGGCTCAGGGGCGCGAGCAGCACTCCGTCGGCCAGGCCGGCGGGAGTGGTTCCGCGCGCGAGGGTGATGATGACGATGGCGATGCCCGCGGCGGTGGCGGCGCCGAGAATGGCGCCGAACGCCCTGGCGCCCGCGCGGGGCGTGGCGAACCGGGTGACCATGAGCCACGCGCCGAGGCCGGAGGCGGAGGCGATCAGGGCGTAGGAGCGCACCCAGGGTTCGTCGCGCAATCCGAGCATGAGCAGCGCGGGCATGAGCAGGCACCAGGCGGCGACGGTCGGCGTGGAGAAACGTCGAAGCGCCGGCGTGGTCGCGTGGGCGAGGAGCCAGCCGCCGGCCGAGCTGAGAAAGAAGACCCCGACGTTGATCTTGGTGAGCAGCAGGCAGACCCCGATCACCCCCAGGGCGGCGGCGGTCGGCGGGTGCGAGGCCGGATCGCGGCGGCAGCCCAGCCAGGCGCCGAGCGCCACGAGGAAGCCCACCAGCCCGCCGGGGTGGCTGGGCTCGTGGATCATGACCCAGAGAAAAAGGAAAACGGCCGCGAAGGTGAGCAGGGCGGCCGGCCAGGAGCGCGCGACTCGCGCGACGAGAGACGCCGCCAAGCCCGCGCTGCCCGCCCAAAGCACGAGCGTGACCCAGCGCGCGGACGTGTTGTCCCAGGTGAAGCGCAGCACCCGGGCGAGACCGTCGTAGAGCGCGAAAAAGGCGGGGCCGTATTGGGAGAAGACCTCGTCGTAGAGCCTCCCGTGCGCGGCGTAGTTGCGAAGCGACAGGAGCACGTAGCCCTCGTCGTCGTAGATCATGAAGGTGGTGAAGAGCAGCCCGTGGCCGGCCCAGAGCAGGGCGGCTACGACGAGCGCGAAGACGGTGATCGCGAGCGAACGGCTAATCAAGGCCGGTCCTCCGCCGCACGATGTAGTTCGGGCGGCGCTTTACCTCGTCGTAGATGCGTCCGAGGTATTCTCCGAGCACTCCGATCCCGATGAGTTGCACGCCGCCGAGAAAGAGGGTGAGGGTGACGAGGGTGGTGAAACCCGTCTGGGCGCTCTCGATCCCGAGGAAGCGCTTCACGACGAAGAACAGGGCGATGACGAAGCCGCAGGCGCTGATGAATAGTCCGAGGTAGGTCAGCAGCCGAAGCGGCAGGTGCGAGAAACTGAAGACCCCGTCGAGGGCGTAGCGCACGAGCCGCCGAAAGGTTTGCTGCGGTTCGCCCGCGGCGCGCGCCTGGCGGTCGTAGGGGACGTCCGCGCGCGCGAAACCCACCCAGGCGCGCAGTCCGGGGAAAAACCGATGCCGCTCCTCCAGGCTGGCCAAGGCCTGGAGCGCCGCGCGTCCGAGCAGACCGAAGGTCCCGGAATCGGGCTCTATCGCGACGTCCGACACGACGCCGAACAGGCGGTGGAACAGGTCGAACCCGACTCGGCGAAGGCCGCGTTCGGCGCGGGTGCGCCGCACGGCCCGCACGACCTCGGCTCCTTCCCGCCACGCGTTCACCATGGCCGGGATGAGTTCGGGCGGGTCTTGCAGATCGGCGTCCATCGTCACCGCCGCGTCCGCGCCGCAGCGAATCGCGGCGTCGAGACCCGCCGCGAGCGCGTTCTGGAAGCCGAAGTTGCGCGAAAGTTCCACGAGCGTGAATCGCGGGTCGCGGGCGTGGTGTTCGCGGACAAGGTCCGCGCTGCGGTCGCGGCTGCCGTCGTTGACCAGCACCGCCCGCCAGCGCAGGCCGGGCTGAGCGTCGAAGACCGCGCCGAGGCGCCGGAAGAGCTCCGGTAGCACCTTCTCCTCGTTGAAAACCGGGATGACGACGGCGACGCAGGGTTCGGCGGACATTGGGTGGGCGGCGGGCGAGCTTTAGGATTCCCGCAGGGTGCGCAATGCCGCCGTTTGCAGCGCCAGGCGGAGGGCGAGGAGGAGGGACAGCGTCCAAAGCGCCGCGGGAATCCAGGGCACGGCGACCAGATCCCCGAGCAGCGTGAGTTCCAACGCGATTTTCGCGGAGGCGTTGTTGGCGAAAGCGAGGCCGTATTCGGCTCGGAGCGCGGGACCGCCGACGCGGGCCAGTTCTTCGAGCGAGATGGGGATGGTTTGCAGCGCGAAGTGGAGGACGACTCCCAGCGCGGCGTCGAACAGCACGAGGACCGCGGACCAGAAACGCAGGCGCGAGGGCAGCAAGTCCCAGCGCGAAACCGCGGCGGCCAAAAACAGAAGGGCCAGCGGTTGGAGGCAGATGTGGCCCGCGCCCCAACGCATGGGGGCGGGATGAACGGCGACGGACACGACGACGAGCAGCGCGAGAGCGACAAGCGCCAGAACGGGCCTTCGGGTTGCGCGCCAGGCGCGGCTGGCGCCGAGGGCGAGCAAGGCCCCGAGACCGACCATGCCGGGCAGGCAGGTTTGATAGAAGGAGAAGGCGTAGTCGCGCAGGGACGCGAGGGCGTTGCCGTGGGCGAGAAAGCGGTGATCGATGTCGAGCCAAGGAGGCGGAACGAGGGTGCGAAGCAGGTTGTCGACAAAGGCACCGAGGCGGGCTCCGGGGGCGAGTTCCACGAACTGCTTCACGGTGGTCGTCCGGCCGCCTAGCGCCCCGTCCATGCCGCTGGCGACGCAGGCCCACACGATCCAGGTGGAGGCGAGGGCCAGGGCCGGGAGCGCCTGGCGGAGCGTGCCGCGCCACCAGGCCGGGCGGGCGAGCGAGCGGCGGTCGAGCCACAGGTGCAGCGACGCGAGGACGAGCACGTAGGGGGCGGCGGAGTAGTGGGCGAGGACCGCCGCGGCCAACCAGAGCAGCGCGAGCGTCAGGTGATCGCCCTCTTCACCGCGTCGGTGGCGCAACCAGGAATCGACGCCGGCGACCACGAATGCCGCGCAGGCGATCTTCGTCCACGCGTAGGTGATGTTTTGCAGGAAAAGCGGGTGCAGCAGAAGAGCGCAGGGAAGGAGGGCGCAGGCGGCGGGGCTGGCGCCGAGCAGGCGGGCGAGGCGAAGCAAGGGCGGCACGCAGGCGAGCCCCAGCAGCGTGGTGAACACCTGGTGGCTGGCGAAATCGGCCGCGCCGGTGGCGAGCAGCACGGCGGTGGCGAGGTTCACGAGCGGAGGCCTCGCGGTCAGGGGGTCCAGTTCCAGCACCCAGGGCGGGGTGAGCGTGGGCGTGAGGAAGTAGTGGGCCCGGTGGAAATGCCCCACCCAATCGCCGATCCAGTCGCCGCCGGAATGGGTGCGAACGAGCGCGAGGGAGGCGAGCGAGCCGAGGGCGACGAGCCCGCTTTGCTTGAGCAGGCGCACGGTGTCGGCGTCGCGCGCCCAGGCGCGTGTCTCGCGCCACGCGGTGGCCCAGCCGAGGCCGGCGGCCGCGAGCGCGACGACGCGCCAACACGAGGGCGGAAGGTCGAGGAGGTGGCAGGCTTGTCCCAGCAGGGCCGCAACGACCACGCCGAAGAGCGGCGTCGCGGCAAACCGGCCTGCGGGGGGCTGCGAAAGTCGGCGAGCCCAAGGCAGGCCCAGGCCGGGCACGACTGCGAGGAATACCAAGGGGGCGAGGAGGGCGCCGGTCATGGGATGGATGGATCGGCTTGCGATCCGCGCTTCCAGCGGTGCAGCACCCAAAGCCCGGCCGGTTCGACGCGCGCATCAGGCGGCGCCTCATGCAGCGCCACGCCCCAGTCGGTGCCGCCGCGCGGCAGCGCGATCACGTGCATATCCGGCGGGAGGTGCCTGCGCATCAGATCCGGGGAGGGGGGGCGGCCCGCGAGTATGCGCATGCAGAGGCCGTCTTCCACGTGGTCGAAGCGGCCGTCGGCGTAGATGGTGACGAGCGGATTCCACGGAAACCAGATTTGCGCGGGGAACAGGCGCGCGATCTGGGCGGCTTGGCGGTAGTGATCGAGCGCGGGCGTCCAGCGCAATGTTTGCAGGCGGGCGACGCGTGCCGCGCACAAACCGACCGCCAGGCAGATGGCGAGCAACGCGGCGACCGCGGTTTGCCGCGAGGAGGGGCGGGCGAGCAGGACCAGGGCGGCGACGGGCAGCCAGAGTTGGAAGCCGTGCAACGAGTTCAGCGTGCCGCCGTATTTCATGAAAGCGGCGGCGTTGGGCGGTAGTTCGCAGAGCCAGGCAAGCGAAGGAAGGAGGATGACGGAGTCCCGGCGCCAGATTCCGCGGCGGAAAAAGAGCAAGGCCAAGGCCGGGAGCGCGATTTGCACGAGCAGTTCGGGCGCCATGTCGGTGACGCGTCGGACGGGGTCGGGAGCCCAGGGCAGGGATCCGGGAACGAAAAAGGTGTTGGCCAGGAGAGCCGGGGCGGGGAAGACGGCGAGCATGGCGACGGCGACGGCGGCGGCGCAGCCCGCGCAACGCGCTCCGTGGGCGAGGCCGGCGCGCCAGCCTCCGGTGCAGGCGAACCAGACGACCTGGGCCGCGGCGACGCCAAGGGAGGTCTGCTTGCAGGCGACCGCGCCCACCGCGCAGGCGGCGGCAAGCCAGGCGGCGGCGGGTTCGCGGCGGCGGACCGCGATAAGGTTGCCCGCCAAGCCGAGCGCCACGGCAAGGTTGTCGGCCTGAAGATATTGCCAGGCGGCGAAGGGCCAGACGGCGACGACCAGCAAAAATGCCGCCCAGCGCGCGGGGCGGCCGGGATCATGAGCGGCAGGAGCGGGCCAGAGCAGGCAGGTGGCGGCGAGGGCGGCCAGGGTGGAGAGGGCGTTGATGACACCCGCGGTGAAGACGGCCGATCCGGCCGACGGCGCGAGCGCGGCGGGCAGCCAGAGCAGCACCGGCAGGGGGCCATACATCCAGGTGGTGGCCGCGCCGGACTGAAAGTCGGTGTAGAAGGGCACGCCTTGCGCCAACGCGAGCGAGGGGGCCAGCCGCACGTCGTTCCAGACGCTTACCGGGAAGAGGCAAAGGGAGACCCAGAGCCAGACGGCGACGGCGAGCACGCCCAACACGAAGAGCGGAGGGAGCAGGCGTTGCGCCCGGGACGGCGTCGAAATCATGGCGCGTTCATGGCCGCGACCGAGGGCGGGGCAAGCGCGGACAAATCCCACACCGCGAGGTCCTCGACCACCACGGCCGGCGGGTGGCGGGCGACCAGGCGCGAGAGCAGCGGCGAGCGCGTGGCGATGCCGCCAGCGATGAGGTCTCCCGGCGCCCATCCGACCCAGCGAACGCCGCAAGCGAGCACGCGGCCGGCGGCGGTTTCGGGCGTGATCGAGGAGTCGAAGGCTGGGGCGAGGTCGGGGGCGTAAAAGGACGTGGCTCGCAGGCCGGCGGCGTTGAGCGCGTTTTGCAGCGCGGCGTTCTCCACCGCCACGCGACCCTGCGCGCCGTCTGGCAGCGCGAGGCGGACGCCTTCTGCCACCCGCGACGGGGCGGAGCCGTCGACGGTGACGGAGCGCCATGTCCCGGCCCAAGGCGCGAGCGGCGACGCGCGAGGCAGGGCGGGCAGCCACCAGGAGCGACGCGCGGCGTCCGCGGCCGCGAGCACGGTGACGAGCGCGAGCATCGCGCGCCAACGCGACGGGACCGGGGCGACGCAGGTTCGGGCGCCGATCGCGGCGGCCAGCACGACGCCGGGCGCGAGCACGCGCAGCGAATAGTTCCAGCCGCCGGAGGTGTAGCCCACCGACCAAACCCAGAGGCCGCCGACGGCGGCGGCGAGAAGCCCCGCCCAGCGCGCTTCGCGCGCTTTCGCCCCGAAGAGGCCCGCGAGCGCGGCGACCAGCGGGAGGCCGGCGACGCAGGGAAGGGTGGCCGCGAACCAGGAGAGGTCGAAGCCCGGGGGCGGGCGGCCCCACGTCGCGCGCACGGAGGCGAGCAGCGCGGCGTAGGCGCCTGATTTTTCGCCGTCCAACAGGCCTTGAGGGAATAGAGGGTCGCCCGTGAGCGCCGTGTTTCGCAGATACCAAGGTCCGGCGCAGGCGGCGAACACGCCGACGCAGAGCAGGGCCTCTCGGCGACGGCCTTGGAGAAACGCTCCGACCGCGGCGAGCGGGCCGAGGACGAGCGCGTATTCGCGGCACCAGGCGGCCAGGCCGAAGGCCAGGCCGGCCCAGGCGGCCGCGGCGGGCTCGTCGGCGCGTATGGAGCGGACGAGCAGCGCGCAGCCGGAGGCGAGCGCGACGCCGAGGAGGCCGGTTTCCTGGCCGATGCCGAGGCCCCAGCCGACGAGGGCGCTGGAGCCGACCAGGCCCAGCGCGGGCCAGGTGGCGCCCGGTCCCCACAGGGCGCGGGCGAGCGCCGCGCAGGCGAGGCCCGTGAAAACACCTTCGCCGACGATGCGCGACCAGGTGAGCGGGGCCGCGCATTCACCGGCGACGAGATAGACCCAGGCGTTTGCGAGGCTGGCGAGAGGCGGGATGCCGTCGGGGAACCCGTAGCGCTCGAAATCCAGGGCGGAAACGGGCGGATAAAACGAGAGCCGGCCCTCGGCCACGAGTTGGCGGGCCAGCCAGTCCCAGCGAAAGGACTGGTCCCAACCCGACAGCGGGTCGATGGCCGCGCGGAGTGCGAGGCCGAGCAGGGCGATCAACGCGGCGAGCGCGAAGAGCCGTTCCGCGCCCGAGGGGATGGCCGGCCTCTCAAGCGGCACGCGCGGCGCGCGCCGCGCGGCGAGGCCCAGCGCGAGGGTGAGCGCGCACCACAGCGCGAGCCCGCCGCGGCCGGCCCAGGCGAGGCCCGCCGCCTCGCCCGCGACGAGAAAAACGAGCCCGAGCGACGCGCTCCCGAGCGCTCCGCAGAGCAACGGCCAAGGCGCGCGGAGCAGGCGAGCAGCGAAGAAACCGGGCGCCAACCATAAGGCCGGCGCCGCCACCAGTGCGAGAAACAGGATGGCGGCCTGGCTCATGACGGCGGGTTTCTCGCCTGACGGAGCACGAGGACGGCCACGCCCGCGAGCGCGATCACGATGAGCGGGGCGAGCGGGGTGAGATGGTCACCAAGAAAGACGAAGCCGAAGCGTTCCTTGTCCCACGCGTTTTGAAAGGAGCTGGGGCCGAACCGGAGCACGGTCGGCCAGAGTTCGGGCGCGGCGCCGAACCATGCCGCCGGATCGCGGTGTTGCAGGGCGAAGTGCAGCAACGCGCCCCAAGCGAAGTCAAAAACCGCGCCGAGGACGCCGAGGACGCGGGCGGCCGGAGGCAGGCGCGGCCAGACGAGCGCAAGCGCGGCCAGCGCGAGCACCACCACGGGCAGCAAGCCGATGTGCGCGAGGCCCCACGCGTCCGCTCCGCCATGGGCGGCGACGCCCAGCACGACGGCGCCGCCCAGCCAGGCGAGCCACGGCGCGGCCGGGCGGAGCCATCCGCGAGCGACGCTCCACAGCACAAGAGGCGCCCCCGCCGAACCGATCGCGAACCACAGGTTGGTTTGATAGAGAAGAAAACCGCGATCACGTAGGGAGGACCAAAACCAGGATTGCTCGTAGTCCTTCCATGGCGCGGGGCGGAGAAAATGAGGGACCACGGTGTGGAAGAGATTGGCCAGCGCGCGCCCGATTTGATCCACGGGGCCCAGAGCGGCCCTGTCGGATACGGCGGTGTTGTCCAGAAAAGCGCGGGCCGGGCCGTAAGCGTATACGGCCCACGCGACCCAGGTGAGGAGGACTGCGCCGGAAAGGGCGGCGGCGAGCGCGGCGGCGCGCCAGAGCGCGCTTCCGCGCCAATGGCCGCGGGCGGCCCAGAGCCCCGCCCCGATCGAGACAAGGAGATAGGGCGCGATGGAATAATGGACGAGGACGCCGGCCGCCAGCAGGGCGAAGCCGATGGCGAGGTGGCGTGCGGAGGCCGTGCGCGAGGCCTCCACGAGGAGCGGAACGGCGCATAGCAGAAAGGCGGCCGCGGGCAGTTTCGTCCATGGGAAGGCGGCATTTTGCAGAACGGGGGCGCTGGCGAGGAGCATCGCGGCGAGCCGCCAGCCGACGCGCGCGGAGGCGTCGAAGCGGGCGAGCACGGCCCATGCGGCGGGGAGGATGAGCGAGGAGCCAAGCGCGGAGCCGATTTGACAGGCGGAGAACGCGCCGCCGGATACGCCGAGCCAGCCCGCCATCACCAGGTTCCAAAGCGGCGGGCGGGCGGTCAGCCCGCATCGCGTGTGGAAGCGGGTTTCCAGCGGGGCGTCGTCGAGGAAGAAGCGCGCCCGTTCGTAGTGCTCCACCCAATCGCCCATCCAGCCGCCGCCCCAATACACCCGCACGAGGGCCAGCCAGCCGAGCAACCAGGCCGCGAAGAGCAGCCACGCCCAAAGAGCGGCGCGTGCGGCCGGGTCGGCGTAGAAGGCGGCGATCTCACGACGTTGCCAGGCGAGCAGGAGCAGGGCGACGAGCGGTGCGAGGCGGTGCCAGGCCGCGTCCAGGCCGAGCAGATAGACGCCGAAGGCGATCAGATAGCTGGCGAAGACACCGGCGAGGAGCCCCAGCGCGAGGCGTTCGGCGGCGGGCCCGCGCCAGCGGGCGATCACAGGCGCGCCGAGGCCGTGCCATTGACCCAGCAGAAGCGCGAAACCGAGCGCGGCCTGTCCGAGGCCTGTGGCGATCTGCGGTGGTGAGGACGCGTCGATCATGGCGACGGTCGTCCGCCGACGCGGAAAGAGGGGCAAAGCGACGCGTGCGGAACGAGGAGCACGAAAAACGCGAGATCCAAGGCGGGGGACGGCACGGGAAGGGCGGATCAAGCGCCGGGCGGGCGGCGGTAGTCGCCGCGGCTGAAATACTTTTCCAGCCACACATACATCACGATGAAGAAATATCGGCTGCCCATCTCCTTGATTTTAAGCTTCGCCTGGCCGGTGCGGCGGTTGCGCCAGGTGATGGGCACCACGGTCCAGGAGTAACCGCGGACGATCGCCTTGAGCGGAAGCTCGACCGTGAGATTGAAGTGCGGCGCGATAAGCGGGCGGCACCCGTCGATCACGTGGCGGCGATACGCTTTGAACGCGTTGGTGGTGTCGTTGAGCGAGAGCTTGAACAGGACGCGGATGAAGAAGTTGAACGCACGGTTTAACTTCAACTTCAGCCATGGGTAGTCGATGGTGCCTCCGCCCTTGGTGAAGCGGCTGCCGAAGACGCAGTCCCAGCCCTCGCGTAATTTTTCCCAATACACCCCGACGTCGCGCGCGTCGTCCGAGGCGTCGGCCATGAATATCGTGACGGCGTCGCCGCGGGCGTGATCCAGCCCGTGGATCACCGCGCGACCAAACCCGTGGGGGCCGGCGTTTTGAACGGGCGAGACCTCGGGGATGCGTTCGCGCAGCGACTGCAAGATCGGCCAGGTGCTATCACGGGAACCGTCGTCGACGACGATGATTTCGTGGGGAATGCCGCGCAGGCGAAGTTCGAGGTGGAGGTGTTCCACCGTGGCCGCGATGCAGCCTTCCTCGTCCCGGGCGGGGATGACGACGGAAAGCAGGGAGAGGTCGGCGGAACGGGCAGGGGGCGTCATCGGTCGGCTTGAGCGGTTTTTCCGGATGTGATCGGGAGTTGTCGGCGGCATATCGCCCACGCGAAGCGCAGCGCGACGTGCATGTGGACAAAGACAAGGGCATGACTTGGACCGTCGTTCATGGAGCCGAGGTGAGAACAGGGAACTGGATTCATAACTGATAGGTCGCGAGACGCAGCACTCCCTGCGGCGCGTCGCTTCGATCCTGTCGATGGGGAATGGGCGACCGAGTTCCAACGAGAGCGAGCGTTGTCGTCCACGTCCATCGCGTGACGCCCCGGAGTCACATGGTTGATTTACTCGTTTATTCCATAAGCGCGGAAGAGGGGCTTCCGCGTGGAGAGTCGGACGAGGAGAGGCGAATCAACGCGGGCGGGATGAATGTGCTCACTTTGGCGGAGATCATGTTACCGCCCGGTTTGGTTCACGGCGGTAGGTGGCGTATGCGATCAAGTAGGCGACGAGGGCAAGGAGGAGGAGGGCGCGCAGGCCGAAGATCATCGAGAGGGACTCCGCGAGGCCGCCCGCGACGGCTCCGAGGAGGTTCCATCCGAACGCGTGTCCTACTTCGGCTCGATTGGCGTAGACGTGGGCGAAGCCGGCGGAGGCGAACAGAATCGGCAGGCCGACGATCACTCCGGAGATCAGCGCGCGTATCGGCAGGCTGGTGCTCAGGAGCCAGTCGGTCGGCAGGAAATACAAAGCAAGCAAGCTGCCGGCCAGACCGGCGATAGCGGCGCCCAGCCGCAGGGGAAAACGCGCGTAGCCGATGGTTCCCACGAGCACGGTCAGGAGAACCGCGCCAAAGACCACGGCATTGGTCAGCCAAGTCGTGCCCCAGGCGAGGTTCATGGCGGTCACGGCGCGGGTTTCCAGAAGCAGAAACGCGAAGCCGAAGAAAAACATCGGCGCGTCGAAACCTCCCGCACGAAAGGAACGGGTGCGGAATTCGCGGGAGAAGCCGAAGACGGCTAGCACCGTGAGCAGGATGATCGCGGCGGTCATGACGCGATAGAACGAACTGATGGATCGTCCGGCCAGGTAGAGAAACGGCCAGTCGTCGTCGGGCAGATCGGCCCGGGCCAGTAGTTCGGGAGGAAAGAGCGCGTTCATCTCGTCACGGCGTGCGCGATCCAATCCGGCGAACGCAGGCCCTGCCATGAAGACTTTGTTGAACAGAGTATACCGGCCGGAATGCACGGCGGGAGTCTCGCCGAATACTTTGGAGACCATCAGCTCCATCCGGAGGTTGATAAAATTGGGAGGGGTCATGAAGTAGAGCAGCATACCGCCGTCCTCGGTGAGACGACGGCGGGCGGCCTCGAGGCAGTCCGTGGTGTAGACGAAGTTGTCCAGCCGCACATTAGAGAGCGCCGAAAGACGGGTCATCGAATCGAGGGTGCCGAAGACGATGGTGTCGTAGCGATCACGGCTTTGGTTGAGGAACGCGCGGGCGTCCGTGATGTGAACGGTCACCCGCGGGTCGTCGTAAGGACGGTTGGGGTGGAGGCGGCGTCCGTAGGCGATGATTTCCGGATCGATTTCAACCGCGTCCACCTTTTGCGCGCCCTGGAGCAGGAGGGTGGCGACGTCGTTCCCGCTGCCCGCGCCGAGCACCAAGGCGCGACTTGGCCGGTGGCCCGATAGCGTGTAGGGCATGGCGTAGCCGGATGCGGCCACGGGCATGGCCGATTTTTCGCCCCGCAAATCAATCATCGTCTGATGCAGCGAACCATTGGTCAGGATGCTGACGTTGCCCCCATCGAACGTTCTCGTCGTCAGCCCGTAGTAGGGGCTGTAAACTTCCGCCCGCTCGGAAATGCCGACGGTGGCGAGCACGATTCCACCGCAGAAGATGACGCCCATGAGTCGGCGGAAGGCATGGCGCTCCAGCCAAGCGACGACGAGGATGACGACCAGAAACCAGTGGAGAGGCGTCAGACGCTGAAAGGCCGCCACGGAAAAGAGCGTCGCGCCGACGAAGGAGCCCGCCAAGTCCCAGCCGTAACCGCGCAAAGAGGCTCCGCCGGCATGGAAGGCTTTCAGCCTCTTGGCGATCATCTGGCCCGGGGCGACGAAACCGAGCGCCGTGAGGCTAAAGCATAATAAAACCGGCAGCCAAAGGTTGTGGATGATCGGGGCGTCTTTGGGCAGGTCGTAGTAGAGCAACCAGAGATGCTCTTCATTGGATTGTTGGGTGAAGATGATGCGTCCCAGCCCTGTGAACGCGAGGGCTAGCGTGGCGAGCGAGGGCATCCACCAAGAGGCGAGCGAGCGCCCCTCGACGCGCAGGCAGCCGAGGCCCAGGCCGAGAAAGGATCCGATCAGGAGCAAATTGGGGAAATAGGCCAAGGCACGAACCTGCGCCCCGCCCCAGCGAATGATCGCTAGCTCAAGAAACAGAACCGCGGCCGACAGGAGGAGCAGCTCGCGTCCGGCCTTGCCGCTTTCGCGGACGACCTGGGCCGGATTTACCTCGGTGGGATGATCGTTCATATCAAAATGTTCGGGAAAATTTGGATCAGGGACGCGCGGGCTGGGCCAGGGCGTGCGCGGCGATCTCCTCCAAAATGGCGTGGAGCGATGTGCGCGGACGCCAATTCCAGGCGGCCGCGGCCTGGTTGGAGTCCAGGACGACCCAAGGCAGATCGTAGGGGCGAGGCGCGGGGTCGCTCGCGACCTCGTGCGGTCCGAGTCGTTCCGCGCACCAGGCGCCGAGCTGCCGCAACGACATGGCGTGGGCCGCGCCGCCGGCGAGGTTGACGACGGAAGGCTTTTCCGGGGCGAGCCCGGCGTCGAGCTGGGCGAGGAGCAGCGGGGCCAGGTCGGCCGGGTGAAGGCAGTCGCGCACCTGGTGGCCCCGGCCGTCCCAGCCGATGTGCCGGAGGGGGCGGCGGGCGATCCATTCGCGTATCCAATAACTGAATATGCCTTGGTCCGCGCGGCCGAACTGGCCGGCGCCGGCGAGCACGCCGCAACGGTTTATCCACACCGGCAGCCGGAACGCGTGGCCGTATTCGAGGGCCATCGTTTCCGAGGCGAGCTTCGTGGCCCCGTAGAGGGATACGGGTGCCGCGGTGGAGAAGGTTTCGGCGATGCCGGCGGTAGATATGCCCGACGGAAGGGCTCCCGAGGCGAGGGCCGCGGGGTCGAGGGCGAAGGCCCCGCGATGGACGACGACGGGCAGCGCGGCGAGAGGCGGGATGGAATAGACGCGGCTGGTGCT
>CBINJQ010000020.1:0-23810 GCA_966251015.1 uncultured Akkermansia sp. | reverse complement strand
GCGTTGACCGAGGTCCACTTGCCGGTGCCCTTCTGGCCGGCGGTGTCGAGGACGACGTCGACGAAAGGCTTCTTGGTGACGGGGTCCTTCTGCTTGAGGATGTCGGCGGTGATCTCGACGAGGAAGCTGTCGAGGGCGCCCTTGTTCCACTCGGAGAAGATCTCGCCCATCTCGGCGGGCTTGAGGCCAAGGAGGCCCTGCATGAGGGAGTAGGCCTCGCAGATCATCTGCATGTCGCCATACTCGATGCCGTTGTGAACCATCTTCACGTAGTGGCCGGCGCCGTTTTCACCGATGTAGGTGGTGCAGGGGACGCCGCCCTTGACGGGCTTGCCGGGCTTGGCGCCGGTGATGGGCTTGCCGGTCTTCTTGTCGACCTTGGCGGCGATGGCCTTCCAGATCGGCTCGAGGTGCTTGAACGCGGCCTTGTCGCCGCCGGGCATGAGGGACGGGCCGAAACGCGCGCCTTCTTCGCCGCCGGACACGCCGGAGCCGATGAAGAGGAAGCCCTTTTCCTTGAGGGCCTTTTCGCGGCGGATGGTGTCGGTCCAGAGGGCGTTGCCGCCGTCGATGATGATGTCGCCGGGCTCGAACACCTGGGTGAGGCCTTCGATGACGGCGTCGGTGGGCTTGCCGGCTTGGACGAGGATGATGGCCTTGCGGGGTTTGGCGAGGGATGCGGCGAACTCCTGGAGGGTCTTGGTGCCGACGACGCCACCGGGCGTGTCGGGGTTTTCGGCGACGAACTTGTCGGTCTTTTCGACGGTGCGGTTGTAGACCGAAATCTGGAAGCCGTGGTCGGCGATGTTGAGGGCGAGGTTCTGACCCATCACGGCGAGGCCGATGAGTCCGATGTCGGATTGCTTCGTGGGCATGTGGAAAAGTTGAAAGGGTCAGCGCTAGGGCGCGCCCGCCCGGGGGCCAACCTCAATTTGCGCAAACGTGCTCATGTTCCGCCCGAGTCCGTCTAATGGATCGGTTTCGTGCTGGACGCTTCGTCGGGTCGGCATGGGTCGAAACCGGCAGGGGCGCGAGGTTGCCCCGACGGCCGAAAGGCGGCTGTTTTACGGCGCATGTTCCGCTTCCGCCGTCCGCTTTCGCGGCGGGCCTCGCTTTCGGCGCGCCTGCTCGGCCTCGTCTGCGCGCTGGCGTCGTCCGCCATCCTTTTCGCCAACGACCCCGGCGGCGGCGCGCCCGGGGCGGGCGCCGACGTCGTTCTTTACGATACCACCGCCGCGGCGATCCTCGACAACGGCGTGATCCGGGCGGTCGTCGACAAACGCTCCGGCAGGGTGACGAGCTATCTCTTCGACGGGGTCCAGATGGCGGACCCGGCCAATCCCATCTACTACAGCATGCACGGCGGCGCGGGCTTCGAGGTGCCGGGCGGTTGCGTCTACACGGTCGCCGCCGCGACGCCCGACATGGTCGACATTTCTTGCAAGCGTGTCTGGCGGCCCGGCGCCGGCCACAAGCACGTCTTCGACATCGATCTCCACTACGTGTTGCGCCGCGGCGACACGGGGCTCTACGCCTACGCGATCCTCGACCATCCCAAGGAGTATCCAGACGCCGTATACGGGGAGTGGCGCATCGTGTGGAAGCTGCCGCGCGACCGGGAACGGTTTTTCTTCGAGCGCGCCTACGTGGACGAGTTGCGCCACGGGGAAATGCCCTCGGTCGCCGACTATCGTCAGGCCTCCGCGACGGGGATAAACGAGATCGTGAAACTGAACACCGGCGTGCGCGCCGGCGAATACGACGGCAAGTATTCCTATGCCGCGCGCTACTTCGACATCGGGACGTGGGGCCATGCCAGCGACATCGCAAAGAAGGGCGTCTGGTTCGTGCTGGGCGGCCACGACTACTTCAACGACGGGCCGACCAAGCAGGATCTCACGCTCTCCGAGAGCTACCTGCTGATGCATTTTGGGCGCAACCACTACAATTCCGCGGAGGTCAAGGTGGCCGCCGGGGAAAGCTGGCGGAAGCTGTTCGGCCCGTTCCTGCTCTACTGCAACGGAACCGGCGCGGAGAAGGACGCCGGCGACGCGCTTTGGGCCGACGCCAAGGCCCAGGTCGTGGCGGAGCGGGCGGCCTGGCCCTATGCGTGGTTGCGGACCGCCGACCACCCCGCGCCGGAGGAGCGCGGATCGCTCGCCGGCAAGCTGACGATTCGCGACCCGCTTAAATCCGGCGTGAGCGCGGCCGGCGCGCGCGTCGGGCTGGCCGCTTCGGAGGCCGAGGCGGGCAATTGGCAATTCCAGGGCAAGGCCTATCAATACTGGAGCGTCGCGGACGCCGAGGGGCGTTTCGAGATCAAGGGAGCGCGGCCGGGCCGCTACACGCTCTACGCCTACAACGACGGAGTCGTCGGAGAATATTCGAAAGACGGCGTCGAGATCGCGGCGGGCGCGAGCGGCGACGCGGGAACCATCGAGTGGCGGGTGACGCATCCCGGCGCGAGCATCGCGTGGGAGATCGGCAAGCCCGACCGCAGCGCGGCCGAGTTTCGCCACGGGAACGATTATTTCGAACCCTACCTTTGGGAGAAGTTTCCCTCGGAGTGGCCGAATCCTCTCGTTTACAGGATCGGCTCCAGCCGGGCGGAGACCGACTGGAACTACGTGCAATGCGCGTTGGAGACGCGGGACGCGGAGGGCAAGGTCGTGCGCGGCGACTGGGATTGGCAGGTGAAGTTCGATCTCGCGGAGCTGCCGCGCGACGGCGAGGCCACGCTCACGATCGCCTTCGCGAGCGCGCATTACCTCCGTCTGTGGCTGCTTATCAACGGCGACGCGCGGCCCTTCACCCGGATTGCGCCGCCGGTTTCGGGCGGCAACGCGCTGCTGCGGCAGGGCGTCCACGCGAAATACTGCCACCTCGACATCCGCATCCCGGTGAACCGCCTGCGGGTCGGCGAAAACACGTTCACGTTCCGATTCGACGCCTATGACGCCGGCTCGCACGTGATGTATGACTACCTTCGCTTGGAGCTGCCCGGGCCGTCCTCCGGTTGACGGGATCGCTCGTCGGAGGGCGTGCGCGCCGGGAGGAGCCGCGGGCGCTTCTCGTCGCCGGGCACGGGATGGCTGCGGAGCTCGAAGACGGAGACGAGGCGGCCGCCGATCGCGGCTTCGGTGGCCGCCCAAGCGCCGGTTTGTTTGGAAGACATCACCAGGTGGGCGCGGTTGCGTTCCCAATCGCGTGGGATTCGGGCGCGGGACAAAAAAACACCCCGCCGCGAAGTTCGCGGCGGGGTGGGGAGAGGAGCGGTGTCCCGCGTTATTTGCCCGGCTTACCAGAAGATGGCGTAGAGGGCGAGGGTGCCCACCACCACGAGCCAGCCCCAGACCTTCGCGGAGGAAGAGGTCTCGAGGGCGATGGAGTCGCTGACGGGCATTTTCACCGGCTGGGGAAGCGGGTTGAGGAGGGTCACCAGCGCGCCGACGCCGCCGACGATGAAGAAGCAGAGAGCCATGCGGTCGAGGAAGGCCATCTCGGCGGAGAACCACCAGCCTTGGGAGACGATCCAAGCGCCGACGCCCCATTTGAGGAGGCCGTAGGCGAGGGCGTTGACCACGATGCCGAGCCAGCCGAAGTAGCGGGGGGTGCGGGGCGAGAAGAAGCCGAAGACGAACACCATGAGGATGCCGGGCGAGATGAAGCCCTGGAATTCCTGGATGTAGGCGAAGATACCGCCGAAGGAGTCGAGCTTGGGGGCGAGCAGGGCGGCGAGGACGACGAAGACGCTGACGAAGATCTTGCCCATGCCGACGAGCTTCTTCTCGGACTTTTCGCCGGTGATCTTCTGGTAGAGATCCATCGTGGCGATGGTCGAGGCGGAGTTGAGCATCGAGGCGAGCGAGCTGATGACCGCGCCGGCGAGGGCGGCGAGGACGAACCAGGAGATCAGCGGGAAGGGTTTGACGAGGTTGCGCACCAGCACGGGGAAGGCGCTGTCGTAGTCGTAGGTGCCGTCGGGGCGGAGCATGTCGCCGGCGAAGAGGTTGTAGGCGAGGATGCCGGGGATGACGACGACGAAGGGGATGATGAGCTTGAGGCCGGCGGCGAAGACGATGCCCTTCTGGCCTTCGGCGAGCGACTTGGAGCCGAGCGTGCGTTGCACGATGTATTGGTTGAGGCCCCAGTAGAAGAAGTTGGGGATCCAGAGGCCGACGAGCAGGGCGGTCCAGGGGATGTCGGTGTCGGTGATGGGGCGGACCATGTGTATCTTGCCGCCGGAGCCGTTGGGGCCTTCGCGAACGGCCGCTTCCCCGTCTTTGCCGTCATTGAGAAGCATGAATCGCTCCCACGGGCCGGCGTCGCGCAGGTCCTCGACGGTGGCGGAGGAGTTTTGCACCTTGGTCAGGATGAGCTCTTCGGCGGGCTTGTCGGCGAGGGTGCCGAAGGCCAGCACCATCACGATGGCGCCGCCGGCGATGAGCGCGGAGCCCCAGACGAGATCGGTCCAGGCGCAGGCGCGCAGGCCGCCGACGTAGACGTAGACGGCGGCGAAGATGGCGATCAGCCAGCACATGGCGGTGAGGCTGTTGAGGAAGGGGACGTCGTGGTAATACTGGGACACGAACTTGGCGCCCGAGTAGATGACGGAGGAGGTGGCGACGAAGACGAGGGTGACGAGCGCCGGGATGGCCATCGTCATGCGGGCGACCACGCCGAAGCGGTATTCGAGAAACTCGGGGATGGTGTAGAGGCCGGCGCGGAGGAACTTCGGCAGGAACCAGAAGGCGACGACGACGAGCGTTATCGCCGCCATCCATTCATAGGAGGCGATGGCCATGCCGAGCCAGTTGGCCGCCGAGCCGGACATGCCGACGAATTGTTCGGTCGAAATGTTGGCGGCGATGAGCGAAAAGCCCACCAGCCACCAGGTGAGGCCGCGTCCGGCGAGGAAGTAGTCGCTGGCGCCGCTCTCGCCTTCCTTCTTTTCGCCCTGACCTCCTTTCCATATGCCAAAGGCGATCACGCCGATCACCGAGACGAAGAACAGGATTATACTCAGGGTGTTCATGAGGGTAATTGAAGGGTCCGGGGTGGGGCCACCCGGAGGGTGGCGCCAAAGCGGGGGACGCCAGTCGATTTGAACGATGCGCTCAAGCACGGACTTGACCCGAGGAGGTTTAGCGAAAAAGCGCGGAGTCTTGCGCAAGTCCGCCCCGGGCGGCTTGGCGCTCGAATTCGCCCTTCCGCCGTCCGGGCTTTTGGCGCAGGCTTCCCGCCGCATGTCCGAAGAGCGCGAAAATCCCGACGCCCCGCGTCAGCAGATGAAGAAGCCGTCCTTCCCGGTCGGCGACCCGCTGCGCGCCTATCTCCGCCGGGTGCGCCGCGAACGCGACCTGCCCGTCACCTACGAACGCCTGCGCCGCTTCGCCGACAGCGTGCCGCTCTCCGACCGGCTGGGGCGGCCGACGCTTTGGGAAAGCGTGTTTTACGACCGGCTCGAGATGAAGCCGCTGCACGACGACCTGAAGCGCGTCTACGCCATCCTTCGTGTCGACGGCGATCTCTCGGTCATGCAGCACCTCTACATCGACCGGATCGACTTCTGCGCCTTCGGCAACTCGGCGCCGTTCCGCGTGCGGATCGTCAACGCCTACAACGACAACCCCGACCACTTCTACATCAAGCGCGGCGACGCGTCGCGCATCTACGGCCTCGAGCTCGAGCACCTGCTTTCGCCCAACCGGCTCAATTATCTCACCCACGGCACGACGCTCATCGAGGAGCACATCGCCGGCATCCCCGGCAACGAGTTCATCGACCGTTGGCTGAACAACCCCGAGATCCGCGGCGTGCGCCTGGCCAAGGAGCTGGTGAAGTTCAACGAGCGCTGCTTCATCCGCCTCCTGGGCGACATGCGGTCCTACAATTTCGTCGTCGTCATCACGCCCGATTTCGAAGGCGCGCAAATCCGGGTCCGCGCCATGGATTTCGACCAGCAGAGCTACGAGGGGCGGCTCAACCTGTATCGCCCGCAGTTCTTCAAGGACAACACGCCGCTCGCGCTTTTCTGCGCCAAGCATCTGCGCATCGAGACCGCGCGCCAATACCAGCGCGAGGAGCAGGTGCTCATCCTGCAACGCGCCGCGATCATCGAGGAGCGCCTGGCCCATTTGCTGGGCGCGATGGCCGCCGATCCGATCTCGCCGCCGGAGCATGTGCGCCAGCTGCGGGAGTCGCTCGCGGAGCATTACAAGCGTTCCGAATACCTCGCCTGCGAGTCGATGGGGGCGCTCGTGCGCGAGAACCTTGAGAGCATCCGCCGGCTGGTGGCGCAGTCCGCGCCCACGCCGGCCGACGGTCTCGTGTCGCCGGGGATCGGGGTCTGAGCCCGGAGCGGGCTCGCGGGCGCGGCGCGTCGTCTCGGCCGCCCCGGCTTCCCTTGGCCGGAAATTTCCCTTCTCTCATCCACGCATGAACCCGCCCTGCCCCAAACCCGAACGTCCCGCCGCCGTGCATGACGACGAGGCGCGGCATCTGCTCGCCGTCGGCGGCGGTCTGCGCGGCGCGCTCGACCTGCTGGTGACGCAGTTCGGCGTGTTGCAGACGCGTTCGCAGGTGTTGCTCACGGTCTCGACGCTGGCGCTGACGATCACCGGTTTCTCGGGGCCGCGCATCGCGCAGTCGGGGGCGTTTCCGCGGCTGGCGATGGCGGGCGGGCTCGTCCTCGTGCTCCTTTCGATGCTGCTCATCATCGGGGGTTCGCTGCGCATCCGCTGGGTCACGCAGTTTCGCGCGCCGCCGGGAGGCGGGGACGCGGAGCTCGTCGCCCAGATCCTGTGTTATCGCGATCGCAAGACGCGGCTCTTCTTCGCGGAGCTTTGCCTGCTGCTGGGCGGGCTGGCGGCGTATGTCGCGGCGGTGGTGACATATTTTTTGAGCGGGGCTCCGGCGTAGGCGCGGCGAGTTCCCGGGCGGTTCGCGGCGCGGAAGGAGCCGCGCCCTTCCGGGCGCAAGGGACGGGGCGGGCGGTCCTCCGTGACCGCCGTCCTTGCTCACACCGCGTCGTGGAAGGGCGAAAATCTCGCCAGTTCGTCGGCGATCTGGCGGTCGCCGCGGCAGCGGAGCATCTTGTTTTGACCGCCCCATTTGCCGACGGCGCGCTGCCATTGTTCAAAAACCCCGGGCATGACGAGGCGCACGGTGGGAGGAAGCAATCCGCCGCCTTTGCGTTTGGCTTCGTAGGCGGCGTTCAGGCGCTGGAGTTCGGCGTCGAGCAGGGGCGCGAGGACCGGACCCGTGGGGGTGACCTCGCTGCCGGGGCGCAGCTCGATCCACCACTCGTGGCTGCCGCGCTTCTGGCCGGTGAGGGAGTTTAAGATGATGGGCGCGACGTGAAAATTGACCATCTGCCAGCGGTGGCGGGCGCAGACCGTCGTGAGCGCGTCGGTGAGCTCCTTCTCGATCACGTGCTCGCCGAAGGCGCTCAACCGGAGCCGCGTGCGGCCGGCGTAGACCAGGCGCGCGGGCTCGGTGGAGACGAAGCGCACGACGTCGCCGATCACGTAGCGCGCGAGGCCGGCGGGGGTGGTCATGATCAACACGTAGTCGACGCCCGGGCGCACGCCCTCGAGCGGCACGGCGCGGGCTCCGAGCTGGGCGAGCCGCGTCTCGTCGAAGTCGGCGAGGGGGAGAAATTCGTAGTAGATCCCGGCGTCGGCCATGAGCCTCAGGCCGGCCTCCGATTCGGCGTCCTGCGCGGCGATGAAACCTTCGGAGGCGGGGTAGACCTCGTGGAAGTTCACGCCTTGTCCGCAGGCGGCGCGGAGTTCGTTGGCGAAGGGCCCGATGGGCACCCCGCCGTGGACGAGGCAGTCCAGCCGCGGCCAGATTTCGCGGAGATTGCGGGGCCTCTTGCCGTGGCGCCGGGCGTGCTCCTCGAGCACGGCGGAGGCGAGGACGAGCAGCCAGGGCGGGATGCCGGAGAGCATGCGGATGTCGCGGTCGACGCAGCGCCGGGCGATCGCCTCGATTTTCGCGGGCCAGTCCGTCATCTGGGCGATTTCGGCGCCCGGCTCGTAGAACAGTTCTTCCGCCCACATCGAAAGATTGAGCGCGCCTATGCCGCTGAGGTCCCCGGTGAAGGCGAGGTGCTCCTTCGCCTCGGTCACGGGCGTGAAGGTGGTGACGCCGCTCAGGAAGAGATGTTTTCCGCGAAGAAAGCCCGTGCCGGCCCGGGCGGCGTAGTAGAGGAGCGAGTCGCGTCCGCAGCGTTGGAAGTGGGCGAGCAGGCTGTCGGTGACCGGAAGGACCTTTTGCTCGCCGGAGGCGGTGCCCGACGTGAGGGTGAAAAAATTGCAGCGCCCGGGCCAGAGCACGTCGTTCTCTCCGCGCTTCATCCGTTCGATGTCGGCGGCCAGGCTTTCGTAGGTTCGCAGCGGCACGCGTTCGCGCCACGTTTTGTCGCCGATGCCCGCCTCGATGCCGTGGGTCTTGCCGTAGCCGGTGCGGGAAAAAGCCTGGCGGAGGGCGACGGCGTGGCGTTTCTGCGCGGCGAGCGCCCAGCCGCGAACGCGCAACCGCCGGGCGGTCCGGGCGCCGAGGAATCCCGCGCCGAGGGCGACCAGAGATGGAGGGACTTTCAGCATCGGCGCCGACTTTCCAGGCCGGTGGCGCGAGCAAGTCCGGCGCGGGGGGTGTCGCAAGGGAATTCCTCCGCCGTCCAAGGCTTTGCGGTATTTTAGCCGACGAAAAAAGAATCTCAAACGTGGCGGAAGATTTTCCGCATGAAACCATTTCGCGTTCCGGTAATCGTCCGAGTCCCCCGCCCGGCTCTCGCGGGGGGTTGTCGCCATCGCGGACGCCGGGAACGGCGGCCCTCCGGATCTTTTGCGGACGGGACGCGGCGGACGGGGCGCCGGGAGGCCGGCCTACCGAGGCGGGCGGGAGCCCGCGTCGAAGAGGTTCAACTCCAGCCACCAGAGGCGAAAGGCCTTGGCGATTTCGACGAGGGCGTCGGCCGAGGCCGGTTTTACGATGTAGGAGTTGGCTCCGAGCTCATACGCGCGCCGCACGTCGCTTTGCTCGCCGGAGGAGGTGAGCGCGATCACGACGACCCGGGCGAGTTCCGGCCTTTGCCTGATCCATTCGAGCACCTGGAGACCGGTCTTGTAGGGAAGATTGAGGTCGAGAAAAACCACGGCCGGAAGCGGGTGCGCGACGCGGTCGGCGTAGGCGCCCTCGCCGCCAAGATAGGCGATGGCCTCGCGACCGTCGGGAAGATGCACGGGCGCCTGGGGGACGCCTCCGTTTTTGAGGGCGCGGCGCAAAAAGAAGGCGTCGTCCTCGTTGTCCTCCACCAGCAGCAGCGTGGGATGATTCATGCGCGCGGCAGGGTGAACCAGAAAGTCGAGCCCGCGCCCACCGCGGAATTCACGCCGAGCTCCCCGCCCATGCGCTGCACCGCCTTCTTCACGATGGCCAGGCCGATGCCGGTGCCGTCGTAGGCGTCGGCGTGATGCACGCGCCCGAAGATCTGGAAGATGCGGTCGAAGTCCGCCGGGTCGATGCCGATGCCGTTGTCGCGCACCGAGATCTTTACGAGACCATCCAATTCTTCGCCTGAAATCTCCACGCGCGGGACCACGCCGGGAGCGGTGAATTTGAAGGCGTTGCCGACGAGATTCGTCAGTATCTGCGAGAGGTAGGCCTGATGCGCGAGGACGGCGGGGAGCTTGCCGCGCACGTCGACGACGCCCCGGCCGAGCTCGAGGCCCGAGGTGCTCGACACCAGCTCGCGCACGAAACGGTCGAGGTCCACCGGCTTTGTCTCGATCTGCTCCTTGGCGACGCGGCTGTAGGCGAGGACGTCGCGGACGAGGAGCTCGAGGCGGGCGGCGTTGACGTTGATGCGCTCGAGGTAACGGCGGGCCTCGGGACCGAGGCCCTCCGCGTGTTCCGTTTGCAGGAGCTGGGCGTAGCTGTGCATCGCGCGGAGCGGCGCGCGCATGTCGTGGGATATGCTGTAGGAAAACGCCTCCAGCTCGCCGATGGTCTCGCGCAGGCGCCGGGTTCGCTCCGCGACGCGCTTTTCCAGCTCCTCGTTTTGGGCGCGCAACACGTCCTCGGCGCGCCGGAGATCGGAGAGCGTGGCGCCAAGCCGGCCGCTCGTCTCCTGCAGATGCCGCGCCGAGCGGACCATCGCCAGCCCCACGAAATCGGTCTCGCGGAGACCGCTTTGCACGAAGTCGACGGGCTCGCCGCGGATGATCGATTCCGAGCCGGCGACCAGGGAGTCGATTCCGCGGGTGAGCCCGCGCATGACCCAGGCGGCGAGAACGCCGGCGGTGGCCAGGAGCACGGCCGAGAGCGCGAGCCCGAGCCAGAGGAGCTTGCGCGCGGAGGCGAAAAGGGAGGCGCGCGGCGCCGATACGACGGCGACCCAGCCGGTCTTTTCCGCGCGGTGATAGGCGGTGAGCACGGGGACCCCGTCCAGCGTGACGGTGTTGTGCACGCCCTCCGGGGCCGCTCCCACGAGCGATCGCATGTGGGCGGTCGCCTGGCGCCCGACGTATTCCTCGGGATTGCGGCTGCGCGCGATGATGCGGTGTTCGCGATCAATCAAGGACACGAGGCCGTCGGACGTGGTGTAGCGGGAGACGTCGAGGATGCGCGCGAGCTCGGCGGATCGGGCGAAGAGCGCCAGCGTGTGGCGGACGCGTCCCTCGACCGCATAGGGGCGGCTGACGAACAGCGCCGGGGCGTGGACGGCGGCGTCATGCACAAGATTCGAGATGTAGACGCCTCCCTGTTCCATGGCGGCGCGCATCTCGGGCGGCGCGGGCATTGGCGGAAGGGCGGCCCCGGAGGGGAGCGACGTGTTGACGAGCTGCCGGCCCTGGCCGTCGGTCAGGACGAACCAGCGCTGGTCGCCCGCCAGGGCCGCGCGGGCGATGCCGTCGAAGACCTTCAGATTGCCCTCCGCCAGCGACTGCGACGCGCCGAGCGTGCGCAGGACGGTCTCGAATTCCTTGAGTTCGCGGTCCGCGAGGCCCGCGACCGCGCGTGCGGTCGCGAGGAGATTTCCCGACATCGCGACCCGCTCGTTTTGATAGGCGCGATAGATCAAGGTGGCCACCAACAGCAGGGCCGGCGCGAGCAGGGCCACGACGAGGAGCGTGAGTCGGCCGCGGACCGAAGTCAGGAACCAGCGCGGGTGAAGGATGGCGGCCAAACGTGAAATAGCGGCCTTATCGGAGAGGATGGCCCGGCTCTGGCAAGCCGCCAGAGGCCCCGCGATGCGGGCTCGACCGAACCGCGGTTCTTCGCCGTGTTCGTTCCCCGACATGCTTCCGCCGATTCTTTTCGAGGACGACACGCTCATCGCTTTCGACAAGCCGAGCGGCCTGCTCATCGCGCCCGACCGCTGGGACAAGAAGCGTGCCAACCTCATGACGCAGGTTCACGAGAAACTCGGCGAACACGTGGCCAACGTGCATCGCCTCGACGCCGACACCTCGGGCGTGGTGCTTTGCACGAAGGAGAAGACGGCGCTCGATTTCGTGTCGGGGCAGTTTCAGGGAAAAACCGCGAAGAAGACCTACCACGCGCTGTGCTACGTGCCGCCGGCCGACGAGGCCATGAAGGTCGGCCGTGTCGCGCGCGACGAGTCGGGCCTCCTGCCCGCGGAATTCACGGTGGAGCTCGCGCTCGGCGAGGACGAGCAACAGCCGGGGCGCATGCGGGTGTTCAAGAAGCGCGGCGGCAAGGCCTCGACGACGGTGTTTCGCACGCTCGAGCGTTTTCACGACCGGCGCGGCCGGGCCTTCGCGTGGGTGGAGTGTTCGCCGCTCACGGGCCGCACGCACCAGATCCGCGTGCATCTCGCGGCGGCGGGCGCGCCGATCCTGGGCGACCCGTTCTACGGCGTGCCGGACGTGCAGCTGAAGCTCTCGGATTTGAAACGTGGATACAAAGGCCGCGACGACGAGCGCCCGCTGGTCGACCGGCTGGCGCTGCACGCGAGCGCTCTGACGGTGAACCACCCGACGACGCGCGAGCCGGTGACGATCACGGCGCCCCTGCCGAAGGAGTTCGAGGTGGCGCTGAAATATCTGCGAAAGTTCGCGGCGCCGGGCGGCGCGGGCTGATCCGGACGTCAAGATAACAAGGACATTGCGGGCATGGCTGGCCGGCGATTGCGTCGCGACAACCCCGCCTCTCCCTTGCGCCATTCCCTCCGCAGCAGTGTTGGTCTCGGTGCATTGCTTGTGTTATTGTCCGGCGGCGCATGCCGTCGCTCGGAGCCGGTGGCGGTGAAAACGCCTGAGGCTTCGATGAGCTCGGTGAACATCTCGCCCAAAGCGCCGAGCCTCGAGGCGCGCCCCACCACGGAGCAACTGCTCGCGCGCGTCTTGGCGGCGGGCGAACTCGCGGATGCGGAGGCGCGCAAGCGTGCGCTGGCGGAGATTTTCGCGACGACGACGGACGAGGAGCGGACGCCGCTGCTGGAGGCGCTGTGGGCGCTGGGCATGGAGCGCGATGCGCGCGCGCGTTTCGCTGAGTTTTTCGGGCTTTGGTGCGAAAGCGATCCGGCGGCGGCCGCGCGCTGGGCTTCGTCGATGTGGGACAAGGCGCCCTATGGCGAGGGAGAGCGGTGGCTCGCGAAGGCGGGGTTCGCGTGGGCGCGGCGGGAGTTCGATCCGGCCTTCGCGTGGGCGCTCACGCTGCCCGACGCCCGAACGGAGGCGGGCATAGCGGCGAGCATTCTCAAGCAGCTCGCGAAACTCGGCGATCCGCGGCGGGCTCTGGAGCTGGCCCGTGGCGTGTCGGAGGAATTTTATGCGCTGGCCGCGAATCGCATTTTCGCGGGTTGGGCGGAGAACGATCCGGGCGCGGCTTTCACGGCTCTGCCGGAGTCGGGGAAAAAGTCCACGCTGCGTTACAAGCTGCTCGGGAAGTGGGCCGACCAAGATCCGGTGGCGGCGTTGAAATGGGCGATGGCTTACGATGGCCTCGCGCTCCACTCGATGTCGTCTCAGGTCAGTGATGCGGGGCGCTTCGTCGCCACCATCTATGCCGCCGGGATCGATTGGTCGAAAGCGATGAGCAACCACCCTTGGCCGCACGGTCTCGATCCGCTCTTCGGTCCCTTGCCGGGGTATCTGCATCAGTGGCTCACGAAGGACTCGGCCGCGGCGCTCGCATGGCTGGACGGCTTGCCGGCCGGTCCCGAGAAGCTCGCGCTTATCGAGGCCGGAGCGAAGCGGCGATGGGTGGACAAAGACGGCGTGATCGTGCCGAGCGCGGCGCCGCTCATCGCACGTTTGTCCGACCCGCAGATGCGCCGGGAGCAGGCGGTGGCTTTGCTTGCGAGATGGGGCGGCGCCGATCCCGAGGCGGCCCTCGCGTGGGCGGCGACCATGAACGATCCGGCCATCCACGAGGCGGCGGTGGCGGGCGCGGTCGCCGGCCTGGCCGGGCTCGATCCGGACGCCGCGATCGCGCAGCTCGCCGGGCTGGCCGGTGAGGCGCGGAGTTCCGCCGAAATCAACCTGGCGGTCGGGTGGGCCGAGCGTGACGCGGCGGCGGCTTTCAAATGGCTCAACGCGACCCAAGCGGATTGGGCGGCGTCGGCTACCGAGGATCCGAATCTTCACGGGGGGCGGGTGGCTTTCCTCGCTCAAGCGATGAAGGCGGATGCCGTCGGCGTGGCGGCCTGGGCAAAACAGGCGGGCGCCGGATCGGCCGCCCTCTCGTTGGCGAGCACCGCGATCCTCCAGTTGGGCGACAGCGATCCGAGACGCGGGGGCGGCAACGATCCCGTCACCGCGCTGAAAATGGCGGCGGAGCTCAACCTGAAGGCGCAGCATCCGATCTATACGCCGGCGATGATGGCCTCGCGTTTTCTGCACTCGGTGCCTCCGCCGCCGCCCGAGTTACGCGAGTTTATCCGGACATCCGACCTGTTTTCCGAGTCGGACCGGGCGACCCTGTTGCGGCCTCGCACATCGGCCACGAGCCTGGAGGAGGCGGTCTTGGGCAAGGCGGCCGAGCCGGTTAAGAACTGACGCTGGCGGGGAGCGTGGCGAAGGCCCGGTCGCGCCAATGGCGCCCCCGCTCGGCGGGGGGATGCGTTGGTTCGGCTTTGGTAAGCTCGAGGGACGGCTCGGGCGTGGTCGAGCCACGCCCCTGCAAAACCATAGGCCCGGCGTAGGGGCGCGCCTTGTGTGCGCCCGGCTCGAAGGCCGCCGTGGCAAGGTAGGTCAGCGCAGCTCCAGCGCGACCACGCTCATCGGCGGCAGTTCGGCGACGAGGACGCCATCCGCGAGTCTCGCGCCGGCGAAGGGGACGGGATGCACGGCGTCGGGCGCGTCGAAGGTGTTGTGGGCGTTCATCGCGGAGGCGGTGAGCACGCGGCCGGTGACGCTCTTCACGTGGAGTTGATCGAGACGGATTTCCACGCGCGCGGCCTCGCGCGGGTGGGCGTTGGCGAGCGAGACATGCACGGCGCCGTCCGACGCGCGGCGCGTGGCGCTGGCGGAGATCGCGGGGATCGGGGCGCTCGCGCCCGAGGGCGAGCCCGCCGCGCCGGGCTCGACGGAGTAGGCCGGCACATCGTGGAGATCGACGGGGAGAACCGTTCCGCCTTGGTGGCTCTTGAACATCTCGAAGACCCAGTAGGTCGGCGTGCGCAGCATGCGCGGGCCGTCGGTGAGGATCATCGCCTGGAGCACGTTCACCGTCTGCGCGATGTTGGTCATCGTCACGCGGTCGGCGTGGCGGTGGAAAATGTGGAAGTGCAGCGCCGCCACGAGCGCGTCGCGCAGCGTGTTTTGCTGGTAAAGGAATCCCGGCGTGGAGCCCGGCTCGGCGGCGAACCAGGTGCCCCACTCGTCGATCACCATGCCGACGCGTTTCTCCGGGTCATGCACGTCCATGATCGCGCCGTGGCGCCGGATGAGCGTCTCCATGTGGAGCGCCTTGGAGAGCGTGAGGTGCCACATCGCCTCGTCGAATTGCGTGGCGGATTCCTTCGGCGGCCAGCCCGTCGGCACGGTGTAGTAGTGGAGGGCGAGGCCGTCCATGTTGCGGCCGGCCTCGCGCATGAGGACCTCCGTCCAGCGGAAGTCGTCGGAGTTGGCGCCGCAGGCGATGCGGTAGACCTGGTTGCCCGAGTAGTTTTTGACGAAGGTGTTGTAGCGCCTGTATTCGTCGGCGTAATACTCGGGGCGCATCGAGCCGCCGCAGCCCCAGCTCTCGTTGCCCACGCCGAAGTAGCGCACGCGCCAGGGTTTTTCCCGGCCGTTTTTGCGGCGGAGATCGGCCATCGGCGAGGCGGCGTCGGAGGTGAGATACTCGACCCACTCCATCATCTCCTGCACGGCGCCGGAGCCGACGTTGCCGCAGATGTAGGGTTCGCAGCCGAGGAGTTCGACGAGGTCCATGAACTCGTGCGTGCCGAAGTGGTTGTTCTCCACGACGGAGCCCCAGTGGGTGTTGATGATGCGCGGACGCTGCTCGCGCGGGCCGATGCCGTCCTTCCAGTGGTATTCGTCGGCGAAGCAGCCGCCCGGCCAGCGCAGCACGGGGATGTCGAGGGCCTTGAGCGCGGCGAGGACGTCGTTGCGGATGCCGCGGGTGTTGGGAATCGGCGAGTCGGGGCCGACCCAGATGCCCTCGTAGATGCCGCGGCCGAGATGCTCGGCGAAATGGCCGTAGAGGTTGCGATTGACGACGGGGCCGGGCGTGGCGGCGCGAAGCGAGGCGGTGGCGGCGAGGGGCATAAGGTGTTTGGCTAATCCTACTGATTAATCCCTCCTACGCTGGCGAGTTTACTCTGATGCGATCGCGTCCGTGGTTTTGGGCTTTAGTCCTGAATCATGGCCCGCCGGCCGCGCTGCGTCGATCACCGGAAGGACGTTTCCCGCGTCGTCGAACATCCCGCGGCTGCGCAGACGGGACCGCGTGCGACCTTCACCCACGGCGGGCTCCCACCAGAAAACGCCCGCGCCCAAGCCGTCGGGCAGACCTCGCACCACGTCCGCGACCGCGGCGAGAAACTCGCGTTGCCCCTCGATGCTTTCCGGAAAGGGCGCCGGGCCGACGGGCTTGCGGCCTTCGACGTATTCGGTCGGGCGCCAGCAGTAGGCGGTTTCGACGACCATCACGGGCTTGCGGTAGGCGCGCGCCATGTGGTGCAGCGTCGCGCGAAGGTCGTCGAGCGATCCGTGCCACCACGGGTAATACGATTGCCCGAGCACGTCGGGGTCGATGCCGCGCGAGAGGAGGTTGTCGAAAAACCACTTCGTCGCCTCCCGGTTCCCGCCGCGCTCGATTTGGACGAGGATCTTCGGCGTCGGCGAGCCGTCCGCGCCCTCGCGCACGCCCGCGATGCCGGCGCGGGTCAGGGCGGCGAACTGGTCCCAGTTGTCGGGCAGTTTCCCCGTCGGCCAGAGCATGCCGGCGGTGACCTCGTTGCCGGGCTGCACCATGTCGGGCATCGCCCCCGCTTCGCGGAAAGCCCGGATGCAATCGCGGGTGTAGGTCCGCACCGCGTCGGCCAGCTCCTCCGGGCCGAGCGCCTGCCAGGCCTCGGGCGTGATCTGGTGCGCGGGATCGGCCCAGGTGTCGGAATAGTGGAAGTTGAGCAGCAGCTTGAAGCCGAGGGCCTTCGCCGCGCGGGCTTGCGCGATCGTGTAAACGAGGTCGTTGGGCAGCGCCGAGCGATGGGCGGAGGGCGTGTGAAAGAGCCGCAGCCGCACCCAGTCGTAGCCGTGATCGCGAAAGATCCGCAGGCCCGGTTTCACTTCGCCGCCGTCGCGAAACACGACGCCTCGCGCCTCCGCCTCGCCGAGAAACGACAGGTCGGCGCCGACTGCGAAATCGTTGCCCACGGCGGGCGACGGCGTGTTTGCCGCCTGCGGCGACTGCTCGCCCCGGGGCGACACGCAGGCCGTGCAAAGCACGAGGGCGGCGAAAGAGGAGTGACGAAGAAGCCGTCGGCCAAAGTGGAGAAACGAGGACGATTGGGTGTCGTGCGCCATGTTTCGCCGAAGCAAACCGGCCTCGCGGGCCCTGTCGCGCCGGAAAGGCGCGTTACGCCGGAGGCTTTGCGAGACGCTCCTCCATCTCGCGGCCGTGCGCCGGGCGGCTTGATCGGTCGCAGCGTAAGAGCGGAGCGCTTTCGGCGGGCGGGGCCCGCGGGAACGAAATGGCGGAGCCATTCCGCTGCATCCGAGCCGCTGAATACAACGATGAGCCTTAACCCGTCGGCCGACGGTTATGGGCGCAGGATGGAACCGACGTTGTAACAATCTCCGTGTTTCCGGTATGTAGCGTGGAAAGATGCCCCAGGAATCGTTCGCGTCCCCCGCCGTCCACGCCGACGCCCGTTTCGCCACCACCCGGTGGTCGATCATCGCGGCGGCGTGCGAGGCGCCGACAGCGGAGTCGGACGCGGCGCTGGAGACCCTCTGCCGCGCATATTGGTATCCGCTTTACGCCTACGTGCGGCGATCCGGCCATTCGCCGGCCGACGCGCAGGATCTCACCCAGGCCTTCTTCGCGCGCCTCCTGGAAAAGGCCTGGCTGCGCGACGCGCGGCCTCGGGTCGGGCGCTTTCGCAGTTTTCTCCTCATGGCGCTGAAACGCTTCCTTGCGAAGGAGTGGCGCAAGGAGCACGCCCGCAAGCGCGGTGGCGGCCTGGCCTTCGTCGCGCTGGACGCCGACGAGGCGGAGTCGCGCTACGCGGTCGAGCCCGCGCTCGGGCCCGACGAGGTTTACGAGCGCCGCTGGGCGCTGACCTTGCTGGATCGCGCCCTGGCCGGGCTCGCCGAGGAATACCGCGCGACGGATCGCGCCGCCGAGTTCGAGACGCTGAAGAGCCACCTGGTCTCCCCGCGCGGGGAAATCGATTACGAGGCCACCGCCGACGCGCTGGGGATGACGGCGGGCGCCGCGCGCGTGGCGGTGCATCGCCTGCGCAAACGCTTCCGCGAGGCGCTGCGCGCGGAGATCGCCGAGACGGTCGCCGCGCCGGGCGAGCTCGACGTCGAGCTCGCGCATTTCGTGAAGATTCTTTCGGCGCGCGCGTAACGTCGCCGCCCGGCCCGGTATTTATCGTGGTATGAGCGCCTCCGAAGCCGCCGTCTCCCCCGAAGCCCCCCGCTGCCCGCGTTGCCAGGCCGTGCTTCCTTCCGACGCGCCGGCGGGGCTTTGCCCGGCGTGCCTCGTCTCCGCGCACTTCGGTTCCGCGGCCGATCTGACCGAACCCGCGGCGCCGGCGGCCGCCGCGCCGTCGATCGACGAGCTCGCCCCGCATTTTCCCCAGTTGGAGATCCTCGCGTGTCTCGGACGCGGCGGGATGGGCGTGGTTTATCGCGCGCGGCAAAAAAGCCTCGGCCGCCTCGTCGCGCTCAAGCTGCTCGCCCCCGAGCGCGGCGGCGACCCGGCTTTCGCGGAGCGTTTCGCGCGCGAGGGGCAGACGCTCGCGCGCCTCGACCACCCGCACATCGTCACGATCCACGACTTCGGCCAGGCGGGCGGCTACTATTACCTGCTCATGGAGTTCGTGGACGGCGTGAACCTGCGCCAGCTCATCCACGGCGGGCGCATCGCCGCGCGCGAGGCGCTCGCGATCGTGCCGCAGATCTGCGACGCGCTCCAGTTCGCGCACGACCACGGCGTGGTGCATCGCGACATCAAGCCGGAGAACATCCTTCTCGACCGGCGCGGGCAGGTGAAGGTCGCCGATTTCGGTCTCGCCAAGCTGGTGGGGCCGGGCGAGGAGCCGGCCGACGTTTCAGGGGATGCGGCGGCCGGCTCCTCCGCCGACATCACCGCGGCGGGCCACGTCATGGGCACGCCGCGCTACATGGCTCCCGAGCAGCGCGAGCGTCCGAACGAGGTCGACCACCGCGCCGACATCTACGCGCTCGGCGTGGTGCTCTACCAGATGCTCACCGGCGAGCTGCCGGCGGAGAAACAGCTCCAGCCGCCGTCGCGCCGTGTGAAGATCGACGTGCGGCTCGACGAGGTCGTGCTGCGCGCGCTCGAGCAGGACCCCGGCCGCCGCTACACCAGCGCCGACGAGCTCAAGACCAGGCTCGAGACCATCGCCGCGGAGCCGCCTCCGCTCGCGCGGCCGCCGACGCCGCCGGCCCGGCCCGCCGACGGATCTTCCTCGGCCAAAGCCGACGAGTCGGACCTGCTTTGGCCGCAATCGCCCGCGTCGCCGCCGCCCCAGTCGCCGCCCCCGCCGCCTCCGCCGGCGTCGTCGTTTGCCCCGCCGCCGCCGTCGGCGCTTCCGTCGCCCGAGGACGCGCGCCGCGTCGCGCTGGAAAAACTCAAGCCCGCCGCGACGGCCCTGATCGTCACCTCGGTGTTCGAGCTGGTGGGGTTGATGTTGGGGCTCTTGTTCAGTCTCGGCCTTCTGTTTCTCCTGCCGATGGCCGGACTGGGGGCGGGCGTCGCGAGCGGTTTCTCGACCACTTTCAAGTTCTGGGGCGGCCCGCTTCCCCTCGTGGGCGCGGTGGCGGGCGTGGCCGTCGCCCTTCTGGCCGCCTGGCTCGCCTTGAACGTGGCGGCCGACTTCTACGTGATTTCGGCGGCGCGGCGGATGTTCGCCGGCCGCGACCTTCGCCGGGCGCGCCGGGGGGCGGTGCTCGCCATCGTGCTGGGCGCGCTCGGCTTGCTCACGGCGGGCGGCGGTTCCGGCGGAGCCTGGTTCTTCGGGTTGTGGTCGGTCCTGCAGATGGCCGCGGGCATTTGGGCCTTCGTGCTGCTGCGCCAGCCCGAGTTGATCGCGGCTTTCGCGGCGTCCGGAACGGGGGAGGCGGGCGGGGCCGGGACCGGCGATCCCGCGAAGGCCGCGCGGGCCGCTCCCACTCGCGCCGAGATCTCCCGCCGGGTCAACGCGCCCGCCACGGGGCTGATCGTCGCGGCGAGTTTGCAGCTGCTGGTGATATTCGTCGCCCTCGCCGTCGTCGGGTTCGGCCTTCTTGCCCATCGCGGACCTATGGGGCTGGGGGTCGCCGAGATGATCGTTTTGGCCTTGGTGATGTTCGTGGCGTGCTTGTCCGCCTTCGTCCTGGTGTGCGCCGCTCGGATGCGCCGTTTGCGCGGCCATGGTCTGGCGGTGTGCGCGGCCATCTTGGCGATCATCACTTTCCCCGGCCTGCTGTTGGGACCGATTTTCGGAATCTGGGCGCTGGTCGTGCTTTTGCGGCGGGACGTGCGCGATGCGTTCGACGCGAAGGGCGTCGACGCTTCCGTCGAGGAGCCCGCGTCGGACGAAGGCGTGGTCGCGGCGCCTCCGGTCGATCCCCGCGTTTCGGTGGAACGCCTCGTGTCGGTTCCCGCGAAGGGGCTGATGGTCGCCTCGGGACTCCAGATCCTCGTCTGCCTCGCGGCGCTCGGGTTTTTCCTCTTTTTCGTGAAGTTCACCCGGAGCGATGCCACCGGCACGCTCGAGCTGAGCCTGCCCTTCAACATCTTCAGCTATCGCACGTCCACGACTCCGAGTTCCGGGCCGCCCGCGTGGTATCGGCTGGCGCCCGCGGTGCTGGGCGCCGGGCTGTTGTTGTCGTCGCTGACGTTTTTCGCCGCGTCGCGGATGCGCCGTTTGCGCAATCACGGCCTGGCGGTGTGCGGCGCGCTGCTCGCGATCCTGACGCTGCAAGGCGCCGGGCTCGGCGTCGTCTTCGGCGTCTGGGCGCTCGCGGTGCTCTGGCGTCGCGAGGTCCATCGGGCGTTCGACGCCGGTCTCGCGCGCGGTCGTGGCCGCGGTTGCCTGCTTGCCGTCGCGTGTCTGCTGCTCGTCGCGGTGTTCGGCGCGACGGCGGGCTTTGTCGCCCATCGCCGGTTCGCGAAGGCGCGGGCGTCGCGGGCCTCCGTGTCGTTCCACCCGTCGGTCGCTCCTTCCCGGGGGGCCGGAGGCGCCATCGATCTCGCCCCGTATTGGACGAGGTCGTTCCGGAATCTGCCGGCCGACGAGGCATACGGGCTGCGATCCTTGCGCGGATCGCGCGAGTTTGGCGGGCAGGCGTTTGAGATCGGCGGGCAAGTCGTTCTCCTCGGGGCGAAGAACGACGGCTCCTCGAGCATCCCGCCCTTGCCGCGCGCCGTCACGGTGCCGGTCGGGCGCAAGGTCGCTTCGCTGCGTCTGCTGCATGCGACCCAGTGGCAGGACCCGGTGGGCGTCGAGGTCGCGACGTTGCGTCTCGTTTACGCGGACGGGGAGACGCGCGAGCAGCCTTTGCGCTACGGGGTGCATGTGCTCGATTGGCAGCGGCTGCCGGGCGAGGAGACGGAGCCGCTTTCCGATCCGGCGAGCCGGATCGTCTGGCGGGGCGCGGGCGCGCCCGGCCGCGAGACCTCGGCGCGCGCGGTGCTCACGACGCTGGTCAATCCGCGGCCGGACCAGGAGCTGCGCGCGCTGGAAATCGTCTCCCGCCACACGCTCGCGTCCTACGTTTTGCTCGGGGCCGCCGTTTCGGCCGAGGGCTGGCCCGCGGAGCCCGCGGCCCTGCCTCCGCCGGGAACCGCGCGAAGTTTCTCCGAGCTGCGTCTTCGCGTGGTGGACGCGGCGAGCGGGGCGCCTCTCGCGGGCGTGTTTGTCGACCCGGGCGCGGACGGCTCCATCCTGCCTCCGCTTTTCACCGACGCGGCGGGGGTGGCCCGGCTGCGTTATGATCCTGCGAACAGCGAGGGCCTCTACGTCGCGTTCGCGCGCGCGGGCTGCTCGGGCGCGAGCCAGCGGTGGGAGACCGTCGGAGCCATCCCGGCCGGTCTCGTCGTTTCGCTCGAGTGCCCGGCGCCCTCGCCCGCGCCCGCCCGGGCCTTGGCGTCGCTCGCCCTTTCCGAGCTGATCGCGCTGCAAGGGCGGCAGCTGGAGGTCCTGGCGGCGCGGGCGGATTATTCGCCGGACCTCGCGACAGGTTTGGCGGACACCTGCGGGGAGCTGGTCGGCCGAGGCGCGTGGCCCGGTTTCGGCACGCCTCCGGACGGCCCGCCCGCGACGCGATCCGGCGCGGGCCTCGATCCGCGCGAGGCGGAAACGCGGGCGAGGGAGGACGAGCTCGTGGAGCGTCTGCGCGAGGCGGGCGTGCTGCGGCGTGAGCGGGGCGCCGGGGCGGCCGCGGAGTCGGCGGCGTTGCGACGGGCGGTGGAGTTGGCGCGCAAGCCGGGGATATCGACCGGGGTAAACGTGGAGCAATCGATGCCATGAACGCATCTCGTCGACTGTTGTTGTTTCTCCTCGCGCCGCTGCTTTTGGCGCTGACGGCGGGAGTTTGGCTGCTGGCGCACCGCCGGCCTCCGGAGTCGCGTCCGGTGGCGCTGGTCGTGGTCGGCGCCGAGGGCGAAGGCTTCGTCGCGAGCTACACCGTCGACGGTGTCGAGCATCGGCTGAGCGCCGTCGCGCCGGCCCGGATCGAGGCGCGAATCCGCGAGAGCATCGCCTACGAAGTCGTGCGCGAAGGCGGGGCGCCGGAGTTTCGCGTGACGCTGGAGGTGGCGGGCGTGAAACGCGTTTCCTCCGTGAGCCACCAGGGCGGGCCGGTCCGCGGCGGACACCGCTTCGACGCCGGGAGCGATGTTTCCACCGGCGGCTAGCCGCGCCCCTCCGTTCTTCTTTTTTCGCACCTCATTTTCATCCCATGGAAACCACCCAACCCTCGCTTCTTCCCGTGCCTTGGCGCCCGTCGAGCAACGACAAGCTCCTGGCGATCCTCTGCCACCTCTCGAGTTTTCTCGGCGTGCCGCTCTTGTTGCCCCTGATCGTCTACCTCGTGTCGAAGGAGGATTCGCGCTTCGTGCGGGAGCACGCGCGCGAGGCGTTGAATTTTCATATCTCGCTCTTCTTCTACACGCTGGTTTGCGTGCCCCTGGTGATGATCATGGTCGGCGTGCCGCTGCTGATCGCGATGGGAATTTTTTCGTTCATCGTGTCGATCCTCGCGGCGGTGAAAGTCTCCGACGGCGCGGCGTATCGGTATCCGCTTACGATCCGGCTGGTGAATTGAAGGGGTCCGGGGCGGGCTCGTTACGGTCTACGGGGACGGGCGGGCCGCCGAGGCCGCGGGCGGAGCCGGGGGCGAGGTCGGCGGTCTCCGGTGTTGCGGACGGCGGGCGGGCTTGCGGTCATGCGGAGGGGGCTCGCGCTTCCCGCTTCGACACCCGAACCCGAACATGAACTACGACCTCGCCGTCTTCGCCGCCGAATTTCCCTGGTTTTTCCCGCTCTGCGCGGCGGTGTTCGGCGCGGTCGTCGGCAGCTTTCTCAACGTCGTCATCTATCGGCTGCCGGCCGAGAAATCCATCGTCACGCCCGGTTCGCACTGCGCCTGCGGAAAACCCATCGCGTGGTTCGACAACATCCCGGTGCTCTCGTGGTTCATCCTGCGGGGCAAGGCGCGCTGCTGCGGGCGGCCCTACTCGTTTCGCTACCCCTTCGTCGAGTTGCTGACGGCCGCGCTTTTTCTCGGGTGCGCGCTCCAGTTTTCCCCGGCCAAGGCGTTTCTCGGCATGGTGTTTTTGTCCTGTCTGGTCTGCGCGACCTTCATCGACCTCGACCACATGATAATTCCGGACCCGTTCACGATCTGGCTGGCCGTGTTCGGGGTCGTGGCGGCCTTCGTGTTTCCCGCGCTCCATGGCGTGACGGAGGCGGAGTTCCCGCTCGTGGCGCATCTGCGCTCCGGCGGCCTGTCCATCCTCGGCATGCTGATCGGCTCGGCGGTGTTGCTCTGGATCGCGCTGCTCGCTGAGAAGATTCTTGGCAAGGAAGCGATGGGCTTTGGCGACGTGACCTTGCTCGGCGCGGTCGGGGCTTTCTGCGGATGGCA
>CBINJQ010000019.1:0-24240 GCA_966251015.1 uncultured Akkermansia sp. | reverse complement strand
GCGGCCCAACCTACGCCGGCACGCGGCCTTCGTCATTCCGCCGACGCCCCCAGATAGTGGTGGGGAAATCCGCCCGCGTAGCGTGGCCGGGGTGCGATGACCTCGGACAGCTCTTCGTCACGATCTAGGCCGTCGCGTGGGCGCCTTCGAGAGCGCGTGTCAAACGGCGGGTCGCCCAGACGGAAACGAGAATCGTCAGGAGCGTTGCGCCGAGCATGAATTCGGGTCGAACCAATGGCTCGAGTCGCGCGGTGACGGCGCGTTGGAGCAGCAGCCAGCCGATGAACCCGCAAGCGGTCGATACCGAGCCGGCCCGTCGGGCGGAACGATTTTTGCAATAGCCGAGTCCCGTGATCAGAAACACCGCTCCCAGAACGATCACCCAAACGATCAGGATGGAGAGCAGGATCGCATCGCCTGCCGAGGGACCTTGCATAATCAATCCGACGGCGCCCGCGAGGCCTCCGAAGATCAACAGCGCCCCGAAAATCGCGGTGATCGCGGCGAGGAAGGACGTGAAGCGTTTCATGGGGAGGCGAGCAGGGGGAGGGTCGGGGGAGTTCGAAAGCTATGCGGTTGAGACCGCTGGACAGCTTACCGCAGCGTGATCTTCAGCGGCGCGGAGAGCGAGCGGGAGGATGCGCCGGCCTGGATCGTGAAATCGCCCGGCTCGACTCGCCAGCCGGAGGCGGCTTCGTCCCAGAAGGCGAAATCGCGGGGCTGGAGGGCGAATTCCACCTCGCGACTTTCGCCCGGAGCGAGGTGGACCTTGCGGAAGCCCTTCAACTCGCGCGGCGGGCGCGGCACGCTGGCCGACGTGTCGCCGACGTAGAGTTGGACGACTTCGGAGCCGGCGCGGCGGCCGGTGTTGGCGACGGTCACCCTGACTTTGACCGGTTGGCCGAGGCCCGGCTCGGCGCCGAGGATTTCGGGCGAGCCGATCTCGAAGCTCGTGTAGCCGAGGCCGTGGCCAAACGGGAAGATCGGCTCGATCTCGCGGGCGTCGTGCCAGCGGTAGCCGATGAAGACGCCCTCCTCGTAGTTCACGCGCACGGGGCCGTAGTTGCCGAGCGCGTGGGCGGGAGAGTCCTCGAGACGGCGCGGCATCGTGAAAGGCAGGCGCCCGGTCGGGCTGGCTTCGCCGAAGAGAACGCGCGCCAAGGCGGGGCCGCCCTCCATGCCGGAGAACCAATACTGCACGAGCGTGGACGCCTGTTGTATCCAAGGCATCGCGACGGGCGCGCCGCTTTGGTTGACGACGACGGTGTCGGGACGGGCGGCGAGCACCGCGGCGATGGCCTCGTCGTCGCCCTCGGGGAGCGCGAGAGACGGGCGGTCGGCGCCTTCGCCTTCGAGGGCGCGACCGTGGCCCATGCGGTTGCCGGTGAAGAAGAGGACGGCGTCGGCCTCCCGGGTGCGCGTCGCGAGCTGCTCCGGCGTGATCGGCCGGCGCGACGGCAAACGCCAGCCGAAGAGCAGGCGCCCGGCGAGGGGGCGGTGTTCGATCTCGATCAGGTGGCGGGCGCCGGCCTCGAGCGTGACGCGCGTGGTGCGAAGTTGTTCCGCGCCGCCGCCGGACGTGGTCCACGCGTCGAGGATGACGCGACCGTCGAGTTTTAGACGCGCGCGGCCGTCGTTGGTCAGGGCGAACACATACTCGCCGGCTTCGGGCGCGGAAACCTCCGCGCTCCAGCGAACGGAATAGTCGTCGGGGTCGAGCGCGGCGGTCTTTGGCGCGTCCCGGCGTTTGAGATCGAGCTTCTTGGCGAAGCCGGCGGCCACGGGTTCGTCGCGGCCGGGCTCGGCGCCCGCGAAGTAGGCGGCCCGCCAGCCCTTCTGGGCGGCGCCGCGCGAGAGGTCGCGCTGGTCGACGGTTTGGACAACGGACTCGGGCAGAGGCTCGAACTGGTCGACGAAGGGGCCGGCGACATGCTCGATGGCGACGTCTTTTTCGAGGAGAGCGCGAAGGCCTTCGAGGGGCGTGGTCTCGTAGGGCGACTTGCCCTCGGCGCTCCAGTGGCCGCCGTGGTGGCGGGTGTCGGCGTTGGCGCCGATGACGAGCAGGCGGCGAACGCGGGCCCGGTCGAGCGGCAGGACGTCGCGATCGTTTTTGAGCAACACGATCGCCTGCTCGGCGACCTCGCGGGCGAAGGTCTGGTGGGCGGGGGTGTTGCGTTCGCCGGGGCGGCGTTCGCGGTCGCCGAGTTTGCCGATCCTGGCCATCACGTAGAGGACGCGGCGCGCCATGTCGTCGACGGCGGCGGCGGGCACGCGTCCGTCGCGGACGGCGTCGATGAGGGGCTGACGATAGTATTTGATGGCCTCGCCCGCGTTCATCTCGACGTCGAGCCCGCCGAGGGCGCCCGCGACGGTGTCGTGCAGGCTGCCCCAGTCGGTGACGACGAAGCCCGGGAAACCCCAGTCGCCTTTGAGAACCCGGCGATTAAGGTAGGCGCTGTGGCTGCAATACTCGCCGCGGAGCCGGTTGTATCCATTCATCACCGACAGAGAGCCGCCCTCGACGACGGCCGCCTCGAAGGGGGCGAGGTAGAGCTCGCGGAGGGCGCGCTCGCCGATATGGGTGTCGACGCCGCTGCGCTCCAGCTCCTGCTCGTTGCCGGCGAAATGTTTCACGCAGGCCCCCACGTCCTGGGACTGGACGCCGCGCACGTAGGCGGCGGCGAGGCGGGAGGCGAGGAGCGGGTCCTCGCCGAGATACTCGTAGTTGCGGCCGTTGAGCGGGGTGCGGAGGAGATTCACGCCGGGACCGAGGAGGAGGTCCTTGCCGCGGGCGCGCGCCTCGCGGCCGAGCAACTCGCCGAAGCGGCGCGCGAGATCCTCGTCCCAGGTGGCGGCGAGCGCGACGAGGGTGGGCAGAACGGTCGCGTGGTCGTCGGTGCGTCCGGCGGAGTTGAAATTGTTGCGCGCGAGCTCGGGGCGCACGGTGTGGGGGCCGTCGCTGAACCAGAACTCGTCGACGAGGCCGATCTTGGGCTGCGCCGCGAGGGACATCGTGCCGTTGCCCGCGAGCAGGGCGACCTTCTCCTCCAGGCTAAGCTGTGCGAGCGCGGCCTCGGCGCGCACGAAGGCGGCGCCGTCGCGAGGGGCGACGGGGGCCGGCACGAGGATGCCGGTCGTCTGGACGGGGACGGGGGCGGAGGGCGCCGGTCCGGATTCGGCGGGCGAGCGGAGCGCGGAGAAACCAAAGACGGCGGCGGGCAGGAGGACGGCGAGGCACGAGCCGCGGCGGGGCGGGGCGGGGAGCATTTTGCGAGGTAAGGGCTTCCGAAGGTGGGCGCCAAGCCCGGGAAGCGGGTTTCGGGCGCGCGGGCGGGCGGGGGCCCGCCGTTAAAATTCGCTCAAAATCCCGTTGGATTTCCGGTTTGGGCGGGGCCCGCGCGCCGTGCCGCGGATTTGCGATTGGAGCTTGGCTCGGTTTTTGCGTAGGCAGGCGGTCGGAAGGCTTACCCCACAGTCTTCGGTTAGCGGCGCGACGCGCACCCCCGCGTTTGTGCCGGAGGACGTAACAATCATCGGCGAACGCACCAGCCACCGCGCGGTGCGAAGGCCGGATGGCGGGCCGCCGCTTTGGACGGAGGCGACGCCGGTGTGCCCGGTTTTGGCGCGGCATCACATGCTGCATCTCGGCGTGGTCGAGGCGGTCGCGCCGTATCGTTTCGCCCGGCGCAGCACGCGGGCGCTGGAACTGCTCGCGTGCTTCGGAGGCGAGGGCCGCGTCCTGGTCGACGGCGTCTGGCGCACGCTCGGACCGGGGACGGCGGTTCTGCTCCCGCAAAATTGCGTCGCGGACTATTTCGCCACCGGCCGCGAGCCGTGGAAGCTGGTCTGGGTGTGTTATCGGTGGCCGGCGAGCGGGCTCACCTTGTCGTCGCCAAACGCGCCGGTGCTGGCGTCGCACGACCCGATGCCGCTGTTGCACGCCGTCGAGGGGCTGCGTCACGAGTGTCTGCGCGCCGACCCGGAGATCGCCTGCATGGAGCAATGGTGCTCGTTAATCCACCTGCAGGTCCTGCGTTTCGCCCGGCCTTGGGGGCGCGTGGACCCGATGCGGAGGCTTTGGGAGCGCGTGGCGGCCTCGCTCGGCGAGGACTGGACGCTCGCGCGCCTGGCGGGCGAGGCGGGGTGCTGCGAGGAGGCGCTTCGTCGCCGTTGCCAACGGGAGTTCGGACGCAGTCCCGCGCAGCAGCTCGCCTTTCTCCGCCAGCGCCGGGCGGCGGAGCTGCTGCTTGGCACGGACGCGAAACTCGAGGTGATCGCGGAGGCGGTCGGCTATGGCGACGCGTTCGCCTTTTCGGCGGCCTTCAAGAAGTGGTGCGGCCTGCCGCCGCGCGAGTTTCGCGAACGGCGCGGCGCGGTCGCCACGGGCGTCCGGGCGAATTCTCCGACGCCCGGGCCGGAATTCGCCCCGGCCTCCGCCTAGGCCTTCGCCCGTGAACGGTGGATTTTGAGCATGCGCGGTTGGGTTTGGCCCATTCCCCCCGCGCCGCGGGGCGACTACGCTCCGGCACCCCGTCTCCGCGACGCGGCCCTTCGGCCCAAAGGCCGTCGAGGCGCGGTGCGCGACGACGGGCAACCCCAACCCAAACAAGTCCATATATGAAGAAGTTGCTTGCCCTAGCGACCCTGGCGTTCGCCGCGGTCACCGCCCAGGCCGCCATGACCTGGCATTGGGTGTCGGTCCCCTCCGACACCGCCATCCGCGACCAGATCGCGGCCTCCATGAACACCGCCGTCGGGCGTTACAACACCTACGCCAACTACGGCTCGAACGTCGCGGTCGAATACGTGCCCGGGGTGCCCACCGCCCAGGCGAGCTGGGGATGGCGCATCCAGTTCGGCGGCTCGCGCAACGCCCGCGTCGCGCAGCACGAACTCGCGCACTACCTCGCCATCGGCGGCGGGCACACCGCGTGGAACAACAATCGCTCCGGCAACACCTGGACGGGGGTGAACGGCAACGCCCGCGTGAAGGCCTTCGACGGCGACAGCGCCACGCTCGGGGCCGACACGAACCACTTCTGGCCCTATGGATTCAACTACGATTCCGAGGCCGGCTACCCCGAGCGCAACATCGGCGTCGTGGGCGCCATGCGCAAGGACATGGGCCTCGACGATCCCACCATCGGCATCGCCCCCGGCACCTATCGTCTCGTGAACCGCGCCAGCGGCAGATACCTCGACAACTACGGGGCCACCACCGACGGCGCGACCGTGCGCCAGCACGACGGCAGCTCGAGCAACAACCAAAAGTGGGTCGTGACCATCGTGTCCGGCACCTACTTCAAGCTCCAGTGCGTCACGGGCGGCAAGTATCTCGACACCCTCGGCAACACCGCCAACGACACGCCCGTCGGCCAGTGGTCGAACGGCGGCAGCAACAACCAGCAGTGGACGCTGACCCAGACGGACAGCGGCTACTTCAAGCTGATCAACCGCGGCAACGGCAAGTGTCTCGACACCGGCGGCGCCACCGCGAACGGCACCGTGATGGAAAACTGGAGCAGCGGCTCCAGTCACAACCAGCAGTGGAAGTTCGTCAAATAACCCGACGGATCGTATCCGGAAAAGCATGACGAATGGGCCGCGGGCGCGTCTCCCCGCGCGAGCCCGGCCCGCGGCCCCCGTCGCGAGCGTGCGCCCGGGTTTTCGGTCGCAAAACACACCCGGGGGGGCGCGCCTGGGCGGGCGCGCGCCTCCGCAACCCTTTCAACCCCGTCGTTCCGTTCCCCATGTCACGCCCCGCCCAGTCCTCTTCCGGCCGCCCTTCGGGCTCGTTCTCCCTCCTGTCGCCCCTTTTGTTCGCCTGCGTCGGCGGCGCGATCGGTTGGGCGCTGCACGGCGCGTTCGCGGCCGCGCCGGTCCGGGACGCGCCGCCGCCGGCTCCAGTCTCGACCGCCGCCCGGCCCGCGGCCTCGTCCGAGGCGGTCGCGAGCGCCGCGTCGACGCCGGCGCAAACGAACGTGGAGGCCTTGCTGGATCGCCTGCTTTTCGCCGACTCCACCGACATGGTCGGGCTGGTCGAGGCGCTGGGCGAGCTGACCCGGCTTGACGCCGCGTCGGTTCGTCGCGCGTGGTCGTCCGTCGTGAAACGCCATCCGCTCGACACGATGGGCGGCTCCGCGACGGTGGTCTATCTCTGGAGCCGGATGACAAACCTGGGCGACAAGGTGGAGATCCCGCGCGGCTGGGGAGCGGACCAGTTCGCGTCCACCATCGAGCTGGTGAAAGTGCGGGAGAACATGCCCGCGCTTCTCGAGCGCATGCGGGCGGGCGAGACCCTCGGCGCCGCGGAACGGCGGGCGATTTTCATCGATCTGGCGCGGGAGAACCCGCTCGACGCGGTGCGGCTCTGGACCGCGAGCACGCGGCCGTGGGATTTTCGCACGGACGCCCGCTGGCTGGGCGCCGCGCTTTCCGATCCGGGATCACGCGAAGCCGCGATGGGCGAACTGCGGCGTTGGCAAAACCAGCAGGGCGGCGACCTCGGCGGCGCGACGCTCGCGCTGGCCTGGGAATGGATCGCCCGGGATCCGGCGGCGGTGGAGCGCTGGCTGCACGAGCCGGCGCAGGCCGACGTGCGAGGAACGGTGATGCAGCAGGTGCTCAACGTCCGGGCGCTCTCCGATCCTCGCCAGGCCTGGACCTGGAGCGAGAGCCTGCCCGACTCCGAACGACAGCGCGCGCTCGGGATGAGCGCCGCGCAGCTCGCGAACCGCGACCCGGCGGAAGGGGCGCGCCTGATCGCCGGCCTGCGCGCGACCGCCGAGCGTGAGGCGGCGATCCGCGAATATGGGAAGACCCTCGCGGCGAACGATCTCGAGGGATGGAAGACCTGGCGCGAGACCCTGCCCGAAAACGAGCGCGCGGTGGCGAACCGGGCGGCCTTCGATCTCTGGGCGTTTCACGAGCCGCAGGCGGCGGTGGACTGGCTGGGCCGGCAGGCGCCCGGTCCGGCGAAGGACGAACTGATGATGACCCTGGTGGACGTCTACGCCACGCGGGAGCCGTCCGTCGCGGCGAAGTGGATACAAAGCATCGACGACCCGGCGCGTCGCCGGAGCGCGGCGGTGTCGGCGCTGAGCGGGGCCGGGCCGGAGAACCTGGAGACCGTGCGCACCATCCTCGCCGCGGCGGGGGCGTTGTGAGGTTTTCTCCGAATCGCGGACGCGCTGCGGGACGCTCCTCCCGTGTGGTCCGGGAACGCGAAACGGGGGCGTCCCGCGCCCGTTTCGCGTTCTTTCCGGTTTGCCCAAAGGTCAGCCGGTCGAGCGTGGCTCGATAGTATCCGCGGCCGTTCGGGCGCCGGGGCCGATCTCGATTTTCGGGCCGAGGAAACGCGGTTTGCGGCCGAGCACGTGGAGGTCGAGCAAGGTGCGGACGCGGGCGAGCGATTCACGCAGGCGGGTGCGGAGACCTTGCCGGGCGGAGACGTCTTTCGCCGGGTAGGCGACCGCGGCGATGCCTTTCGTTTGGGCGATGTAGACGGCGCGCTGCGCGTGGTCGCGCTGGCTGATGACGCAAAACTCGGAGAGCCCGAAAACCTGTTCCGCGCGCACGACGGAATCGAGCGTGCTGAAACCGGCGTGGTCGAGGACGACGCGGTCCGCGGGCACGCCGCGTTTGACGAGGGCGTCTTTCATCGCGGTCGGCTCGTCGTAGCCGACGCGGTGGTTGTCGCCGCTGACGAGGAGAAACTCGACCTTGCCGGCGGCGAAGACGGCGGCGGCGGCCTCGATGCGTTTTTCGAAATACCAGTTCGGCCGGCCCGTGCTCAGCAGCGGAGCGCAGCCCAGGACCAGGCCGACGCGCTTGTGAGGCAGGGCGGCGAGATCGGGCGCGAGGGTCGAGGCGGTGCGGCGCTCGATGCGCCGGGCGGAGAACAGGATGGCGCCCGTCGCGATCAACGCGGCGGAGGCGGCGAGCAGAAGAAAGAGGCGGGGGCGTTTCACGGCGCGGGAAGTGCGGTTGCAGTCAGGCGGGTTTGCCCGCCCGGGCAAACACGAGTTGGCGGGGCCGACGCGAAACTTCAGACGGCGCCGACGGCCTTTTTCGCCGGCAGCAACTCGCGCAGGCGTTGGAAGAACACGGCCTCGTCCAGCGGCTTGGTCACGAGCCCGTCCACTCCGGCGTCGGCGAGTTCCTCGGCGGTGACGTTGCCGTCGAAGCCGGTGACGGCGAGTATTGGCAGATCGGCGCGGGCGCGACGGATTTTCCGGCACAGCTCGAGCCCGCCCATGCCGGGCATGCTGAGATCGGTGACGAGCAAATCGAAGAGCTCCGGCGCCTCGGCGAAGGCGACGAGGGCGGCGTTCGCCTGTTGAAACGCGGCGACCGAGTAGCCGGCCTGGCGGAGGAGGGCGGCCATGCTTTCCAGCACCTCGGGGATGTCGTCGACGAGAAGAACGGTCTCGCCGACGCCGCGCGGATGGGCGCGCGAGTAGGGCTTTTCGGCTTTTCCGGGGCCGGAAGCGGCGGGCAGCAGCACTTCCATCCGGGTGCCTTCGCCGGGACGGCTCTCCACGCGGATGGCGCCTCCGTGTTCCTGGACGATGCCATGCACGACGGCGAGGCCGAGCCCGGTGCCGTGGCCGGGGACCTTGGTGGTGAAAAAGGGCTCGAAGACCCGTTGGCGCACGTGCTCGGGCATGCCCACGCCGTTGTCGCCCACCGAGACGCGAACGTAGCGGCCCGCGCGGAGCGCGGGGGCGTGGAGCGCGGCCGCCTCGTCGACCTCGAGGACGTCGACCTCGATGCGGATGAGGCCCTCGTGACGTCCGCGCAGGGCGTGCTCCGCGTTCGTGCAGAGATTCATCAGGACCTGGTGGAGCTGGGTGGAATCGGCGAGGACCGGCGGCACGGGGCGCTGAACGACCGTCTCCACCTTCACGCCGGGCGGGAGCGTGGCGGCGATGAGGGTCTCGGTTTCCCTCACGAGGGGTTCGATCTCGACGAGCTCCAGGGCGCTCGGCTGGCGGCGGCTGAACGCGAGGATCTGCCGCACCAGCAACTTCGCGCGGTTCGCGGCCTGGATGACGAGGCGGAGTTGTTTTCGCGCCGGGGGCGGGGTGCCGGGGTCGTCGTGCGCGAACTGGGCGCAGGGGATGATGATGGTGAGGATGTTGTTGAAATCGTGCGCGATGCCGCCGGCGAGCGTGCCGATCGCCTCCATTTTCTGGGCGTCGCGGAGCTGGGTCTCGAGGCGGGCGCGCTGGGCCTCGGCGGCGGCTTGTTCGCCCATGGCGCGTCGCAGGGACTGGTTGCTGGCGGACAGCTCGGTGGTGCGTTCCTCGACGCGTTTCTCGAGTTCGTCGTGGGCGACGCGAAGCGCGGCCTGGGCGTGCTCGCGCTCGGCGATCTCGCGGCGCAAGGCGGCGTTGCTGCGGCGGATCGCGCGGCTGCGGGCCACGCCGAGCCAGGCGAGCCCGGCGATGAGCAACGCGACGCCGGCCACGGCGGGGGCGAACCATGCGCGTTCCTGCAAGGGCACGGGCAGCACCTCGAAATCCAGACGCGCGGGGCTGGCGTCGACGCCCTCGGCGGAGCGTGCGCGGAGTTCCAGCCGATGGCGGCCGGGCGCGAGGCGGGAGGTCGGCAACGTGGGCTCCTCGCCCTCGGTGAATTCCGACCACGGTTCGTCGTCGAACCGCCAGCTGAAGCGCCAGGCTTGCGGAGGAAGCGCGGTCTGGTGGCGGGCGATGCCTCCGAAGCGAACGGGAAGCCCGCCGTCGCCCACCTCGACGACGCGCGAGTGGATGAATGTTTCGGGCGGATTGGAGCGCGGGCGGTAATGGAGGACGCCCTCGGACGTGCCGATCCAGAGCGCGCCGGCCGAGGTGGTGAAGAGCGACTGGATCAACGTGTCCTCGGGGAGCGGCAGGTAGTCGAAATCAAGCCCGTCCGGCCGGCTCCGCCGGTAGACGCCCCCGCGCGTGGCGATGCTGAGGCCGCGGCGGTCGGGGGCGAAGTTTCCGTGGTCGAACTCGCCGCTCGCCTCGGTCCAGCGGCCGCGGTGAAAGCGGGCGCAGCCGGGGCCGCCCCCCTTGCCGTTTTTGAAAAACACCAGCGCCTCGTCCCGGCTGATGAGAGGCAGGGAAAAGGCGCTGGCGGAGAACTCGTTCAACACGGCCCAGGCGCCGTCGCCCGCGGTGTCGCGCCGATAGACGCGGTCGTAGCCGGCGATGAACTCGACGGAACCCACGCGGTAGAATTGCGGGTAGGGGACGGGGGGAGGCGTCGCGCCGAGATCGATCCACGAGAGCGCGTCCCCTTGGGCGTGGGCGACGGCGTAGTCAGTGGTGCGGGCGTCGAGGAACACGACGTTGATGCCGCCGCGCGGGTCGGGATGCCAAGAGACGGTGCGCTGGGATTGAATGCGGGGCGAGCCCAGCGTGATCCAGTTTCCGGTGTCGTCGCGGTGCGCGAAGCGGGTGTGGCCGGCGTCGTCGCGACCCCAGACCCAGAGCTTGTGTGAAAAGTCGTTTCCGGCCTGCGCGGGGCGGAATCCGAGGTCGACCGGCTCGGTCCCGGGGGCGCGGACGTCGCGGATCTGGACGAGCGAGCCGTCCGGAGCGCGGCCGAGCACGAGGCCGTCGCGGTCCGCGCCGATGAATTCGGCGAGCGGATCGAGGCGGCGCAGGGTCTCGTCCTCGGCCCACCACACGCCGGCCTCGCCGGAGAACCAGACGCGTTCCCGGGCGTCGACCGCCTGCGGCGCGGGCAGGTGGGCGAAGTGCCGCCAGGCCGGATCGGCACGCGTCCAACGCAAGATCGTGCCTTCGCCGACGCACCAGATCGCGCCGTCGGGGGCCTCGCGGAGGTGGTAGAAGCGCGCGACGCGCGGGCCGGCGACGGGCGCGGAGAGCGGGACGAAGTCGGCGCCGTCCCAGCGGGCGAGGCGGAGCGTGCCGCGCTGGTTGTCGCGCATGAGCGCGAGGGCCTCCCCGGAGCGGGTGGCGCCGACGAGAAGGCTCTTGGTCGCGAGCGGGTGCCAGCCGTCGGAGTTGAGCGTGAGCAGGCCCTGCTCGCTCTGGGCGAAGAGGCGGCCCTCGGCGGTCTCGGCGAAATGCAAGACGGTGTTTTGCCCGGTCGGGCCGGCGGATTCGGGCGCGGCCCAGACCTCGCCGCGCCGCTGCGCCCAACCGCGCGGCGTGAAGGCGAATTCGCGTCCCGAGCGGTCGCGATGGTAGCCGATGACATAGTTCATCGGCAGGCCGTCGGCCTGGGTGAAAACGCGCCAACGCCCGTCCTGCAACACGGCGAGGCCGCCGGGGCTGATCGAGGTGTCGGGCCATTGGTCGCAGCAAAACCACAGGGCGCCCTCGGCGTCCTCCACGATCCGACGCACGTTGCCGTTGGGCAGGACCTCGCGGGTGCCGCGGGGATCGAAGGCGCCGCGCGCCGCGTTGAAAACCCCGGCGCCGGCGTCGGTGCCGACCCACAGTTCTCCGCTTCGGGAGACGAGCACGGCGCGAACGAAGCGGCTGGGCAGCCCGTGCTCGGGACCAAAGACGGTCCAGCGGAAGCCGTCGTAACGCCACAGCCCGTTGCCGGCCGCGATCCAGACAACGCCACCGGGGGCGAACGCGACGTCGAAGACGCGTTGGTGGAGCAGACCGGCCGAGGCGGCGAGGGACTGCCATTGCCAAGGGCGATCGGAGGACGGCGTGGCGGCGGGATCTTCCAAACCTTCCGCACGAAGTCCGACGCGGCCGGACGCGAGAAACAGCAGCGCGGCGAGGAGCGGGAGCATCCGAGACCACATGCGGGCGAGCGCGTGGGCGGACGCGCTCGGCGCGGCGGGCGCCGAAAACCGAAGCAGCACGCGACGGCGGAGACGGAGGGAGGCGGCGACCGGAGAAATCACGGAGGGGGGATGTTCGTAGGCGTTTGCATATGGTCGCACAATCTCGGACACGGGGCGTCGGCCCTCGTAAGATTTCTCCCGCACGAACAGGCTTATATCCGTCACCGTTCGAGTTCAGGCCCATACGTGCGGGGTGTTTTCTCGATTTCCAAGCCTTGGGCACGGGGCGCCTGCGCCCGCGTTCGACAAGAACCTCGAAACAGGGGGCGCCGATTTACGACCGCCCCGCTCTTCTCCGAGACCCCGGTGATCGTTCGCCGGATGTCCGGAAAATTGCAGCACGCCCGGGGACGGGGCGTGGGTTCGGAGCACGCCCGGGGACGGGCGTGGCTACACCGGAATCATTCCGGCCGGGCGTGCTCCGGCACATATTACCAAAGCAGGAGGTTCGGACGGCCGCGCCGGGCGGAGAAACTCCGATGGGAACTCCGGGGACTTTGCGCCGCGGACGCGATTGCGCGACGGCGGGGGAATCGCGTGGGATCGTTGCGTTCCAAGCGTGTAAGATTTTACAATTCAGGCGCCTGCGCCTCTTTTTTCCATGAGTTCCCAACAGTCGTCGGCGCGTGCCCCCCAGTTGGAGGGCGTCCAGGTCCTGCGGTTTTTCGCCGCCTTTTTGGTGATGGCCGCGCATGCGAAGATGGTGCTTCGCGACGACGAGGTTTGGCGGACCTGGGACGCCTCGGTGGGGGCCTGCGGGGTGGATGTGTTTTTCGTCATCAGCGGCTTCGTGGTCGCGATGAGCGCGGCGCGGGCGACGAGCGCCAAGGCGTTCATGATGGATCGCATGCTGCGGGTGTTGCCCCTGTATTTCGCGGTGTCGGCGGTCTTCGTCGTGAAGCGGGTGATGTCGGGCGAGGGGCTGACCGCGGACCTGGTGGTCAACAGCGCGCTTTTCCTGCCCCTGCTGGAGATGGACGACTATTCGGGCACGGTGCATCCCTACGGGTGGAGCATCGCGTTCGAGATGTGGTTCTACGCTCTGCTGGCGCTCCTGCTCGGCATGATCGCGAGGACGGGAGCGACCGCCGCGACGCTCTGCGCCTCCGTGCTCGGGCTCGGCTGTGTCGCGACGAGTCTGGTCTACGACGGCGCGTGGTTGCTGCCGCGTTTCATCTTCAGCCCGCTGGGCTTGGAGTTCGCGGCGGGCTGCGCGCTCTACGCGCTTCGGGACAGGATAAAGTCGTTCGCGCGGCATGCTTGGGTGGTGCTGACCGTTTGCGTGGTCGCGCTGCCTTTCACCGGTTACCTCGGCTATCCCTCCGAGGTGATCGGTCGGACGGACATGAGCTTTGCGCGGGTTCTGATCTGGGGCGGGGCGGCGGCGAGCGTCTTCGTTCTTTTCCACGCCGCGGAGAAGACGGTGCGCTGGCCGAAGACCCTGGTCGCGCTGGGAACGGCCTCCTACTCGATCTACATGGTCCAGCCCTTCGTGGTTCCCGCGGTTCGGCAACTCGCCCTGACGGGGAGCGCGCGGGTGGCGGTCTTTTTCCTACTGTCGATCTTGGCGGGCTGGCTGATGTATTTGTGGCTCGAGCGCCCGCTGCTGGCGATCACGAGATCGTGGACGGGCCGAGGCGACGCGCCGCCTTTGCCGATGCGGGACGTGATTTCCGCGGCGCTCCGCAGATTGAAGCCGACTTGGTGAGGCGGTTGTTTTGAGCCATCCCGCGTCGATCCGCAGACGCGGCCAGGCGACATGACGGGCCGATACCACCGACACCGGGTTCGGGACGCTTCCGGATGGCGATTGCTTGTCGCGTGCGGCCCGGCGGGCGAAAGATGGCGAAAGCGGTGTTCGGAACATATTATCGATAAGGACGATAATCTCAAAGAGGGGGAGCTTTGGCGCAGGGAATCCCGTTGAGGGAGAGACGTATGTTGTTCGAGGTGGTGCGTCTTAACACGCACATCTTATTGCTCATGAAATCTTCATTCCTCCGTCGAATCGCGACCCTGGGTTGGTTGCCGGGGAAATCCTCGCTCTTGGTCTTTGTGGGTTTGAGTTTCGCCAACGGCGTCCTGGGCCAAAACATCACCGCAGTGTCGGCCGGTCATTGGACCAGTTTTTACCTGAGGGCCGACGGAACCGTCTGGGCCGCAGGTTGGAATGATTCGGGCCAACTGGGTGACGGCAACTCGACGGGCAACGGCTGGGATTCGGTGTCCGCGCCCACTCCGGTGCTCATCATGACAGGCGCATCCGACGTTTCGGCATCCGCGGCGGGATTTCACACCTTGTTTGTTAAAGCCGACGGCACTGCGTGGGCGACAGGCGACAACCGCTTTGGGCAGCTCGGTGATGGGTCGAATCAGAATGAGGTTTCCCCCGTTCAAGTGAAGGCGGGAGGCGTGCCCATCACCGGAGTTAAGGCGGTGTCCGCGGGAAGCTGGCACAGCTTGCTCCTGAAGAACGATGGGACCGTGTGGGCCTTCGGATACAATTGGACGGGCCAATTGGGCGATGGCACGAATCAAGACCGTAACACGGCTGTTCAAGTCAAGGTGAACGGAGTTCCCCTGACGGGGGTGAAGGCGATCGCGGCGGGTAGCAGCCACAGTTTGTTTCTCAAAACGGACGGTTCGGTCTGGGCGGTCGGCGACAACTGGTCCGGGCAATTGGGCGACGGCGTCGAGATATATCCGGACGGCAACACTCACACGAGCACTCCGGTGCAGGTGATGAGCGACGTGAAGGCGATCGAAGGAGGCCAGGAGCACAGCCTGTTTCTAAAACCGGACGGCCGGGTCTTCGCGGTGGGCGGAAACTCATCGGGGCAACTTGGGAACGGCACGACCTCGGATTATTTCACACCGGTTCGAATCCCGGTGCAGACCCAGACGGGGATCGTGGCGATATCTGCCCGAGGCTCGCACAGTTTGTTTCTGAAAACCGATGGCACCGTCTGGGGATGCGGAGAGAATTGGGAAGGCGAACTCGGGGATGGAACCACGGTCTCCCCCCGGCCGTCGTTGGTGAAGATGAGAAGCCATGGCGCGGGGATCACCGCCATCGGCGCGGGGCTGCGGCACAGCATCTATGTCCAAGGCGGTCTCGCGTGGGCGACGGGCTCGAACTTATTTTTCGGGTTGGGCGACGGCACGAACGAATCGCGGACCTATCCGCAGCCGAGTTTCGCCGTGGCGCGTCATCACCGGTTCGTGCCCGGTCCGAACGCCGGCAACGGTTCGTTTAGCCTAAGGACGGAGATCGACGGCACCGCATGGGGGATGGGTAGCGGTTACGGAGTGGTTCCCTCGCAGATACCGGGTCTTGAACGGACGCTGAGCATATCGCCCGGCCTGTGGCGGAGCACCGGCGCGCAGACAGTGCGTCGCGCCGCGCTGGACGAGACCGGCAACATCTGGACTTGGAACACGACGCTCAATCCGTCCCCGTCCATCGTGCCCGGCATCGGCAAGATGACCGCCATGTTTGACGGTCTGGGGAGCGGCACGCTCTTCGGGATCCAGCAAAAGAGCCGCACGGTCTGGAGCTTGACCTCCCTCAACGAGCAAACGCCCATTTTCGCGCAACGGATCGAGAACGAAGACGCCCGCCCGATAAGCGCGGAGCAGGTGGCCCACGGAGGTTCCAGTTTCCTCGCCCTGGACATGTATGGCACGGTTTGGTCGTGGGGCTACAACCACTCCGGACAACTGGGCGATGGAACCCTCGTTGATCGCACCTTCGCCGCCCCCGTCCTGGACTATCACGAAGCGCCGATCCAGGACGCCATCTGCGTGGCTTCGGCCGGTTCGTCATCCTATGCGGTCCGCTCGGACGGCACGGTTTGGGCCTGGGGCGGCGGCATGTTTGGCGACGGGCCGGCCCGATCGCTTCTCTATGCGGAGCCGATCCCGGGGCTGACCGATGCCGTCGCGATTTACTCGAGCTGGGGAAACCGCTACCTGCTCAGGCGGGACGGACGAGTGGTGGCCTGGGGCTCCAATTCTTTTGGAGCGTTGGGGATCAACAGCACGGCGACGCCGATTCTCTATCCTGCGTTTGTGAAGATGAGCTTGAATGGGACGATCACCGATCTCACGCGAGTGGTCGAGGTGTCGACCAATGGCAGCTGGACCTTCTTCCGCCGTGAGGACGGGTCGGTCTACGCCTGCGGGATGAACAACGTGGGCCAGATCGGCGGAGGCGTGACGCCGAACAAGATCGTCGCGACCTTGGTCGTCGAATATTGAAGTCGGACCGTGTCGCGGAAGCAACTCGGTCGGGCGGGGACGGCAACCCGTGCTTGGCCAAGACGCGAAAAGCGGAGGCGGCCTGGAGGCCAATGCCGCTTTTGGCAACGCAGGCCCGGCTCGGTTTCCCGCGTTCCCCGTAGGAGGGCCATGAACTGTTTCGGGTTGAGCGGCCCGGACATCGGGCCCGGCGTCGCGACCTTGCAGGCCGCGACGCCGAGCTTCACGCCGAGCGCCACGAGCGCGATCACGAGCACGGCGCCGAGGCGGCCGAGAGCGAAGTCTCAGGGCGTCTCGGCCTCGAGGAAGGCGCGCAGCCCCTGCTCGGGGCCGAAGAGGACGAGGACGTCGTCCTTGCCGAAGGGCTCGGCGAGAGGCGGCGTGCCCAAGGTGCGATAGGCGACGGGGGCGTCGGGGTCGGCTTTGAGGAGGCCGCCGAAAAGGGTTTTTTCCGGACGTTTGATCGTCACCAGGCGCACCTCATGGGCGCGGAAGAGCCCGGCGCAGGAGGTGATGGTCTGCCCGACGAGTCCGGGCGGCACGGCGGCGTCGATGAGCGCGTGGCCGCTGCCCATGTCGATGCCCTCGACGGCGCCGCGCATGAGGAGCGAGTGGGCGAGGCCGCGCGCGGCGAACTCCTCGGGCACCACGAGACGCTCGACCTTCAGGAGACGCAGCAAGCGGGCGTGCATGGGCGAGAGCACGCGGCAGACGAGCCGCTTCGCGCCGAGCTCCCGGGCGCGCATGGTGAAGGCCATCGAGGCCTCGAAGTCGTCGCCGATGGCGATGATGACCGCGTCGAGCTCATCGAGCGGAAATCGGGCGAGGGCCACGGTGTCGGCGAAGTCGATCACGGCGGCGGTGGCGACCTCGTCCTTCACGGCCGCGACGTTCTCGTCCTTGCGGTCGAGGGCGACGACCTCGGCGCCGAGCTGGTTGAGGTTGAAGGCGAGATTGCGGCCGAAGACGCCTAGGCCGACGATGAGACATTTCATGGCGAGGAGGGAAAGGGGCGGGCGGAAGCGGAGAGCTCAGGAAAGGACGATGTTGGTCTCGGGAAAGCGCAGCGCGGAGGCGGGGCGGCGGCGGATGAAAGACATGACAAACACGAGAACGCCGACGCGGCCGACGAGCATGGCGGCGACGAGCACGAGTTTCGCGGGTTCGCCGAGGCGGGGGGTGATGTCGCGCGAGAGGCCGACGGTGCCGACCGCGCTCACCGCCTCGAAGGCGAGTCCGTCCGGCGGCAGTTCGGGGTGGAGGACGCACAGGGCGACGGCGACCGCGGTGATGAACCCGATCGCGACCAGCAGGATCGAGAGCGCGCGATCGCTGAGCTCCTGCGGGAGGCGGCGACCGAACACCTCGATGTCGCGCCGACCGAGGACGATCCGGCGCAGCGAGAGGAGCGCGAGCGCGAGCGTGGACGTCTTGATGCCGCCGGCGGTGGAGGCGGGGCTGCCGCCGACGAACATGAGGAACATGAGCAGGGCGGCGCTGGCCGGGAGAAGGCCGCCCATGGGCGTGACGTTGAAGCCGGCGGTGCGCGCGCTGACGGAGTAGAAGAGGGCGGTGAACCAGCCCGAGCCTCCCCCGGCGGCCTGGCCGCCGCCAAAGGCGAATTCGGTGAGCCAAAGGGCCGCCGCGCCGGCGAGGAGAAGGGCGAGCGTGGTGAGCAGGACGAGGCGGCTGTTGGCGACGAGGCGGGGCGGGACGGCGACGCGCAGCCCGAGGCGGCGGCGGACGGCGCCGACGAGGTATTCGTGGAAATTTTTCACCACCGGGAAACCGAGCCCGCCGAGGACGATGAGAGCCATGACGAGGGACAGGACGCCGCGGTGGTCGGCGACGCGCGGATCGGCGAGTCCGGCGGAGAGCGTGGAGAACCCGGCGTTGCAGAAGGCGGAGACGGCGTGGAAGAGGGCGAAGAAGGGCAGGCCGGCCGGCGCGTCGGCCGCGTCGTGAAGGGAAAAGTAGATCAGCCCCGCGCCGATCAGTTCGACGCCGAAGGTGAAGGTGACGATGACGGCGAGCACGGTGCCGACATGCCCGAGGTTTTCCTCGCTGAGGAGATCCTGGAGCCCGATGCGGTTGCGCAACGACACGCCGCCGCCCAGGAAGAAGGCGAAGAAGTAGGTGAGGGTCATGATGCCCAGGCCGCCGAGCTGGATCAGGCCGAGCAGCACCCATTGGCCGTGCAGCGTGAAGGTGGCGGGGATGTCGACCGGGGAGAGTCCGGTGACGCAGACCGCGCTGGTGGAGACGAAGAGCGCGTCGATCCACGAGATGCCCGCGTGGGTGGCGTTGGGCAGCTTGAACAGGAGGGCGCCGAGCGCGATGAGGAGCGCGAAGCTCAGGATGAAGACCATGCCTGGCGAGAGGGAGCGTCCGCTCAGCCAGCGGTTGCCCCGGATGGCGCGCAGGGCGAGGAAAGCAAGGAGCGTGAGCTGCGTGCCCGCGAGGTAGAAAAGGGTTATGGTGGCCGAGGCCAAACCGGTGTCGAGGCCCTGCAACCACGCGACGATCGGGCGTCCGAAGGCGAGCTCGAGGCCGGCAGCGAGCGCGATCAGCGCCTCCAGGCGGCGAGTTTTGAGCAGGACCAGCGGGCGGGGCGCGAGCGCGAAGCGAAGAAACTCCTGCGCGACGAAGACGCCGAGGATGCCCCGCGTGGAGCCCGCGACGGCTTCGCGCAGGTCGAAGACGAGCGGGAATCCCAGCACCAGGACGAAGAGGCCGAGAGCGAGCAGGCCGCAGAGCAGCAAGGAAAGGTCGAGCAGGCGGGTGACGCGGGCGAAGACGGGTTCGGTGAGGCGGATGCGCACGGGGCGTGAAGATGGGCGGCGGGCGGAGGGAAGCCGTGAACTTGAGCCGGGCCGGCCGGGGACGGAAGACGGAAGAGCGGTCCGGCGGAGGAGACGCCTCGCGGCGCCGTGCGGAGCAGGAATGGCGCTACACCCGTCAGGTTGCTTCGCGCGAAGCGACGGGCGGCCGGGCCGGGCGGACTTTTTGCAGTTCGAGGCACACGTCCGGGCTCAGCCGCAGCCGGATCTCGCCCGCTTCGTCCAGGATCGAAAGCTCCTGGGCGGAGCGGAAGAGGCCGCGGCGTTCTTTCACGCCAGCGACTTTTTCCCAAGGCACCAGAAAGGGCGGGTGGAAGGCGCGAAAAACGCAGATCGGGAAAACGTAGATGCCGGCCTCGCCGAACACGACCCGCACCGCGTGGCCGTAGGATGCGATGGCGGAGGCGAATTTCGCGTGCGCGCATGTATGGGCCCGGCCCGCGGGGCGGGCGGAGGCGCGGTATTTCGACGCGAAGCGGTGCCAGCCGGCGCGCGAGATCACGAAGCTCGTGGATAGCCAGAGCGCGGGAAAGCTCACGAGAAGGAGCGGCCAGAGGCGCGCGAGGCGGTCGCGGACCGCGGCGACCGCCGCGTCCCGTTCGGGGTTGGTCTTTGGCGGCGGCGTCCAGACCTCGGTGGAGCCTTCGCGCCTGGCCTCCTTGATTTCCTTGGTGACGAGATCGATCCAGACATCGCCTTCGACGCCAATGCGGGGGCGCGCGAGGTGGAGCTTGAGCAGACGTCCGCTGAAGGCCCAGTCGCTCACTTTGGCTTCGAAGTCCCCGAAGGAGGAACTCCGGCGCAGGTCGCTCGGACGAAAAACGGACCGCAGATCGGTATAGACGGGGCCGCCGTCTCGGTCGCGGTGGGGGATCAAGTCGCGAATGGTGAAGCGCGCCCCCAATGCGGTTCGGGCATCCTGCCAGGTTTTCACGCTGGCGTCGTCCGGCAGCACGGAGGCGGACCAGACGAGGAAGGAGCCCCCGCTGGATCGGACGCCGATGAGTCGCGAACGGTGGATTAAAAGAGCGTCGGGTTCCGGTCCGATCCATAGCCTTCCATCAACTCGAACAACTGCGTAGGGGAGCTGGATGTCGACGCGGGGTGGCGAGGGCTCGGCCTCCGCGACCAGCGGCTGCGGCGGGAGATGGCAACGGAGCAGGTCACCCTCGACTTGTCGCAGGCGCTCTTTGCGGAGGTCGTAGACCGGGAAGACGCGGGTGCCCGCGTGCTCGACGCGGATGTCGCGCACCGGAGTGGTCCATGGAACGGCGTCGTCTTGGGCGAGGAGCACACCGTGAAAGCCCACGAAGAGCAGCACGGCGAAGAGATTGAGAAGAGGACGCATCGAGCGGAGCTGGCGCGGGCGCAAGGCATACCGCGTTGCGCGGCGCGGAGGCCATCTCCTTGTGGCGACGAGCCGCCCGACGCCCGGTTTTTCGCGGGCTTCGGCGGCGGGGGAGCGGCACGTCTCGACGCGCCGATCAAGGCGCCGGTCAGGAGGCCGCGGACCAAGGCGCGGCTCCGCGGATGGCGGAGAGTTCGCGATGAAGGTCATCGATCGCCTCGTGCGGCCAGTGCGAAACCTCCTCGAGTATCTGATCCCGGGTAAGTCGTGGAGGCGACTGCGGGCCGGAGCCGGCGCGGCGCTCGACGCGGGGGTGCATGAGCACGAGCAGGAGGGCTCGCCCGTAGAGCTCGATCGGGGAGGCGGAGGCGTGGACGGGGATCGGGGCGCGGTCTTCCACGATCAAATGGAGATCGCACCCTCCGCGCGCGGCGGCGCAGGCGCGGAGTTCGGCGAGGACAAGCGCGCCGGAGGGAGAGACGAAGAGCTTGTCGTGCTTGGCGCCGACGATGGCGCGGCGTTCGCGGCGGAGAAACAGCTCGGCCTGGCGGTTGGTGTCGATGACGCGACCGCTCGCCTCGTCGATCACGAAGACGGCTTCGGTCAACGCGTCGAAGAGCTGGCGGTATTTGTGCTCGGACTCGCGCATCCATTGTTCGGCGAGACGCGCTTCGCGGCGCGCGGCCGCCTCCTTGAGCTCGCGGGCGACCGCGGGGGCGAGGCGCTTGATGCGGTCCTTCATCACGTAGTCTTTCGCGCCGGAGCGCATCGCCTCGGCCACGGCCTCCTCGCCAATGGTGCCGGAGACGAAGATGAACGGGGTTTCGGGAACGAGCTCCTTGGCGATGCGGAGGGCGTCGGCGCCGCTGAAGCCGGGGAGCGTAAAATCGCAGAGGATGATATCCCAGCTTTGGCGGGCGAGGGCGGCGCGCAGGTCGGGCTCGGTTTCGACTCGGGTGATGGCGAGCGTGAAGCCGGAACGCTGGAGCTCGCGCGCCTCGAGGATGGCGTCCATCTCGTTGTCCTCGATCATCAGGAGTTGGATGGGAGTGGTCATAAGCGGAGGCTTTGGCGGACTATGCAGGAGCGCGGCGCGGGCGGATGCGGGGTGAGGAAGGGACGGGGATCGACGCGAGGTTTCAAACCGGTGCAAGTGTAGCGGAACGGGGCGGCGAAACAAACGGGGACGCCGGGTTTCCGGCGGCCAAGAATACCCGAGGCGGGCGACGGTAACGGCCCCGTTTAAAAAGCCGAACGGAAGGCGAGGTCTCCTTCTTCGTTGGCCGGGGGCGCAACGAAACCCGTTTTGTCGGCGAGCGCTTTTTTACCACGCAATTATGGCGATCCCGGCGAGGGTTTCGAACGCCTCGAAAGGCCTTTGATCGCGATGGAGATTTTTGTGACTGTTAGGATCATAATCCCAACGCCTCGGACGGTTGGTCGGGGGAATCGAATTGAAAGGGATTCGCGGGAGCGGGTGTCTAGGTCCGTGCGATTACGCACCATCAAACACCCATGAAAACACTCAAGAGACTGTGGGCCTGCTCGGCCCGGTCTTTCCTAATCGGATCCGGCTTGGCCGCGGTCTTGGCTTCGCCGGGCGTCTCGCCCGCGCTCCGTGCGCAAAGCATCGTATTCGTATCCGCAGGACACTGGACCAGTTTTTATCTGAAATCCGACGGGTCGCTTTGGGCGACGGGCTGGAATACCTACGGGCAGCTCGGGGACGGCAATCTCTCGGGGTGGGGGTTCAGCGCGGTGCCGGCGCCGACGCCGGTGCTGATCATGACCGGGGTCTCCGGGGTATCGACTTCGGGGTCGGGTTTTCACAGCGTCTTCGTCAAGACGGACGGCACCGCATGGGCGACTGGCGGCAACGGAAATGGCGAGCTTGGGGACGGTTCGAATCAACAGCGCCACACCCCGGTTCAGGTTTTGGCGGGAGGCGTTCCGCTCGCCGGGGTGGCCGCCGTCTCGGCCGGAAGCTTTCACAGTTTGTTTCTCAAGGTGGACGGGACGGTTTGGGCCTGTGGTTACAATTCGAGCGGCCAGCTGGGGGACGGGACCACGCTGAGCCGTTCGACCGCGGTTCAAGTGATGGTGAACGGCCTGCCGTTGACTGGTGTGAAAGCGGTGTCGGCGGGCAGCGGGCATAGTCTGTTTCTAAAAACCGACGGAACCGTATGGGCGGTGGGCAGCAACTGGGCCGGGCAACTGGGCGACGGCGTGGAAAGCTATCCTCCGGACGGGAACACCTACACGACCACTCCCGTTCAGGTGCCGAACATGAGCGGCGTAAAAGCGATTGAGGCGGGGAGTGAACACAGTCTTTTCCTCAAAACGGATGGGCGGGTGTTCGCGGTCGGCGGCAATTCGTCCGGCCAGTTCGGCAACGGGACGGTGAACTACTACCTCGATCCCGTCCGCGTCCCCGTGCAGACGCAAACCGGCGTGGTGGCGATCTCCTCTCGATCAAACCAAAGCTTTTTTCTGAAGTCCGACGGCTTTCTCTGGGGTTGCGGTGAAAACACGGCGGGTGAGTTGGGAGACGGAACAACCGTCTCGCCGCGTCCGACTCCGGTGAAGATGCGCAGTCATCCGGGATCGACGATCAGCACCGTGTCATCCGGTTTGCGGCACACCCTATATGTTCAGGGCGGGCTGGCTTGGGCGACCGGTTCGAACAGCCAATACGAACTGGGTGATGGCACGAGGGAGAGCCGGACCTATCCGCAGCCGACCTTCGCCGTGGCCCGGCATCACCGGATCGTTCCCGGTCCGAACTCGCTCAGCGGCTCGTTTAGTTTGAACACCGATCTCGAGGGCACGGTTTGGGGCATGGGGAGCGGATACGGCACGACTCCCGCCCAGGTGGGGCCGCAGACGGAGAGTTACGCGGGATTGAAGCGTATCCTCAGCGTTTCCCCCGGTCTTTGGCGGAGCACCGGCGCGCAAACGGTGCGTCGGATGGCCTTGGACGAATACGGCAAGATCTGGACATGGAACACCACGGCGAACGCGACCCCCTCCATCGTGCCCGGATTGGAAAAAATGAGCGGGATTTTCGACGGTCTTGGCAGCTACACGGTTTGCGCGATCCAGCAGAAGAGCCGCACGGTGTGGAGCATCACGTCCATGAACGAGCAGACGCCGCTTACGGTGACTCGGATAGATAGCGCCGACGCCAGGCCGATCAGCGCCGAACAAGTCGCTAACGGCGGATCCAGTTTTCTCGCCGTGGACTACAACGGCGCGGTGTGGTCGTGGGGTTATAATGGATACGGACAACTGGGCGACGGAACCACCGCTGATCGCGGCTATGCCGCGCCGGTTCTCGATTACCATGGGACGCCCTTCATGGACGTCGTCTGCGTGGCGTCCGCGAGCAATTCATCCTACGCGGTCCGAGGGGACGGCACGGTTTGGGCGTGGGGACAGGGCATGCTGGGCGACGGCCCGATCCGCAACAGCATGTATCCGTCGCAAATCGCAGGGCTGAACGACGCCGTCGCGATCTACTCGAGCGGGGGAAATCGTTTTGTTCTCAAGCGCGATGGCCGGGTGGTGGCTTGGGGTTCCAACATGTTCGGCGCCTTGGGCGTCAACAGCACGACGATGACGGCGACTTCGCATCCCTATCCGACCTTGGTGAAGATGAATCTGAACGGGACGATCACCGATCTCACGCGTGTCGTCGAGGTGTCGACGAACGGCCTGTGGACCTTTTTCCGTCGCGAGGACGGTTCGGTCTACGCGTGCGGGCTGAACAACGTCGGCCAGATCGGCGGCGGGGCGACGACGAACAAAAACGTCGCGACCTTGGTCACCGAATACTGATCGGCAAACGTCCGCGGGACGAGGGCGAGGCGCCTCTCCCGCGGACGGATGTCGGCGTGAGGAAACGCGCGGCCCGCAAAGGCGGAGTGTATTGAACCGCTAAATTTCGCTAAGCCTCGCTAAATCAACGC
>CBINJQ010000018.1:0-24243 GCA_966251015.1 uncultured Akkermansia sp. | reverse complement strand
CTCACTCTCGGCCTCCTCGGCGAACGCATCGTCGCCGAGCACCTCGAGCCGCTCAAGGCGACCGGCCACCGGGTGTTTCACGATCTTCCCGCCGGCGACCCGCCAACCAGCCACAAAACCCCCTACAACATCGACCACATCGTCGTCGGCCCCGCCGGTGTCTTCGCCATCGAGACCAAGACCCGCCGCCAAGGCCGCACCCGCGTCGGCGTCATGGCCCACGAAATCATTTTCGACGGCCGTGCCCTCGCCTTCCCTTGGGGCGAGGACCAGCACGGGCTCGACCAAGCCCGCCGCCAAGCCGAGTGGCTCGCCGAGTTCCTCCAACGCGAGCTCGGACGCCCCGTCCCCGTCCACGCCCTTCTTGTCTTCCCCGGCTGGACGATCATCCGCAAAGACGGCGGCGCGACGAACACCGTCCACGTGCTGAGCCCGCGCGAACTCCCCGCCGCCATCGAAGGCCGCCCCGCCTCCGGACACACGGGGTTCGTCGTTCCGCCCCTCGACGCGACCGCGATCGAGGACGTCTCGCGTCACCTCGAGGCCCGCTGCCGCGACGTGGAGCTCTGAGTTCGCACACGCAGCATTTGCCTCCGCCACTTGGCTCACCTAGTCGCCGATGATCGCATCCACGCGCCCGTCCCGCCCCAACCGCGTCTGGCGCTGCACCTGGCGCATCACCGCCGTCCTGCTCGCGATCATCGTCATCGGCCTCCTCGCCTGCTCCTTCGACGACGATCTCCTCGACACCAGCGCCCTCCGCTACGAACCGCGCCAAATCCCCGACTCCAAAAACGCATACCTCGTCATCGCCGACGCCACCAAGCGCCTCGGCTCTCCAGCAGAGTTCGACACGACCGCCTTCTACGACGCGTTATCAAACACCCGCTGGGATGATCAGGAAGTCGCCGCGTGGCTTCACGGCCGAGACTTCGCGGTCGAGGCAATCCGCCGCTTAAAAACATACCAGCACTCCCAGTTTCCGCTCTCCGCCGACCTCGAGGTCGAGCTCGGCCTGCCGCCACCGATCCACCTCCCCGCATACCTTGCCGTTTTGCGCGCCCGCCAGCTTCAACGGGCGAACGACCACGCCGACGCCACCGCCCTCCTCCTCGACTGCCTCCACGCCGCGAACCTCCTGGAGCAAAGCCGAGGGGACGCGTTGCACTATCTTTATTCCCTCAAAATCCACGCCGCCGCCTCGGAGGCCGCAGCCGTGCTGATTTCCGATCCCCGCACCCCTACCGACGACCTCGTCAGCCTGCGCAAACATTTCGCCGGCGCTCGTCCGTCTTCGGACAATTTCACCCACATGCTCGCCGCCGAGTATCGCAAGGCCGAGCTCTTGGCCCGCGTGTTACCCAAGCCCGATGAATGGCCCGCAAGTTGGAACCGCCCCGCCGGACATCGCCTTACCTATCGCCTGCCCTTTCTCTTCAAGCCCGACCAAACGCTCAACTACATCATCCCCGATCTATCGCGGCTCGGCACCGGCGTGGATTTGCCGCTCGCCGAACGCAAAGCCCGGATTCCCTCCGGTCACGCCGCCCATGGTTTTCTCTGCGAGCAATACGACGACTGGATCAATCGGCTCGGCAAGCGCCTCGCCCACGACGGGTTGGTCCCGACCTTGAGCGTGTTTCTCGACCACCGCCTCCGCCAGCAAACCCGAATCTCCCTCGCCGAAACCCTGATCGCCCTCCGCCTTTATCACGACGCCCACGACTGCGCTTTTCCCGCCACGCTCGACGAACTCGTCCCCGTCTACCTCCCCAACGTCCCGCACGACTACTTCGACGACCAGCCGGTGAAATATTCCCGCGAACTCCGCGCCATCTGGTCCGCCGGTCAGGAGGACAACTTCAAGCTCACTGACGCCAACCAAGCCGTGCATCCACGCGAGCTGATTTTCCCTCTCTGTTTCGACGGCTCCTACTTTCCCTGGCCGCGCACCGATCCGAACGCCCGGCCAAGCTACTCCGGCGAAAACGAAAGCGGCGGACTGTTCGACAGTCCGCCGCCCGAAAAAGCGCACTAAATCCGACTAAATCCAGCCGCCTCGCCAAGGCGTGTCGCCTCACGGCCTCACAGCCGCTGCAGGTGGAAGCCGCCGTCCACGTCGAAGCACGCGCCGGTCGAGAACGGGAAACGGTCCTCGGCGATGGCCCGCACCGCGCGGCCGATGTCCTCGGGTTTTCCCCAGCGGCGGATCGGCGTGATGCCGCGCTCGTCGTGGATGATGAGCTTGTCGTATTTCTCCTTCACGCCGCCGGTCATGTCCGTCGCGATCACGCCGGGGCGGATCTCGTAGACGTTGATGCCGTCGTTCGCGAGGCGGTCGGCGAAGAGCTTCGTCATCATCGCGAGCCCCGCCTTCACCATGCAGTAGTCGCCGCGGTTGATCGACGCCGTGTAGACCGAGATCGAGGTGATGTTCACGATGCGACCGCGAAACCCCTCCGCGTCGGGCGCCTGTTGCAACATCTGCTTCGCCACGAGCTGCGACAGGAAAAACGGTCCCTTCAGGTTGATCGCGAAGAGGCGGTCGAAGCTCTCCTCGCCCGCGTCGAGCAGGTCGGCGCGCACCTTCGGCGCCACGCCGGCGTTGTTCACCAGCACGTCGATGCGGCCGAACTTCGCGACCGTCTCCGCCACCATGCGCTCGCGGTCCGCCGCCACCGCCACGTCGCCCTGCACGATGAAGCCGTCGCCGCCCGCGGCCTTCACCAGCTCGAGGGCTTCGGCCGCGGCCTCCGCGTTGCCCGCGTAGTTGATCGCCACGCGGCCGCCCGCCTTGGCGAGCTCGACCGCGATGCCGCGCCCGATGCCGCGCGAGGCGCCGGTGACCAATGCCGCAAAACCCTTCGAAGACGTGGTAGCCATAGTGCCGCCAACCAAAACCCGCCCCGCCCTCCCGCCAAACCCAAAGCCCGGCGTGCTTCACCCGAAAGCGGTTCCGTGCTACGGCCTCGGCAGCAGGCTAAAAACCCGACGCGGCCTCAGGCCCGCTTCACCCGCACGGCGCGCTTCCGGTCGGGAAACACTTCCCGACACAGCATGCAGCTCATGCCGTCGCAGCCTCGCGCGGAGCAATGCTCCCGGCCGTAAAAAATGATCCGCAGGTGCAACGCGTTCCAATGCGCCTCCGGGAAGAGCCGTTTCAGATCGCGCTCCGTCTCCTCCACGCTCCCTCCGAGCCGCGTCAGTTTCCAGCGTTGCGCCAGGCGGTGGATATGCGTGTCCACCGGAAACGCCGGCACCCCGAAGGCCTGCGCCATCACCACCGACGCCGTCTTGTGTCCCACGCCCGGCAGTTCCTCGAGCGCCTCGAAACTCCGCGGCACTTCGCCGCCGTGTTTTTCGATCAGGATCTCGGAGAGCCTCCGAATCGCCTGCGCCTTGCGCGGCGCGAGTCCGCAGGGGCGCACGTGCGAATCGATCTCCTCCACCGTCAGCCCGACCATTTTCCACGGCGTGTCGGCCTTGGCGAAAAGCCCCGGGGTCTGGAGGTTTACCCGCTTGTCCGTGCATTGCGCCGAAAGCAGCACCGCCACGAGCAAGGTGTAGGGCGAGGTGTGGTCGAGCGGCACCGGGGTCTCCGGGTAAAGCTCGGCGAGCCGGCGATCGATATGCGCGGCGCGCGCCGCTGCGGTGTTCATCGGCGCCAAAAAACATCCGGTCCCGCGCGTAGCAACTCAGAGCCATTCACGGATACCCGTTACTCCATGCTTTCGGACTTTTCGGTGGACGGGCCGGTCCCTCCGCCCGTGGTTTGCGAGGGGAACCTCGCACGCCCTCCCCGAGCCGCGTGCTCAGGGACGCGCACGCCCGCCTAAGAACCCAAAAGGCCGGCGCCTGAAAAGGCGCCGGCCGGATGCCGCGGAAGGCAAAAGATCAACGAAGCTGTCCGACCTCCGCTTACTCCGCGCGACCGACCTGCAAGCGGAGGAAGCGGCGCACGCCCGGCGTGGCGAGCGAGACGTCGTCCGTGTAGGTCCGGATGCCGCCGCTCGTGCCGACCGTCCCCGTCGCCGGGACGAACCCGGCGGCGAGGTCGTTGCTCGCCTGCACGGTGTAGGTGAGCGACGCGTCCTCGACCACGGGGAAGGCCAAGGTCAGGAAGTCGCCGGATTTGGCGAGGTCCACGACGCTCGCGTTCGCCGCCATGGGATGGGTGCCGGTGGCGTATTCGATCAGGTTGGGAATACCATCCCCGTCCGGGTCCGCCGCATCCGCCGCGTCGCCGGAGTTGGTCGTGACACCGAAGTGGGTCTGGCGCCAGGCCTGCACGGGAGACAGCGACGCGGGGCGAAGAGACGTGATGTAGGCCAGGTTGGTCGGGTTGTTCGCCGCGCCGAAGCTCAAGCTCGCCAAGGCCACGTTGCCCGTGGCGCCGGTGCCGGTGAAGTCGGCGAGCGTCGAGGTGGCGTTGTTGACGTAGACGCCGAAACCGAAGGCGGTGGTCGCCGTGGCGCCGATCTTGGGGCCGAGGAACGCGACGTATTGCGCGGCGGTCGTGCCGCCGGAGGCGAGGGCGTGGATGCCGCCCGCGACTCCGCCCGTGCCCATGCCGGCCGCCTTGATCATCACCATCTCGCGGGTCGCGATGTCGAAGCTGCCCGAACCGGCGAAGTAGGTCGTGTTGCCGAGATTGATCGCGAGCACATGGTCCGAAACGGACTCGTCCTGGGGCTGCGAGACGCCGGCGGAGAGCACGACAAGAGTTCCGGCCGGCACCGCGCTCCAGAGGCTGTCGTTGGAGAACACGTGGCGGCCGCCGCCGTCGTTGGCGATGTCGCCGCTGAAATCCTTCAGGATCATGCCGCGCATGTCCACGGTGGAGCCGGGCGTGCCGTTGCCGATCACCAGCAGCTCGACGCGATCAGGCTCCGAGTTGGAAAACTTGTTGACGACGACGTTTTGCGGGATCGCCGCCTGCGCCGTCGAGTCGATCACCTTCAGCGCGACGGTGACGGCCGTCGATCCTTGGTCGTTGGTCGCGGTGACGGTGAACGAATACTCGCCCGCCGACGGAACCGTCCCCGAAAGCACCGCGCCGGAGTTGTTGACCAGACCCGGCGGCAGGTTCTCGAAGAGATACGCGAACGGAGACTGGGTAAACCCGAGCGTCACGCTGAAGTCGGAGGCGCCCGCGTAGGCCGAGATCACGAGATCGCCGGTGTAAACGGGCGCGCTCACCAGGGCGATGTTGATGGTGCCCGTGCCGGTGCCGAACTCGTTGGTCGCGCTGACCGGAATGTTGTTAAAGGTCGCGGTCGTGGTCGGCGTGCCGGAGATGACGCCGGCGGCCGTGTCGAAAAAGAGCCCGTTCGGAATGGTTCCGATCGTGAATGAGGTCGGGCTGTTCGACGCCTGCACCTGATAGCTCAGCGCGGTGTTGATCAGGTGAGTGATCGTCTGGCCCGAGGCGATGACGGGCGCGCGCGGATCGGGCGAGATCGTGATGGTCACGACCGCGGAACCGGTGCCGGTGCCGTTGGTCGCGGAGACGGTGACCGGAAAGACGCCGGGGGCGGTCGGAGTTCCCGTGAGCTCGCCGGTGGAGGTGTTCACCGAAAGCCAGGCGGGGAGGTCGCTCGCGCCGTAGGAGCTCGGCGACCCGGACGCGACGATCTGGTAGACGAACGCGGAGTTGGCCGCGCCCGTGGCGCTCGTGGAGCTGGAGATCACCGGGGCTCCGGCCGTCGCCGTGGTGGCGGTGAACTGCACGTTGTCCAGAGCCATGCCGTGGTCGCTGCCCCCGTGGTCGATATCCATCCAGAGTATCCACACGATGTCGCCGGGCTGCACGGGAGCGGAAACGGTCGCGGTCCGGCCCGCCACGCGGTTGCCCGAGGCGTTGCCGTCGAGCGCGGAACCGCTGGCGGAGGCGCTCACGTTGGGCGAGGTGAAGTCCAGCGCGGTCAACGGAGTCCACGTGCCGGTGCCGTCGAAGGCGGTGCCGCCGATGCGGTAGAACGCATAAACGGTCTCCGCGCGCTGGGTGGCGTTTCCGGCGAGCCGCCACTGTTCGCCGTCATAGGTGACGGTGAAGCTGGAGAGCGGCAGCCCGGTGTCGTTTTTCACCGCCATGCCGATGAAGAAATCGTCGGGGGTGCCCGAGCCGATCGCGCCCAACGCCCGGTCCTCGACGCCGTTCACGCCCGCGACGCCGAAGCTGTAGAGGGCGCCGGTGTTGGAGGAGCCCGTGCCCGGGGTGTAGTTGTCGCTCTGCGCCTGGCGGGAGCCGGCGAACAGCAACGCGCCCGTGACGTCCCCGGTCGCATAACCGGTGTCGTGGTTCTCCACATACCAGCCGGGGATCGTGGTGTTGTCCACGAAGGGCGCGGCGGAGCCGGAACTCGCCAGCGAGTCGAAGTTCTGGACGTAGGGGCTTCCGGTGTAGGAAATCTGGGCCGAGGCTACGGCCGGGGCCAGGACGGAGACCGCGGCCGCGAGAGCCGAAGCCACCCGCCGGCAGAGACCGCGCGCCAGGCGCGGGAGAAGTTCAGGGTAGTTCATAGATGGATACGAAAGATCGGGAATCGGAACGCGGGCGTGATCGCCGCGCCTTGCGGTTCAGTTCGGCGTCAGGCGCCACACCACGCGGTCGGCGTTGTTGCCCTTCTGGTTGTCGTTGTTGCCGCTGCCCCCGGGGTCGGCGCCGCCATGGTCCTTGAGCTGGGCGCCGCTGAAGGTCCGCACGCTGCCGTCGAAAAATCCGACGGCGGCCTTGCCCTGCAACCCGCCCCGGTTTGCGGCGGCGCCGCTGCGGTTGAAATGCGCGAGATCGATCGGATCGACCGTCACACGCGCGCTGTTTTGCGAGAACGGGGTCGTTCCGTCCAGGGCGCGGGTGAACAAGGCGGTCTCCGCAAACACCACGGTGCGCGACGGGGACACGAACTCCCGCACCGAGCCGTCCGCGTTGCGCGTCACCAGCTTGGTGATGTTGGCCACCATCCGGTTGGCCGGCGCGCTTCCCATCGTGTTGCTGCTGCGCGCCGTGGAATAGCAGAGGAAGGAGGCCCACTCCATGCTCGTCGGCGGACGCTCGGCCAGGGGCGAAACCCAAAAGGAGCCGTCCCCGATCTTGGGCAACGCGTTGCGGACGTTGAGCTCCTTGAGCGTCGGCATGCCGATGTATTTGGGCAACGCGTTCCACCACGGCAGAACGCCGCCGACCGTGAACGGCGTCTCGTCCCCCAGATCCACGCGCTGGAGCGAACCGTTCGCGCCCGTGCCGGTCCCCTGGTAGGGAACGTAGCCCTTCCAGTCAGCCATGTGGAGCGTGCAGGCGGTCGTCCATTGCCGGACGTTGCTCACGTTGACCGCGAACTTAGTGTGCTGGCGCACCTTGCCGACGACCGGGATCAGGATCGCGGCGAGGATGCCGATGATCGCGATCACGGTGAGCAGCTCGATCAGCGTGAATCCGAGGCCGCGAGATCCGCACGAAGCGCGGGGAGAGGTGAACTGGTTGGACATGATTGGATTCGGCGGTCGGCGGCCGAGGCGACGGCCGGCCCGGCCTGGTTTTCGGAAGGAGCTTGTCGTGGACTCGGTCATCGGAACCCGCCTTAGCACTCCACGCGCCGGAGCCGGCCGCAACCGGCCTGGGCAACGTTCGGGTGACACTTTCGGCGCGTCGCTGTCCGGCGACGGGGACGGACGCGAAGGAGCGCCCTCGTCGACGCTACCGGGAAAGACCGGCCGCCCGAAACGCGCACCCCGAGCCTTCGTAGTTATCATATCACTACATCTCCGGTCTCGCGCCTTTTCCGGTCACGCCGACGGACGACGGCGGGCGGCACCGGCGGCCAACGCAAGCGCGCCAAGCCAAGCGCCATACGTCGAAGGCTCCGGCACGGCGGTCCCCGTGACCGTGAACGTGTCCACGCGGCCCGTCCCGCCCGCCGCGACGACGCCTCCCGAGATCGATGTCGTTCCCGATTGGGTCAGGCGAAAGAAGATGGAAGCGTCGCCGTTGAGCAGAATTATATCGCTCAGGGAAAAAGATTTCACGCTGGCGACCGGCGCCGATGAGGCGTTCCAGGAATCGTTGGTGAGCGAATAGCCGGCGAAGGTCGTGAAGGCGGTCCCGTCGGTGCTATACTGGAGGACAAAGTCCCGGGGGCCGGTGTTGCTGCCCGTCTGCTGCCACGAGACCGAGATGTCCGCGTAGCCGGTCGAGCTCACCTGAAACTGGAAGTAGTCGCCGCTGTCCCACGCCGTCGAGGACCACGACTCGGAGGTCGCCCAGCCCGCGGGATTGCTGAATGTTCCGCCCGTGCTCGAAGTCGCCGAACCGGCGCCGACCTCGGGGGCCAAGGGTCCGGCCGTCGTGGGGAGGGAGGTCTCGAAAGTCCATTGCGCGATGGTCGCTCCAAACAAGGAGGTGGTGCTGAGGAGAAGCAGGGCGGAAAGCCCTATGACTGGATGGTTCATTGGCCGTTCTCCAAAAGCAGCGGACGAGCCAGCGCCTCGGTCGCTTTCCGCCGCCCAGTCCCCCCGTCCTCCGCGGGCGAGACCTGTCGAGACGCCGCGTTCGCCGGTGTTTTCGCGCACATCTTCCCTCGCCCCGCGAGCTTCCAAAAGCGACGAGCCGCCCGGAACGCCCCGCGCGGCCCCCGCGCCCGGCCCGGCCTCGCGCGCTCGCGACTCCAAACGTCCCAGTCTCGCGCCAAAACTACCTCCTTTGCGTTTGCCGCGCCGCCACCCCCTCCCACGCTGCGCAGCAATCATGTCCGCCTCCGCGCCCGCCTCCGTTTCCGCCAACAGCTCCGCTCTCGCCGCTCTCCTCGCGCCGACCGACGCCTTTGTGCCGCGCCACAACTCGCCCACCCCGGAAGAGCGGGCAAAAATGCTCGCCGCCGTCGGCTATCCGACGCTCGAGGCGCTGATCGACGCCACCGTCCCCGCTTCGATCCGCCTCGAAAAGCCTCTCGCCCTTCCCGCCCCCCTCAGCGAATCCGCCGCGCTCGCCGAACTCCGGGAGATCGCCGGCCTCAACAAGGTCTTCCGCAATTACATCGGCCAGGGCTACCACGGCACGATCACCCCGCCCGTCATCCAGCGCACGATCCTCGAAAACCCCGGCTGGTATACCGCCTACACCCCCTACCAGGCCGAGATCGCCCAAGGCCGCCTCGAAGCCCTCCTCAACTTCCAGACCCTCGTCACCGATCTCACCGGCCTCGACATCGCCAACGCCTCCCTCCTCGACGAGGGCACCGCCGCCGCCGAGGCCATGATGCTCTGCCACCGCGCCAAGGACGTCGACGGCGGCGTCTTCTTCGTCTCCGAGCGCTGCCATCCGCAGACCATCGACATCGTCCAGACCCGCGCCAAGCCCCTCGGCATCACCGTCCAGGTCGGCGACCACTCGTCCCTCGACGTCGCCGCCACCGCCGGCCTCTTCGGCGTGCTCGTGCAATACCCCGACACCACGGGCGACATTCACGACTTCTCCGACCTCTTCGCCCGCGTCCACGCCGTCGGGGGCTACTGCGTCGCCGCCACCGACCTCCTCGCCCTCACCCTCCTCCGCGCCCCCGGGGAATTCGGCGCCGATGTCGCCGTCGGCTCCGCCCAACGCTTCGGCGTCCCCCTCGGCGGAGGCGGCCCCCACGCCGGCTTCTTCGCCACGCGCGACACCCTCAAGCGCCAGATGCCCGGCCGCCTTGTCGGCGTCTCCAAGGACGCCCAGGGCCGTCCCGCCATGCGTCTCTCCCTCGGCACCCGCGAGCAGCACATCCGCCGCGACAAGGCCACGTCCAACATCTGCACCGCCCAGGTGCTGCTCTCCGTCATGGCGTCGATGTATGCCGTCTGGCACGGCCCCGCCGGCCTCCGCCGCATCGCCACCCGTATCCAAAACGCCACCACGCTCCTCGCCGCCGCGCTCCGCCGCGCCGGCGCCGTGGTCAACTCCGGTCCGGTGTTCGACACCCTCACCGTCGGCCGGGTCTCCGCCGCCCGCGTCCTCGCCAACGCCGAGGCGAAGAAGATCAACCTCCGCCCCGTCGACGAGACCACCGTCGCCCTCTCCCTCGACGAAACCGTCTCCGAGTCCGACCTCCGCGACGTGCTCGTCTGCTTCAGCGAATCCGCCGAGCTCCGCGCCGAGGACGCCGCGCCGTTCCCCGCGCCCCACGCGCGCCAGTCCACCTACCTCTCCGCCAAGGTCTTCAACAGCCACCACACCGAGCACGAGCTCCTCCGCTACATCAAGCGCCTCGAGGCCAAGGATCTCTCCCTGTGCCACTCGATGATTTCGCTCGGCTCGTGCACCATGAAGCTCAACGCCGCCAGCGAGATGTTCCCCGTCTCCTGGCCCGAGTTCGGCGCCATCCACCCCTTCGCCCCCGAGGACCAGCGCCGCGGCTACGCCCGCCTCGCCCGCGAGCTCGAGGCCTGGCTCTCCGAGATCACCGGCTTCTCCGCCGTCTCCCTCCAGCCCAACGCCGGCTCCCAGGGCGAATACGCCGGCCTCCTCGCCATCCGCGGCTACCAGGAGGCCCGCGGCCAGGGCCACCGCACGATCTGCCTCATCCCGACCTCCGCCCACGGCACCAACCCCGCCTCCGCCGTGATGTGCGGCTACGAGGTCGTCCCCGTCGCCTGCGATTCCCAGGGCAACATCGACGTCGCCGACCTCAAGGCCAAGGCCGACCAGCACGCCGACCGCCTCGCCGCGGTCATGATCACCTACCCGTCCACCCACGGCGTATTCGAAACCACAATACAAGGGATCTGCGCCCACGTCCACGCGAAGGGCGGCCAGGTTTACATGGACGGCGCCAACATGAACGCCCAGGTCGGCCTCACCTCGCCCGGCCGCATCGGCGCCGACGTGTGCCACCTCAATCTCCACAAGACCTTCTGCATCCCGCACGGCGGCGGCGGCCCCGGCGTCGGCCCCGTCTGCGTCGCCGCCCACCTCGCGCCCTACCTGCCCGGCCACGCCGTCGCCGCGCCCCGCCACGCCCGCGCCGGCGAGAGCGAGTCCTTCGTCCCGTCCGCCATCGGCGCCGTATCCGCCGCGCCCTACGGCAGCGCCAGCATCCTCGTCATCCCGTGGATGTATGTCCGCATGATGGGCGCCGAAGGCCTCACCGAGGCGACCAAGCTCGCCATCCTCAACGCCAACTACGTCGCCGCCCGCCTCGAGAAATTCTTCCCCGTCGTCTATCGCGGCCAAAACGGACGCGTCGCCCACGAGTGCATCATCGACCTGCGCGGCTGGAAAAAACACGGCGTCGAGGTCGAGGACGCCGCCAAGCGCCTCATGGACTACGGCTACCACGCCCCGACCATGAGCTGGCCCGTCGCCGGCACGCTCATGATCGAGCCCACCGAGAGCGAAAGCCTCGCCGAGCTGGATCGCTTCTGCGACGCCCTCATCGGCATCCACGGCGAGATGCAGGCCGTCGCCAACGGCGAGGCGGACAAGCTCGACAACCCGCTCAAGAACGCCCCGCACACCGCGCTCGTGGTCTGCGCCGACGAATGGAAACGCGGCTACTCGCGCGACCTCGCCGCCTTCCCCGCGCCCTGGACCCGCGCCAGCAAGTTCTGGCCCGCCGTCGGCCGCGTGGACAACGTCTACGGCGACCGCAACCTCGTCTGCTCCTGCGTCGGCATGGAAGCCTACGCCGCGACAAAGTAAGCCCCCGCAACCCCCTGGAGGGCGGGCCTCCGTGCCCGCCGCTCCCGCCAACCGGCGCGGACAGAGCCGCGTCCTCCATCACGGCCTGGGCGCCCGAAAAATTGCACCGGAAGCCGCCGGTGGACGCCTCGCCGCGCCTGCGGTATCGTGACCACTCCGCCCACCCGCACGATGCGCCTCTCCCACGCCACGCTCTACGGCCGCCTCCTCGCGAGCGATCCGACCTACGACGGGCGCTTCTTCACCGGCGTGCTGACCACCGGCATCTACTGCCTCCCTTCCTGTCGCGCCCGCAAACCCAAGCCCGAAAACGTCCGGTTCTTCCCCACCTGCGAAGCCGCCCGCGCCGCAGGCCTGCGCGCGTGCAAGAAGTGCCACCCCGACGACTACGCGCGAGGCGTCGATCCCGTCTTGGAAACCATCGAGGCCGTCGTCGCCGAGCTCCGCGCCGGCCCCGCCAAGTTCGCCGACGCCGCCGCGCTCGTCCGCCGCACCGGCTACGGCGCCACCCGCGCCCACGAACTCTTCCGCCAACACTTCCACGCCACGCCCGCCGAATTGATCGCCGAAGCCCGCCTCGCCGCCGCCCGCCATAAACTCGTTTCCACCGACGCTCCGCTCGCCGACGTCGCCTTCGCCGTCGGCCACGAGTCCCTCAGCACCTTCAACGACGCCTTCCGCACCCGCACCGGCCTGACGCCCGCCGCCACCCGCGTCCTCCGCGAGCCCGGCCCGATCACATTCTCTCTCCCGCCCGACTATCCGCTCGACCGTCTCCTCGCCCAACTCGGCCGCGATCCGCAAAGCATCTCCGAACGGCTCGACGGCGTCGTCTATCACGCCGCCACGCGCATCGCCGGCCGCGCTTTCCGCCTCACGCTCGATTTCTCCCGCGCCGCCTCGGAGCACACCGCCACGCTCACGCTTCCCGCCGATCTGCCGCCCGGCCTCCGCGCCGAGGCCGCCGCACGCGTCGCCCGCCTCCTCGGTCTCGCGCAAGACGCCGCCGGTTTCTCCCGCCTCGCGAAAATGCTGGGCCTTTCCCGTCTCGTCGCCGGCCGCGAATCCCTCCGCCTCCCGCAATACTTCACGCCGTGGGACGCCCTTCTCTGGGCCATCCTCGGCCAGCAGATAAACCTGCCCTTCGCCTTCCGCCTCCGCCGCGCGCTCACCGAACTTGCCGGCGAACCGGTCGGCGACGGATTCGTCACGCCGCCCTCCCCCGCCGCCGTCGCCGCGCTCACGCCTTCGGCACTCTCCACGCGCCAGTTCTCCCGCCAAAAAATCCGCACGCTCCTCGACACCGCGAAGCTCGTGGCCTACGGCGCGCTCGACCTCGAAAAACTCGCCACCGGCTCCGCCACCCGTGCCGAACGCGCCCTGCTCGAGGTGAAGGGCCTCGGCCCCTGGACCGTGAACTACGTCCTCATGCGCGGCCTCGGCTTCGCCGACTGCACCCCCTACGGTGACACCGGCCTGACCGGCGGCCTGCAACGTCTCTTCACCCTAGACCATCGCCCGGACGTCGACGCCACCCGCCGCCTCATGCTTCCTTTTTCACCGCACCGCAGCCTCGCCACCGCCCACCTCTGGCACCTCAAAGCCTAAGTCGTCTCTTTCGATGCCCGCCTTTCACACCGCAAAACTACCCACGCCCGTCGGCGAGCTCACCATCGCGGTCGACGACACCGGCGCGCTCGCCGCGGTGCTCTTCGCCGACGAACAATCGCTTCCGTCGCTCCTCGGCGCCGGCGCGGCCATCTCCGCAAACACCGACCGCGCCGCCGCCGCCGCCGCCGAACTCTCGGCCTATTTCGCCGGCCGGCTCAACGCCTTCACCCTCCCGCTCGCCCCAACCGTGGGCACGCCCTTCCAGCGTCGCGTCTGGCAGGCGTTGGTGCGTATTCCCTTCGGCACTACTTGGAGCTACGCCCGTCTCGCCTCCGAGACCGGCAGCGTGGCCCGCGCCGTCGGCTCGGCCAACGGCGCCAACCCAATCAGCATCGTCGTCCCCTGCCACCGCGTGATCGGCGCCAACGGCTCCCTCACCGGCTACGCCGGCGGCCTCGAACGCAAACGCTGGCTCCTCCGCCACGAAGGCGCGCTGCTCGCCTGACGATCCACGTAGGCCGCCCGCTCGCGGGCGCTCCCTCGGACGCATCGTCCGCCAAAAGCGTCCGCAAGCGGACGGCCTGCTCGCGTCACATTCTACCTCAACACCTCGTCCAGCGCCGCGAGCAGACGCGCGTTCTGCGCCTCGGTTCCGACCGTCACGCGCAGCCACTCCGGCATGCCGTAGGGCTTCATCGGACGCACGATCACGCCGCGCTTCTGCAGCTCCACGAAGCCGCGCGCGCCGTCCCCGACCTTCACGAGCATGAAGTTCGCCACGCTCGGCACCCACTCCAGTTTGCGCGCGGTAAACGCCGCCTCGAGCTGACGCAGCCCCGCGGCGTTCGTATCGCGCGTGCGTTTCACAAAATCGTTGTCGTCCAGCGCCGCGATCGCCGCCGCCTGGCCGATGGCGTTCACGTTGAAGGGCTGGCGCACGCGGTTGAGCAGCGCCGCCATCTCCGCCGAGGCGTAGCCGTAGCCGACGCGCAGCGAGGCGAGGCCGTAGATCTTTGAGAAGGTGCGCAGGCCGATCACCTTTCGCCCCTCCGCGATCAGCGGGCGGATGTCGGGCGCGTTTTCCAAAAATTCCGCATACGCCTCGTCAAAGGCGAAGACGACATGCTCCGGCAGCCCGCGCACAAACTCCAGGATCTCCGCCTCGGTGTTGGCCGTGCCGGTCGGGTTGTTCGGGCTCGGCAGGAAAACGATCTTCGTGCGCGGAGTGATCGCGCGCGCGAGCGCCGCGAGATCGTGGCGGTGATTGACCAGCGGCACCTCCACGGCGCGCGCTCCAAACAAAAGCGCCACCAGCTTGTAGACGATGAAGGCCGGCGCGCCCATCACCACCTCGTCGCCCGGACGCAGGAAAACGTGGCCGAGCAACTCGAGCAGTTCGTTCGAGCCGTTGCCGACCACGAACTGCTCCGGCGCCAACCCGTGGCGCGCGGCGAGCTTGGCGCGCAGCGCCACCACGCCGCCGTCGGGATACAGCTCGCTCTGCGCGAGCGCCTTGGTCGCGGCGGCGACGGCGAGCGGCGAGGGCCCGAGCGGGTTCTCGTTCGAGGCGAGCTTGATGATCCCGGCGGGATCGAGGCCGAGTTCGCGCGCCACGTCCTCGATGGGTTTTCCCGGCTCGTAGACCGGCTGCGTGAGGACCGTGGGATTGACGAGGGCGGAGAGAGTCATGGAACCGCGAGCCAAGTCCCTGTCGACTGCGGCGGCAAGACGCCGCTTTGGGCGACGAGCCTCGGCTCGTCGCCCCTCCGCCTCCGATCCGGCTCAACGCAGCGCCACCGGCGCCGAAAGCACTTCGCGCAAAACAAAGGCGCGGCGCAGGGCGCGCGGGTCGCGCAGCTCGGCCGCGACGCTTCGCGCGCCGACAGCGACTCCGCCGAGAGCCGGCGCGGCGACCACGGTCGCTCCTTCGCCGCGCGTCTGGCTGGCCGCGCGCCGGGCCTCGCGACGCTGCGTCTCGAGTTCCTCCAACTGCTCCGCCAAGCGACGCTGACGTTCCAGCGCGGCGGCATCGTCGTAGGGGTTGACCGCCTGGGGCGCCGGCACGGGCATGGGCGGCGGCATCGAAGGTTCGGCGCGACGGATCGGCGGCGGCACCGGGCGGGCCTCCTCCTGAAACACCGGACGAAACGGGTCCAGTCGCGGCACCGGCGGAGGCGCGGCGGGACCGGAGCCGGGAGCACGGCCGCGACGCTCGGCGATCTTGCGCTGGATCTCTTCGCGGATGCGGCGCGCGCGCTCCTCCTGGTCGATGTCGACGCCGCCGCGATTCTGCGGCGAGAGTTCGCGCGTCTGCGTTTCCATGCGCGGAGCGGGACGGTTCTCCGGTATGCCGTCCTCGTCGTAGTCGGCCTCCTGGCCGGCTTTTTCGCGGGCGCGTTGGTTGATCCAGTAGGCGATCGCGCCGGCGACCACGATGATGATCTGAAGATGGTCCAATACCCAGTTCATGGCGGATGGGGTGCGTGCGCGAGCGGCACGAGGTTCAATCGGTGGGCGAAGTCGGAGGGATGGAATCCGAGCCGGACGGCTCGTCGTTAAGAACGGCCAGGGCGGCTTCGTAGTCCTCGTCGGCCACGTCGACCTTCACGCCGCCCACCGCGAGCGATGCGAGCCAGTCGAGCGTGACCATGTTTTCGTCGCGCACATGCGCCGCGATGCCGCTGCCCTCCAGACGCATCCGAAGAAGATGCGCCGGATCGGCGTGGCTGAACGAGGCGAGTGTGCGCATGATGGAAAACGAAGGCTGGTTTGCGTGGGTCTGAAGGTGGGGCGGGACCGCTGGGCCCGCCGCGATAAACGAGGAGCATTCGAGACCCGGATCGGCGCGCCCGGCGGTCGCGCCCTACCTTCGATCCAGAGGTCGAAGGCCGCGGGATCGGTGATGCGCCCTTACTTCTTCTCGTCGCCGCCGATCACCTTGCGCATGCCGGTGTCGGCCTGGATGTTTTCCATCTTGTAGTAGTCCATCACGCCGAGACGTCCGGAGCGGAAGGCCTCGGCCATCGCCTTCGGAACCTCCGCCTGCGAACGCACGACCTCCGCCTGCATCTCCTGCACCTTGGCCTTCATTTCCTGCTCGGCCGCGACGGCGGCGGCGCGACGGATTTCCGCCTGGGCCTGCGCCATGTTCTTGTTCGCCTCGGCCTGGGCCTCCTGGAGCTTCGCGCCGACGTTTTCGCCCACGTCCACGTCGGCGATGTCGATGGAGAGGATTTCAAAGGCCGAGCCGACGTCGAGGCCGCGCTTGAGCACGACCTTCGAGATGGAGTCGGGCGACTCGAGCACGACCTTGTAGCTCTCGGCCGAGCCGATGGTGGAGACGATGCCTTCGCCCACGCGGGCGATGATCGTGTCCTCCTTCGCGCCGCCGACGAAGCGGTCGAGGTTGGTGCGCACGGTCACGCGGGCCTTCACCTTCACCTGGATGCCGTCCTTCGCCACGCCGTCGATGGTGGTGCGGCCGGCGGCGGGGTTGGGACAGTCGATCACCTTCGGGTCGACCGAAGTGCGCACGGCTTCGACGACGCTTTTGCCCGAGCCCTTGGTCGCGAGATCGATCGCGCAGGCGCGGTTCCAGTTGAGCTCGATCGCGGCTTTTTGCGCGGCGATCAGTGCCTGCACGGTGGGGACGACGTTGCCGCCGGCGAGGTAGTGCGCCTCGAGCTCGTCGATCGAGATGTCGATGCCCGCCTTTCGGGCGGTGATGCGGGCGTCGACGATCAGGCCGTAGGGCACCTGGCGGAGTCGCATGGCGACGAGCGTGACGATCCCGACGTAGGCGCCCGCCAGCCAGGCGCGCAGCCAGACGCTGAAGAAGGAGAACACGATGCCCGCGACGACGAGCAAGGCGATGACGGCTGCGATGATTCCGATGGTTGAGGGTGACATGGGTTGTGCTTGGTTTGGAAAAACGTGTGGAAGGCAGCGGGAGCGCGGGCTTCGCGTCTAGCTGGATGCGATTACAACGAGTTGGAAGGTTTCGACCCGCACGACACGCAGGCGCGCCCCGGCCTCGGCGAAACCCGAATCGCAGCGCGCCTCGTAGCGGCGTCCGTCGACCCGCACGATGCCGGTCGGCCCGAGCGCGGTCACCGCGACCGCCTCGCGACCGACCACGTCGGCCGCCCGCTCGGCCACGGGAGGCTGGCTCGCCCCGTCGATCGCCTTGTCCAAAAACATCCGCCGGCCGATCCGCGTGCGCGGCAAGATCCGGAACTCGACATACAGCAGCAGGGCCGCGCCGAACAAGGCCACCCCGAGCGCCGCAAGCCCGCCCGCCGACCCGTGCTCCACCCAGGCGATGACGACCGCCGCGAGAAACGCGACCGCCGCCGCCACGCCAAGCACCGCACCGGGCACGATCACCTCGAAGCCCAGCAACAAAAGCCCGACCACGAGCAGAGTGACGACCGTGGTGTTCATGCCGCGTCGCGCTCCACGACAAGGACCCGGCCCGTGCGTCCGACCACGCGCACCGGCTCGTCGCGCTCCAGCGCGCCGTCCGCCGCCCGCGCCTCGTGGCGGCGGCCCGCGATCTCCACTTCGCCCATCGGACGCATGACCGACACGGTGCGGCCGCGCGCGCCGAGCAGGCCGTCGCCGACCACGCCGGGAGCCTCGGTCGCGGCGCCGACGCCGCCCATGCCGTCCTCAGGGGCGCCGGCGTCGCCCGCCACCGCCGCCTGCAGGATCATCTTGTCCCAAAACCAGCCGCGCGGAATGAACTTGGCCAACGCAAGCGCGCCGATCACCGCGACGCCGATCGCGGCGAGAAGATTGAGCAGCGGCCTCAACAAGGCGTCGCCGCCCAGCGCGGGCATTTCGCCCGGCCAGATATCAAGCATCGACCAGACGAGCGCGCCCAGCATCAGCATCACGCCGAGGATGCCCGCCACCAGCGTGCCGGGGATGAGAAAGAGCTCCACCGCCACCAGCGCGAGGCCCAGGCCGAAGACCAGCGCCGCCTCGTGCCCCGACAGGCCCGCCGCGTAGTGGCCAAAAAATACGAGCGCCAGCATGACGCCCCCCGCGACGCCGAAGAAGCCGAAGCCCGGGGTCTTGAATTCGATGAACACGCACAACATCCCGAGCCCCATCAGGAGCGGCGAAAGCGAGGTCAGCCAGGACGCGAGATTCTCCGACCAGCTCACTTCCATGCGAACGACCTCGTAGCCCCTTTTCCCGTATTTCGCGGTCAACAAGTCCTCCAGCGTTTCATGCGTGCCCGCCGAGAGCAGCGCGCTCGCGGGGTCGCCATAGCTCCTGGCGGCCTCCTCGGCGGTGAGCGAAAGCAGCTCGCCCTTCGGTTTGATGACCGTCTCCCCGATCTTGAACTCGTAATCCGCGTCCATCATCGCGCGGATCACCTCGGCGCGATAGCCCTTGCCGGTGCTGAAGGAGCGAACCTTCGCGTTGAGGTAGCTGTTGATCTTCTGCCTCATCGTGGCGGCGATTTCCTCGCCCCCGCCGCTCACCGCCGCCGCCGCGCCGATGACGGAGGTGGGCGCGAAATGGATCTCGTCCACGACCGACGAAATGATCGCGCCGGCGGAGATCGCCTCCTTGTTCACATAGACGAGCGTCTCGCCCTCGAACTTGTCGAGCGCCTCCATGATATCGAGCGTCACGCCCAGTTCGCCGCCCGGAGTCTCCATATCAAGGATGACCGCGCGCATGCCTTCCTCCTGGGCCTCCTTCAGGCCGCGCCGGATCACATAAAGCACCGGCTTGGCGATCACGTCACGCACCGGGATGACTTTCACCCGCAAAGTCCCGCCATCGGGGCGCACGGCCGTGGTCGACGCGCCCCCGGAAGCGACGGCCGGGGCGGGCGACGCGGACGCCTTTGCCCCGGAGGCCTCGCCCGCCTTGTCCGCCTCGTCCGCCGCCGGCGTGGTCGTGGGCGTGGCCACCGCTTCCGACGCCGTTTCGGCAGGCTGTTCCGCGGCGACCGCCGCAGGCGATGCCGCCGGGGCTTCGGCCCGGGCCGCCATCGCCGTCAACAGCGCCCAACCCGCCGCGAGAATCCATGAACGAAAGATTTGCATGGTTTTACGCATCCAAATCCCGGGCTGCCGCACACGCAAGCGCCACTGGACGACCCCGCGCGCAAAAACCCTTTGCCCCGCCTCCCGCGCCGCCCCATTTCTCCGCGCCCTCATGCTCGATACCGTCCCTTTTCTCGGTGAGACGCTGCACCGCTGGCGCGTAGGCCGTTCGACTTTCCTCGCCCATCCGGAGCGCGGCGCCCGCCTCATGAACTGGAACCTCGCCCTCGGCGACGGCTCCGTGCGCGACGTCATCCACTGGCCCGAGATCTCGAGCTTCGAGGGCTTTCAATCCGTCCGCGGCGGCAATCCCATCCTCTTCCCCTTCAGCGCCCGCAGCTTCGACGGCGGCGACATCAACCACTGGCGCGACGAAGGCGTGCGCCGCCCCATGCCCATGCACGGCTTCGCCCGCCAAGGGCGTTTCGCCCTCGTGCGCGCCGATCATTCCGGCTTCGCCGCCGTGCTCCAGCCGGACGCCGCCGCGCGCGAGGCCTACCCCTTCGACTACGAGTTCACCGTCGTCTACCGCTTCGCGCCCTCCGCGCTCGCCTGCGAGTTCATCCTGAAAAATCGCGACACCCGGCCCCTTCCCTGGAGCGCCGGCCACCACTTCTATTTTCACGTCCCGTGGGAACACGGTCGCGCCCGCGCCGACTACCGGCTCTCCGTCCCCGCCGCCCGCCGCCTCCGCCAGGACGCCGCCGGCAAACTCGTTCCCGGTCCGGACCTCGCTCCGGGCGATTCGCTCGCGCGTCCGGAGTGGATCGACACCTTTCACGTCGGGCTCGCCTCCCCGACCGCCCTCCTCGCCCCCTCCGGCGGCGGCCGCAGCGGCGCCATCGCCGTCACGATCGGCCTCGACAAAAAAACGCCCCCCGCGCCCGACGCGACCTTCGTCACGTGGTCGCAAACCCCGGAGTCGCCCTTCTTTTGCGTCGAACCGTGGATGGGCCCGCCCAACGCGGCCGAAACGCGTGTCGGCCTGCACCACGTCGCCCCGGGCAGGACGCAAAGCTTCGTCGTCGAGGTCGCGCTCGCCAGCTGAGCCGCGGCCGCTTTGATTTCCGCCATGTCCGCCGTCGCCTCCGCCTTCATCGCCGCCGCGCCCGCGCCCGTCCTCGCCTTCCTCGAAGGCATCGGCGCGATGGAGATGGCGCTGGTCGGGATCATCGGCCTGCTCCTGTTCGGCGGCAAAGGTCTGCCCGACATGGCGCGCACCCTCGGCCGGGTCGTCCGCGAATTCAAAAAAGCCTCCGCCAACGTCGAGGAGGAGGTGAAACGCGTGATGAACGAGGAACCCGCCCCAGCGCCCAAGCCCCGCCCCCGTCCCGCCCCCGCCGCCGCCTCCTCGCTTCCTCCGCCCGCCACCCGCCCGACGACGCCGCCGGCGGGCGCCGCCTTCGATCCCGCTTCCGCGCCGCCCCCCGAAACCCGCCCCGTTTCGCCCCCGCCTTCGCCCTCTTCCGAGGATTCTCGTCCGGCGTAAACGCGGCCTTCTCGACCGCCCGCGCCCAAAACCTCCGCCTCCTCTCGTGCCGCTTTCCCTGATCCACGGTTTCCTCATCGGCCTCTCCCAGTTCGCCGCGACGCTGGCCGTTTTCGCCCTCGGGATGCATTCGAGCTCCCAGCGCGTGGCCGACGCCCAACGCGTGGAAAACATCCTCGGCTACATCCTGCTGATGGTGCTGCTCGGCCTCGCCCACCGCGCCGCCAAACGCGCCTCGCTCGCCCGGGGCGAACCGGAGTTTCGCCTCGGCGCCGCCGCCAAGTTCTCCGCCGCCACCGCCGCGGTCGGCGGTATCTCCGCCGGCGCCTTCCAGTGGCTCTACGCCGCGCTCATCAATCCGCGCGTCTGCGAACTCCAACGCGACCGCTTCCTCGAACAGGCCGGCCCCGAGCTCGCCAAACTGTCCCCCGACGACCTCGCCCGGGCCACGCAACAAATCGAGCTGGCGACCTCCGCCGGAGCCCGAAGCCTGATCATCGGCGTCAACACCTTCCTCTTCGCCCTGGTTCTCGGCCTCGCCTACGCGCTCATCTTCCGCGCCGCCGTGCGGCGGGACGCGGCCGCGAGCCGAAAGACCTCCTGATTCGCGCCCGTTCGGCTCGCCATTCAGCTCGGAGGGGCGACGTGCCCGTCGCCCGCGCCCGCAACAGGCGCGCGTCCGCGTATCGGTCAGGTCGCGCGGACGCCAAACTAGCGTCCTCCAAAAAATCATCCCCCGCGCAAAATCGCGCGCCGCCCGCGCTCGCCGTTTGCGCCGTCGCCCGAGCCGGGCACGCTGCGCCGCATGTCCGTTTCCGCCGCGCCCGCCGCCGCCTCACATCCGTCCGAACGCACCATCCTAGTCACCCTCGCGGCGATCCAGTTCACCCACATCCTCGACTACATGATCATGATGCCCCTCGGCGCGGGGCTCATGAAGGAGTTCTCCCTCTCGCCCGCGCAGTTCAGCCAGCTCGTCGCGGCCTACGGAGGGGCCGCCGCGATCGCCGGTCTTTTCGGCGGCCTCTTCCTCGACCGCGTCGACCGCAAACTCGCCCTCGCCTGGCTCTACGTCGGCTTCGTTCTCTCCACCCTCGCCTGCGCGCTCGCGCCGGGCCACCACGCCCTCCTCGCCGCGCGCCTCGCCGCAGGGGCCTTCGGCGGACTCGCCGGCGCCGTCGTCGTGGCCATGGTGTCCGACGTCGTGCCTCCCGAACGGCGCGGACGCGGCATGGCCTTCGTGATGTCCGCCTTCCCGCTTGCCTCGGTCGCGGGCGTGCCGCTCGGCATTTTGCTCTCCAACGAGCTCGGCTGGCACGCGCCCTTCTTTCTCCTCGCCGGACTCGGCGCCCCCATCCTCCTCGCGATCTCCCGCTTCATCCCCCGCCGCCCGCCCGTCGCCGAGGCCGCCTCCGCCTCTCCGCTGGGCCAGATGCGCGACCTGCTCGCCGAACCGCTCCACTGGCGGGGCTTCGCCGTCACCGCCGCCCTCGTCACCGCCGGCGGCTGCATCATTCCGTTCATGGCCCCGAGTCTCGTGGCCAACGCCGGCGTCACCGAGAAACTCCTCCCGCTCGTCTACCTCTTCGGCGGCGCCGCCACGTTTTTCTCCACGCCCTTCGTCGGCCGCCTCACCGACCACCACGACAAACTCCACGTCCTCGCCGCGCTGACCGTCCCCGCCGTGGCCTCCGCGCTGCTCGTCACCCACCTGGGCCCCGCGCCGCTGCCGGTCGTGTTGCTCGTCACCACGCTTTTCTTCGTCGGCATGTCCGGGCGCTTCGGCCCCGCCACCACGCTTGTCGCCAACTCGATCTCACCTCGCTTCCGAGGCGGTTTCATGAGCGTGAACTCCGCCGTGCAACAAGGCGCCTCCGCCGCCGCCAACCTCCTCGGCGGCGCGCTCATCGGCCGCGACTCCGCCGGCCACCTCGTCGGCTACGGCCGCGTCGGCTGGCTCTCCGTCGGCGCCTTTCTCCTCACTCTCGTGCTCGCCCACCGCCTCCGCGCCGCCGCCCCGCACGCCGCCGTCAACCGCCCTCTCCCCGCCGCCCCCGTCGTTGCAGGTCCGAGCGTCGTGCCCGTCTTCCCTTCGCCGAGCCCCGCGCCAACCAAACGTGAGCCCAAGACATTCGTTCGCGCCGTTCCTCGCGCGGCTCACGACCCCGAAGCCGCAGTGCTCGAGCCGCCTCGCGAAGTTCCGTCGAGCCCTCCTCCGCCTCCCGCGCGAATCGATCCGTTCGAGGATCGCAAGTGAACGCCGGACGCTGTTCTAGTTGATGCCGCGCCCCAATTCGTCGTGACGGCGACCGCGCAGAGCGTCCATGCGTTGAACGAAGTCGGCCTGCAGCGCGTGTAAGGGCGCCGCGACGTCTGGCCCTTCCAGCAGGGCGAGCGCGTGCGCGATCGCTTCGAGCGTGGACATGCCGGCCTCGTGCGGAGGTTGCCGGAGTCGATGCGGCACGACGACGGGCGCGGGGAGCGCCAGCTCGGGAAGTGACCGCAACGCCTCGATGCGTTTGTACATTCGACGAGCTTGACGAAAGCTCCCGTCGAGCACGACGAGCCGGCTGATGGCCGGCGGTTCGATGACGGCGCTGGCGGGGCCCGAAGCCGCGGCGCTGTAGAGCAGCGCGGAAGGCTCCGCGAGCAGAGCGCTGCCGTCGAAGGGCTCACCGCCGCCGTAGCTTTGGATGCGCGCCTTTGGCAAGGCGAGGGCCGCGAGCCGCCCCGTGTTGCTCGTCAAGCGAAGCTCGGTGACGTGCTGCACGATGAGCACCTCGACACGCGTTTCGACACGCGGGACGGAACCGCAAATGCAGATCTCGAGCCGCAAGAGGCAGCGCGGGCAGTGCCCGGACAAATCCTTCGGTGTGGTCGAACGCACGCGGCGCGTAAGCTACTGCGTTCCCCGCGCCGCGCTAGCGAAGGACGGGGCGACTCACTGGCCGCCCCGTGTTTTCAGCGTCAACCGCTCAGAGCGCGGCCGGGTCGTAGATGGCGAGCAACTGCCCACCTTCGACGAGCTCGCTGTCCGTCGCGTAGTGGGCCTGCACGTCGAGCAAGAACCAGCCCGGACCAATCGCGGCCGAAGCGTCGATGATGCCCGACGCCTCTTCGTCTTGGGTCAAGAAGCCCGGTGCTCCCGACGTGAAGAGCGCAGGGTTGTGTTGCGCGATCTGAGTGAGGGTGTCGGTCGCGATCGTATATCGCCACACCTTGCCGAGGTGCGCGTTGTTCCCGACGTCCTCGACCAGGTACACGTGGCCCTTCTTGTCGATCGTGATGTTGTCGAACATCTTCTGACCTTCGGTGCCGTCGAGCAGCATGTCGATGGTTCCGCCCGCCGCCAAATTCGCGAGGTCGTTGAAGTGCAAGCGCCAGAGCCGGCTCGGGGTCGTGAA
>CBINJQ010000017.1:0-24341 GCA_966251015.1 uncultured Akkermansia sp. | reverse complement strand
GCAACAAACACGAGTTCGCCGTTTACGTCACCAATCTGCCGGTCTCCTGCAACGCCTGGCAGATCCAGCAGCTTCATCGGGAACGGGTGGACGCGGCGAGAGCCGCGTCTGGGTGCGGCGCGAGGTGCGCCGAACCGTGCGCAGATGTCGGCAAAGGACGTCGTGGACGAAGGCCGGGAAAGCCGATTGGCGCGAAGGTCCGGACGGTCCGCCCGAGCGGACGCGAGTAAACAGCGGACGAGTAAGCCGGATGTCGCCGTAAAGACGAGAGGACAACCCGACACCGCGAACGCGGGGTCCTCTCCGCCGGAGCCGAACGGTGAAGCCGCGTCGCCCATGCCGGGGATCATCCGGTCGGAACGCGCGAGCGGGCAGCGGGAACGCCTAGGTCAGCAAGTCCAAGCCTGACTCGGTTACACCGAACCGCCGAATGGGGACACGCATCTCCGGTGGTGTGAGTGGCAGCGGCCGTGAAGGTCTACCTGTCTCGATGCCTGCTTCTCTTTGCGTGCCCAAAGGATCGGGCGGTCCGCTCCCGTCTGTATCCAAATAAAACTACATTAAGGCCGGCTCAGGACCTGGCTTCGACGGACGTCAAAAAATAACACTTGCACCCCCGCGACGCGGTGTGCGTTGTTGCCCATTCCATCGAAACTTCCCGTCGGCCCACTCACCCGACTGCAGTATCGGAACCTATCTTTCCGTCGCCCAAACGTCCCCGGCGCCAAGGGCGGCGTGCCTTTTTTGCGATTCTCGGAAATTTCGCTTGCCGCGTTTTTCCCAGAATCGCAGCTTCGTCGTCTTTTCCCTATTTCTCAGCGTTTTTAAACCCTCGTCATGCCTACCATCAACCAACTCGTGCGCAAAGGCCGTCGCAAGGTCAGCGCGAAGTCCAAGTCTCCCGCTCTGGACAACAATCCCTTCCGTCGCGGCGTTTGCGTGCAGGTCATGACCCGCACCCCTAAGAAGCCCAATTCCGCCATCCGTAAGGTCGCGAAGGTTCGTCTGACCAATGGCAACGAGGTCATCTCCTATATCCCCGACGAGGGGCACAACCTCCAAGAGCACTCCATTGTCCTCGTCCGTGGCGGCCGCGTAAAGGATCTTCCTGGCGTTCGCTACCACATCGTCCGCGGCACCCTCGACGCCACTGGCGTGGAAAAGCGCCGTCGTTCCCGTTCCAAGTATGGCGTAAAGCGTCCGAAGGCCGCCGCCGCCAAAAAGTAAGCCCGCCCGCAACCGCAGCCCTCAGCACCTTACCGCACCATGTCACGTCGCCATCGCGCTACCAAGCGTCAGAGCACCCCGGATTCCCGTTACAACAGCGCCCTCGTCGCCCATCTCGTCAATGTGGTGATGCAGTCCGGAAAGAAGAACCTCGCCGAGCGCATCGTTTACGGAGCCTTCGAGAAGGTTTCCGAGAAGCTCCAGAAGGGCGATCCCGTCGATCTACTGATCGGTGCGCTTGAGAACGCCCGTCCTCGTCTTGAAGTGAAGAGCCGCCGTGTCGGCGGTGCCACCTACCAGGTTCCGGTTGAGATCTCCTACGAACGCCAGGAGTCCCTCGCGCTTCGTTGGATCGTCACCGCAGCCGGCGGCCGTAAGGGCCAGCCCATGAAAGAGGCCCTCGCGGCCGAACTCGTGGACGCCTACAACAACACCGGCAGCGTGGTGAAGAAGAAGGAAGACACCCACAAGATGGCCCAGGCCAACCGCGCCTTCGCCCATCTCCGCTGGTAAGTCGCCCGCATCCGTTCCGCACCCGCCGCCCTCGATTCATCCAGGCAACATGTCCGCCGCTCCCCAGATTACCATCGTCACCGACAAGGCGAAGATCTCGCCCGCCAACTCCAAGGATCGCCCGTTCCCCTTGGAGTGGACGCGCAACATCGGCATCGCCGCGCACATCGACGCCGGCAAGACCACCACCTCGGAGCGCATTCTATTCTATTCCGGCGCCGTCCACAAGATGGGCGAGGTCCATGAGGGCACCGCCGTGACCGACTGGATGGAGCAGGAGCGCGAGCGCGGTATCACGATCACCGCCGCCGCTATTTCCTGCGCTTGGAACGCCTCCTGCGGCCCGTGGAAGGGAATCAAGCAGCGTATAAACATCATTGATACGCCCGGACACGTCGACTTCACCGCCGAGGTCGAGCGTTCCATGCGCGTTCTCGACGGTGCGGTCGCGGTGTTTTGCGCCGTTGCCGGCGTGCAGCCCCAGTCGGAGACGGTCTGGCGCCAGGCCAATAAATACGGCGTTCCTCGCGTCGCGTTTATCAACAAGATGGACCGCACGGGCGCCAATTTCTTCCGCGCCATCGACGAAATGCGCGAGAAGCTCAAAGCCAACGCCCACGCTCTCTTCCTGCCCATCGGCAACGAGGAAAACTTCAGCGGCGTCGTCGATCTCGTCCAAGAGGTCGCCTACATTTTCGAAGATCCCCTCAACATGGATCTTGAGCCGAAACTTCATCCGATCCCCGCTGATCTGGTCGCGCAGACCAAAGAATATCGCGAAAAGCTGATCGAGGCGGTTTCTGATTTCGATGACGCTCTCGCCGAGAAGTATCTCGGAGGTGAGACCATCACCCCCTCCGAACTTATGATCGCGGTCCGCAAGGCCACCGTCTCCATGAAGTTCACCGGCGTGATCCCCGGCTCTGCCTTCAAGAAAAAGGGCATTCAGCGCCTTCTCGACTGCGTCGTTAACTACCTTCCCAACCCGCTCGATCTGCCCCCGATGATGGGGCAGAACAGCGACGGCGAGAGCGTTGGTGTCGTCCCGGACGACAAGGCCAAGCTGGCCGGTCTCGCTTTTAAGCTCTGGACCGACCCGTTCGTCGGCAAGCTCGTGTTCTTCCGTGTTTACACCGGCGCTCTTCACAAGGGCACTGCGGTATACAATCCCCGCACCCGCCGCACCGAGCGCGTTTCTCGCCTTGTGTTGATGCGCGCCATGGATCGCGAGGAAATCGACATCGCCTACTCCGGCGACATCTGCGCGATGGTCGGTGTCAAGGACGTGATCACCGGTGACACCCTCAGCCACGAGGACGCCGACATTCGCCTTGAGCCCCCGTCTTTCCCCGAGCCTGTTATCGCGATGTCCATCGAGCCCAACTCGAAGGCTGATCAAGAGAAGCTCGGCACCGCCCTCCAGCGTCTCGTCGCCGAGGACCCGACCCTCCGCGTCAAGACTGATCAGGACACCGGTCAGACCATTCTCGCAGGCATGGGCGAGCTCCATCTCGAGATCATCGTCGACCGTATGAAGCGCGAGTTCAAGGTCGAGGCCACCTCCGGCAAGCCCCAGATCGCCTACCGCGAGACGATCACCATCGCAGCCGACGGCGAGGGCAAGTTCGTCCGCCAGTCCGGCGGCAAGGGCCAATACGGCCACGTCGTCTGCTCCATCGAGCCGAACGAAAAGGGTAAGGGCGTCGAGGTCATCAACGAGACCGTTGGCGGTTCCATCCCGAAGGAGTTCATCAAGCCGTCCACCGACGGTATCATGGAAGCGGCCAACAACGGCGTCGTCGCCGGCTACCCGGTCGTGGACGTCATCGTCCGCATCAAGGACGGCTCCTTCCACGAGGTCGACTCGTCCGAAATGGCGTTCAAGATGGCCGGCATCTTCGCGTTCAAGGACGCGATGAAGAACGCCAAGCCCATCCTCCTCGAGCCCATCATGGGCGTCGAGGTGACCACGCCCGAAGAGTATCAGGGCGACCTCATCGGCGACATCAATCGCCGCCGCGGCACCATCCAGGGCATGGAGAACAAGAACGGAGCCTGCATCATCACCTCCGCGGTTCCGCTCGAAAACCTCTTCGGCTACGTGACGGACATCCGCTCGCTCTCCAAAGGCCGCGCCTCCGCCTCGATCACGCCTTCCCACTTCGAGCAGGTTCCCAACCAGCTCCTCGCCAAGATCGTCGAGACCTCCTCCAAGGCTCCCGCTCGCACGTAAACCTTCGTTCTTTTTCCGCCATGAAAGGCCAAAAAATCCGCATTCGTCTCAAGGGCTTCGACTATCGCGTCATCGACCAGTCGGCCCTCGAGATCGTCGAGACCGCCAAGCGCTCCGGCGCCCGTGTCTCCGGTCCCGTTCCGCTCCCGACCAAAATCGAGAAGCTGACCGTCAACCGCTCCCCGCACGTGGACAAGAAGTCCATGGAACAGTTCGAGAGCCGCACCCATAAGCGCCTCATCGACATAATCGAGCCCACCGCTCAGACCGTGGACGAGCTGAAGAAGCTCAACCTCCCGTCCGGGGTGGACATCACCATTACCGTGTAAGTATCCGCTCGTCGAATACAGCACGACCAACCTTTTCAGTCCGACAGTTTAGCGGCACTCCGGCGCCTTCGCCGGAATCGCTAATGTAGGTCTAACGAAACGGAAACCCTCCACCTACCGCTTAGCCATGATCAACACCCTCATCGGTAAAAAGATCGGCATGACGCAGGTCTATGACGCTCAGAACGTCTTGGTCCCCGTCACCGTCGTCGAAGCCGGACCCAACTCCGTGGTCCAGGTCAAGACCGTCGAAACCGACGGCTACAACGCCGTCCAGCTCGGCTTCTCCGCCCAGAAGGCGAAGAACGCCTCCAAGGCCGAACTCAACCACGCCAAGAAGGCGGGTCTTGAGTCCGCTCCCCGCGTCCTCAGCGAGGTTCGCCTCGCCGACAAGCCCACCCAGAAGGCCGGTGACGTTGTCACCGTAGAGTCCTTCAAGGAAGGCCAGCTCGTCGATGTCATCGGCATCACGAAAGGCAAAGGCTTCCAAGGCGTCGTGCGTCGCTTCCGCGTCGCCGGCGGTCCCGCCACCCACGGCTCCATGTTCCATCGCCGCATCGGCTCGATCGGCATGCGCCAGACCCCTGGTCGCTCGTGGAAGAATCAGGCCATGCCTGGTCACATGGGCCAGGTTCGTCGCACCCTCCAGAACCTCCAGGTTGTGAAGGTTGTTGCCGAGAAGAACCTCATCCTCGTGAAGGGCGCCATCCCCGGCGCCAACGGTGACGACGTCATCGTTCGCACCGCCATCAAGGGCCAGCCCAAGAAGGCCTGATAAAGGAGAACGCCATCCATGAAACTCAAAGTTTACAGCACCGACGGCAAAACCTCCCGCGAGCAGGACTTCGTTCTGCCCGTGTTCGAGGGTGACAAGGGCGTTCAAGCCCTGAAGGAAGTCATCGTCGCCATCAACGCCAACGCCCGTCTTGGCACCCATTCCACGAAAACCCGTGGCGAAGTGTCCGGCGGCGGCAAAAAGCCTTGGCGCCAGAAGGGCACCGGCCGCGCCCGCGCCGGCTCCATCCGCTCCCCCTTGTGGGTCGGCGGTGGTGTCGTCTTTGGTCCGAAGCCCCGCGATTACTCCAAGAAGATCAACGCACAGGTGAAGGCTCTCGCTTTCTCCCGCGCTTTGTTTGACCGCGCCGTCGCCGGCGAAATCGACGTGATCGAGGCTTGGTCCGTTTCCCAGCCTAAGACCAAGCTCTTCAACGAGGTGCTCGGCCGCATCGCTCCCGAAGGCAAGATCCTCGTGGTCGACGAGGCCTTCGAGAAGAACGCCGCCCTCGCCGCCCGCAATGTCGAGCGCGTCTCCCTGCAGGAAGCCGCCAAGCTCAACGCCAAGGATCTCGCCCAATACAAGCGGATCATCATCTCCACCAAGGGCCTCGAGAAGATCATCGCCCGAGTCAACGGAGGTAAGAACTAATGAACGCCCTCGCCGTCCTCAAACAAGTCCGCCTCACCGAGAAGGCATCCCAGCTTTCCGCCGACCTCGGCCAATACACATTCGAAGTCGCCCCGAAGGCCACCAAGCACCAGATCGCCGCCGCCGTTGAGAAGACCTTCAAGGTCAGCGTCGTTCGCGTGAACACCCAGACGATCAAGGGCAAGCCCAAGCGCACCCGCGCCGGCCGTCCCACGACCACCTCCAAGATAAAGAAGGCCCTCGTGACCCTCAAGGCCGGCGACAAGATCGAGCTCGTCTGAGCCTGATCCCCGCCACCACCCAAGGAACCACCCAACATGGCTCTCAAATCCTTCCGTCCTCTCACCCCGTCCCAGCGCTTCACTGTGCTGAATCGCGATGAGACACTCTCCGACAAGCGCCCCGAGCGGTCGCTGACCTACTCGCAGGCCAAGTCCGGCGGCCGTAACAACAACGGCCGTATCACCACCCGCCGTCGCGGCGGTGGCCACAAGCGCCTCCATCGCATCGTCGATTTTAAGCGATCCATCCTCGACGTTCCCGCCACCGTGCAGGCCATCGAGTATGATCCCAACCGCTCCGCCCGCCTCGCCCTCATCGTCTACAAGACCGGCGAGAAGGCTTACATCGTTGCAGCCAACGGCCTGAAGATCGGCGACACCATCGTCACCTCCAACAAGGCGACGACGAACGACTTTCTCGTGGGCAACAACTTCCCCCTCGAGATCATCCCCCCGGCCACGAAGCTCCACTGCGTCGAGCTAATCCCGGGCCGCGGCGCCCAGCTCGGTCGCACCGCCGGCACCTCCATTGAGCTCGTCGCCGTCGAGAATGGCGCCGCCCAGCTCAAGATGCCCTCGGGCGAGATCCGTCTCGTTAACCCGAAGTGCCGCGCGACCATTGGCGAAGTCGGCAACGGCGACCACATGAACCGGTCACTTGGCAAAGCCGGTCGTAATCGTTGGCTCGGCAAGCGCCCCCGCCAGCGCGGTATTTCGATGAACCCGGTCGATCACCCCAACGGTGGCGGTCAGGGCAAGTCCAAGGGTGGTGGCGGTCGCCAGCACCTCGTCTCCCCGTGGGGTCAGCTCGCGAAGGGTTTCCCCACTCGCAAGCGTTCGAAGCCCTCGAACAGCCAGATCCTCGTTCGCCACAACGGCCGCAAGCCGCGCGGCAAGAAGTAACCTTACTGCCCACCCACCATGGCCCGTTCAATCAAAAAAGGCTTCTTCGTCGACTATCACCTTCTCGAGAAGATCGAGAAAGCCGTCGCCACCAAGAACAAGAAGCCCATCCAAACCTGGTCCCGCCGTTCGACTATCACGCCCGACTTTATCGGCCACACCTTCAATGTTCACAACGGAAAGGCCTTTGTCGCCGTTTACGTCACGGACAACATGGTCGGCCACAAGCTCGGCGAGTTCGCCCCGACCCGCGTCTTCAAGGCGCACGGCGGCATGACCCGCAAGGAGATCTGAGTCGGCGGCGCTTGCCGCCGGTCCCGTCGATGTTCTTTTCCGCAAAACGCTCCTTCACTTTGGCAATCGCGCTTTCAAGCGCCGATGCTCTCTCTGCGGCGGTTTCGGTTGAGCGCTCGGTGGGGCCGGCCCGCATCATCCATGTGGCAAGCATGCCCGTCGCGGACCTCGTGTTTATTGACGCAGGTTACGAGGCGGGCCTCCGCCAAGGCATGGTATGCGTTGCCAGTCGGGATTCGGAAAAGCTAGGAGAACTTCTCCTCGTTGATCTTCGTCCCGGTGGCGCGAGCGCACTTATCCTTGATCTCAAGTCCGGCCGGAGTCTCCAATCTGGAGACTCTGTCACCGTAAAAACCATTTCGTCTAAAAAGTAATCAAACACCAAAAAGGGCAGGGCGGGGGAGTTATCCCCAGCTGCTGTCGCCCCTAAAAAGGAATCTCATCCCATGGAAGTCAAAGCCATCACCCGCAACGCTCGCATGTCCCCTAAGAAGGTTCGCGAAGTTGTCCGCACCATCACCGGGCGCCCCGCCACCGAGGCCTCCGAGTATCTCGCGCTCATCCCGCGCAAGAGCGCGCAGCTCATCAACAAAACGCTCAAGAGCGCCATCGCGAACGCCGAGAACAACAACAACCTCTCGTCCGACACGCTGGTCGTTAAGACCGCCTATGTAGACCAAGGCCCCGTGCTCAAGCGCTTCAAAGCCGCCGCCCGCGGCACCGCCGCCCCCCGCCGCAAGAAGATGAGCCACATCACCGTCGTCCTTTCCGACGGTTCTGCCGCCTAAACCTCGACCTGACTTATACACCATGGGCCAGAAAACTAATCCCACCGGCTTCCGTCTCGCCGTCCGCCGCAACTGGCAGTCCCGCTGGTATGCCAGCAAGAAGGACTTCGCCAAGCTCCTCCACGAGGATCAGATCATTCGCGAAAAGCTGATGGAGAAGCTCAAGGCTGCTTCCGTGCCGAAGATCTTCATCGAGCGCGCGTCCAACCGTGTTCGCGTCAAGATCTACACTGCTCGCCCCGGCATCGTCATCGGCCGCAAGGGCGCCGAGGTCGAAGTCATCAAGGCCGAGCTCGCGAAGCTCACCGGCAAGGACGTCCTGCTCGACATCCAGGAGATCAAGAAGCCCGAGATCGAGGCCGGCCTCGTCGCCGAAAACGTCGCGCTCCAGCTGGAACGCCGTATTGCTTTCCGCCGCGCCATGAAAAAAGCCGTCGAGACCGCCATGAGTCTCGGTGCCGAAGGCATTCGTATCCAGTGCTCCGGTCGTCTCGGTGGCGCGGATATCGCCCGCCGCGAATGGCAGCGTAAAGGCCGCGTGCCCCTCCACACCCTCCGCGAGAATATCGACTACGGTTTCTTCGAGGCACAAACCGTTTACGGCAAGATCGGCGTCAAGTGCTGGATCTGCAAGAAGGACGAGCCCGCCGCCTAAGGCTCTTGTCCCGAATCCAACACCACCCATCTAAAATCAGGAGAAACCAATCATGGCTCTCGCTCCCGCCCGCACCAAATTTCGCAAGTCCCAAAAGGGCTCCCTCGCTGGCAATGCCAAGCGTGGCAACACCCTCGCCTTCGGCGAATTCGGCCTCCAGTCCCTGACCCGCGGTCCCATGACCGGCCGCCAGATCGAGGCCGCCCGCGTCACCATCAGCCGCCACCTCAAGCGCAAGGGAAAGCTCTGGATCCGAGTGTTCCCGCACAAGCCCGTCACCAAGAAGCCCGCCGAGGTCCGAATGGGCTCCGGCAAGGGCGGCGTCGAATACTACGTCGCCCAGATCAAGCCCGGCGCCGTTCTTTTTGAACTCGCCGGCGTCCCCGCCACCATCGCCAAGGAGGCCTTCCGCCTCGCTGATGCCAAGCTGCCGTTCAAGTGCCGCTTCATCATTCGCGAAGGCGCCGCCGCCTAACCCGCAACCCGGAGAACCTTTACAATGAAAGCCAAGGAAATCCGCGACCTTTCTGTCGCCGAGATCAACACCAAGCTCAACGAGACCCGCGAAAAGCTTCTCGCCCTCCGTCTGCGCAAGCAGACCGGACAAGTCGAGAAAACCCACGAGCTCCGCTCCCTCCGCAAGGACATCGCCCGCCTCGAAACCATCAAGACCCAAAAGGCCGCCTGAGCGCGACCTGTATCCGAGGAATAAATACAATGTCCACCGAACGCAATTCTCGTAAGACGCTTGTCGGCTTCGTCACCAGCCGGTCTGGCGACAAGTCGATCAAGGTCACCGTCCCTTTCAAGGTCCCTCATCCCCGTTACCAGAAGGTCATCAATCGCAAGACCGTCGTGCATGTTCACGACGAGAAGAATGAGACCCATCTCGGTGACAAGGTCGAGATCATGGAGACCCGGCCGATCAGCCGTCTTAAGCGCTGGCGCGTGATTAACGTCATCGAGCGCGCCGTCACCGCCGACCTCGCCGCCGTGTCCGAGAAGGATGTCGCCGCCGCCATCAAGGCCTAACCCTCCACCGGAGAAACCCAGACAATGATCCAACTCCGTTCCATCCTCGAAGTCGCTGACAACACCGGCGCCCGCCGCGCCGCGATGATCAGCAAAAAGGGCCAGAACACCGATACAGCCGCCGTTGGCGATGTTATCACCGTTCACATCAAGGATTCCGGCACCGACGCCACCGTGAAGAAAGGCGAGGTCGCCAAGGCCGTCGTCGTTCGCACCAAGGCTCCCGTTCGCCGTGCCGATGGTTCCTACCTTCGCTTTGATTCAAACGCCATCGTCATCATCGGCGCCGACGGCAACCCCAAGGGCACCCGCATCTTCGGCCCTGTCGCCCGCGAACTGCGCGCGAAGAACTTCATGAAGATCATCTCCCTTGCTCCGGAGGTCCTCTAAAATGCCCGCCACCTTCCACATCAAACGCAACGACGAGGTCGTTGTCATCGCCGGCTCCCACAAGGGAAAGTCCGGCAAGGTCCTCGAGATTGTCGCCGCCAAGGAACGCGCCCGCGTTGAAGGCGTCGGCATGATCAAGCGCCACCTCAAGAAGTCCCAGGAGAACCCGAATGGCGCCATCGTCGAACGCGAAGGCACCATTCATGTGTCGAATCTTCAGCTCAAGAGTCGCTTCGACGCGTCCAAAAAGCGCGCCGCCGCGAAGAAGGCCTGATCGCTGACAATAAGTTCTTGCACGGGGCGGGGTGCTATTCTGTAACCTCGCCCCTTTTCGTCCCTCCACACTCCCTTTTCCAAACAACACTCTAGGTCGTCGGGTCGGCAATCCGACGGTTAAACCATCCAAATGAGCACCAAAAACGTCCCCTTCTTCAAGCAGCACTACCTCGAGCAAATCGTGCCCGCTCTCATCAAGAGCCGCGGTTACAAGAACAAGCACGAGGTTCCGAAGTTCACGAAGGTTTCTATCAACGTCGGTATCGACGCCGAGGCCGACAAGAACCAGATCGCCGACATCCAGCGCGATCTCTCCGCGATCGCCGGTCAGAAGGCCATCCTCGCGAAATCCAAAAAGGCGATTTCGAATTTCAAGCTGCGCCAAGGGCAGGTCGTCGGCGCGCACGTCACCCTCCGAGGCGACGCCATGTGGGAGTTCCTTTACCGCCTGATCGCGGTCGCGCTTCCCACCATCCGCGACTTCCGCGGCGTCCACTCCAAATTGGACGGCCAGGGCAACTACGCCCTTGGCGTCACCGACTTCACGATTTTCCCCGAAATCAACGTGGAGAGCGTCAAGAAGTCCATGGGCCTCGACATCAACATCGTCACCACCGCCTCGAACGACGACGAAGGTCGTGAGCTTCTCAAGCTCCTTGGCATGCCCTTCCGCCGCACCGAGCAGCAGATCGCCGCCGACGCCGCCAAGAACAAGGCCGCCTAATTTAACCGACACCCGCCATGCCCAAGACCTCCGCAATCAATCGCAACGAAAAGCGCAAGGCTCTCGTCGAGAAGTTCTCCGCCAAGCGCGCCGAACTCAAGGCCAAGCTCATCAATCCGGCCACCACCGACGAGGAGTTCTTCGCCGCCAACAAGGCTCTCCAGAAGCTGCCCAAGAATTCCTCGCCCATCCGCGTGCGCAACCGCTGCAGCCTCTCCGGCCGCCCGCGCGCCTTCATTCGCAAGTTTGGCGTCTCCCGTATCACCTTCCGCGAGCTCGCCTTGAACGGCAAGATCCCCGGCGTCACCAAGTCCTCTTGGTAACCGTTTTGCGAATACACTTTTGGCCCGCGGGGGTAGCGCGTCGCAGGACGCGCCGGATATGACCCGCGAAGCCCGATAAACCACCAACATCCACCCACCATGACCGATCCCGTCAGCGATTTCCTGACCCGTCTGCGCAACTCTTCGCGCGCCGGCCAGGCCGAGTGCGTTGCGCCGCACTCCAAACTCAAGGAGAGCTTCGCGCTCATCCTTAAAAACGAAGGTTACGTTTCCGACGTTTCCACCGGCACCGACTCCAACGGCCACAAGACCGTTGTCGTAAAATTGAAGTTCATCGACGGCCAGCCCGCGTTCACGAACCTCTCCCGCGTTTCCACGCCCGGCCGTCGTCTCTACGTCGGTTACACCGAGATCCCCCGCGTCCTCAACGGCCTCGGAATCGCCATTCTTTCGACCTCCAAGGGTCTTAAGACTAGCAAGCAGGCCCGCACCGAGAAGCTCGGCGGCGAGCTCCTCGCCAACGTCTGGTAACCAAAGGAACCATCACAATGTCACGCGTAGGCAAAGTTCCCGTTACCATCCCGTCCAAGGTCAAAGTCGACATCAAGGACACCACCGTGTCGGTCGACGGCCCCAAGGGCAAAGTCTCCCGCACCTTCGCTCCCGTCGTCGAGATCTCCGTCGCCGATTCGAAGGTCACCGTGAAGCCTCTCGACGAATCGCGCTTCTCCCGCGCCATGTTCGGCACCGCCCGTTCGGTGATCGCCGGCATGGTCAAGGGCGCCTCCGAAGGCTTTTCCAAGGATCTTGAGATTCAAGGCGTCGGTTTCAAGGCGGCCCTCAAGGGCAAGCAGCTTGACCTCGCCCTCGGCTACTCGCACCCGATCCTGTTCGACATCCCGGAAGGCATCAAGATCACCGTCACCGAAGGCACCAAGCTGAAGGTCGAAGGCGCCGACAAGCAGCTCGTCGGCATGGTCACTTCCCAAATTCGTTCCTTCTATCCCCCCGAACCCTACAAGGGCAAGGGCGTGCGTATCGTTGGCGAGCGCGTCCGCCGCAAGGAAGGCAAGACGGTCGCCTAAGCGCGGCAGTCCCTTTCGCAACCTTAACCAATCTCAAGGCCGTTTAAGCCATGAACACCATTCGCAAAGCCGATCTCCTCCAGAAGCGCCGCTGGCGCATTCGCAAGAAGGTCTTCGGCACCTCCGCCCGTCCTCGCCTCGCCGTAAAATTCTCGACGAAGCACATCTACGCCCAAGCCATCAACGACCAGACCGGCACCACGGTCGCCTTTCTCGGCACCCTCGACGCCGATCTGCGCAAGCAGAAGCTCGCCGCCAATCTCGCCGGAGCCAAGGCGCTTGGCGAAGCCTTCGCCGTGAAGGCCAAGGCCGCCGGTATCGAGTCCGTTGTTTTTGATCGTTCCGGAGCCCGCTATCACGGCAAGGTCAAGGCCTTCGCCGACGCGGCGCGCGCCGGTGGTCTTGTCTTCTAATACCCTTTAAAATGAGCAATCCTGATTCTCCCGCTCCCGCCGCCGAGGCTTCCGCGCCCGTCGTCGTCGAGACTCCTACCCGGGCTCCCCGCGGCCCACGTGGCCAAGGAGGCCCGAATCGCGGTCCCCGCCGTGATAATCGCGACCAGCAGCAAGACGACTCCGGCCTCTTCGAGAAAGTCGTTTTCATCAACCGATGCGCCAAGGTTGTGAAGGGCGGCCGCCGCTTTTCGTTTGCGGCGATCGCCGTGGTTGGTGATCGCGCCGGCAAGATCGGTGTCGGCTACGGCCGTGCCAACGAAGTGCCCGATGCGATCAAGAAGTCCACCGAAGGAGCCAAGAAGCACATGTTCTCGGTCAAACTCAAGGGTGACACCATCCCGCACGAGGTTTTCGGCGCCTACGACGGCGGTAAAGTTCTCCTCAAGCCCGCCACCACCGGCACCGGCCTGATCGCCGGCGGCGCCGTTCGCGCGGTTCTCGAGGCTGCCGGCGTCAAGAACGTGCTTACCAAATCGATGGGCTCTTCGAATCACATCGCCGTGGTCCATGCGACCATTGAGGCGCTTCTTCAGCTCAAGACCGCCGAAGACTACGCCAAGGCCCGCGCCTAAGCGTTTCGCCTATCTTAATCCGAGTCCCGTGTAGTTCCAAACGACTACGCGGGGCGCCAAACCAGGAATCATCATGAAACTTCACGAACTCAAAAACGTTAAAGGCGCGGTGCATCGCAAGAAGCGTGTCGGCTGCGGCGAAGGCGGCGGCCACGGGAAGACCTCCGGTCGCGGCGGCAAGGGCCAGACGGCCCGCTCCGGCGGTTCCATCCGCCCCGGCTTCGAAGGCGGCCAGATGCCCCTTTACCGCAAGCTGCCTCACCGGGGCTTCAACAACTACAACTTCCGCGTCGAATATCCGGTGATCAACGTCGGAGATCTGGCTTCGCTGGACGCATCTGTAACCGAGGTCAATGTCGCTACTCTCGCGTCTGCCGGCTTGATTCGCGCCGGCGCCGTCGCCGTCAAGATTCTCGGCAACGGCGAGATCACGCGTGCCTTCAAGGTTACTGCCGCGAAGTTCTCCGAGTCCGCCAAGGCCAAGATCGAGCAGGCCGGTGGCCAAGCTATCGTCGCCTGACGTTTTGCTCCATGTCGCGATTCGCTCACGCAGTCGTGACGGAAACGCCTCTTCTGGGCGGGTGAGCGCCGTCAAAGCGCCCCCGCCCTTTTTCCGTTTTCTGTTCGCTTCCCCTTTTTTAACGTGTTTTCCGCCTTCACCAACTCCTTGAAGATTCCTGAGCTGCGCTCCCGGATCTTCTATACTCTTGCGCTTCTTTTCGTGGCTCGCGTCGGTGCACATATCCCGTTGCCCGGTCTCGACCCCCAGCCGCTCCAGGACTTTTTCAAAGCCAACGTCGGCGGCACGAGCGGCGCGGTGGTTGGTCTCTACAACATGTTCACTGGCGGTGCTCTCCTTAAGGGCGCCGTGTTTGCGCTGGGCATCATGCCTTATATCAGCGCGTCGATTATCTTTCAACTTATGAGCGCGGTCGTCCCCGCGCTGAGCCGGCTCCAGCAAGAGGGCGATGTCGGACGTCAGAAGCTTACTCAATACACACGTTATGCGACGGTCCTGATCTGCTTGGTTCAGGGGGCGCTTTTGATCCTGACGCTGGAGAATCCGGGGCGTCTCTTCCAAGGTTACGATGTAAACACTTATGGAAGCATCGTAATCGCGGGCCACACGACCTTCCTGCTTACGTCGATGATTTTCCTCACGGCGGGAACCATGGTGTTAATGTGGCTAGGCGAGCAGATTACCTCGCGTGGTATTGGTAATGGAGTTTCCCTTTTGATCACGGTGGGAATTTTGGCGGACATCCCCGGCGCCGCAGCCGCTCTTTGGCAGCTGGTGAACGCGCCTGTCGGTGTAAAGGCCATCGGAGCTCCTCAGCTCGTCGTGATGGTTATTCTCTTTGTTTTGGTTACCATGGGCTTGATCGCTGTTGTTCAGGGGCAGCGAAAGATCCCGGTTCAATACGCCAAGCGCGTCGTGGGTAACAAGGTTATGGGCGGTCAGAATTCCTTCCTTCCGTTGAAGGTTAACTATTCCGGCGTCATGCCCGTCATTTTCGCCAGCGCGATTCTTTTGTTCCCGCAACAGATTCTCTCTTGGATCGGCGCCACCTTCGACCTGAAGTTTCTGGTGGAATTCGCCAATAACTTCGTTTCCGGCCACTGGGTGTATTACGCGGTGATGGCCTTCCTGATCCTTTTCTTCAGCTATTTTTGGGTTTCCGTGATGTTTAAGCCCATTCAGATCGCGGACGATCTCAAGAAATACGGCGGTTACATTCCCGGTGTTCGCCCTGGAGAGCCCACCGCCCGGTTCTTGGATTTCGTGATGACCCGGCTGACCTTGGCCGGCGCGATCTTTCTGACTGTGATCTCCGTGATGCCCGACCTTCTGATGAACCAAATCAAGGTGCCTCAGCGCATCGCGATTTTCTTCGGCGGCACAGGCATGCTCATCACGGTGGGTGTCATCCTCGACACCATGAAGCAGGTGGAGACATTCCTGCTGCAGCGCCACTACGATGGTTTCCTGAAGAAGGGACGAGTCCGTGCTCGTTCCGGGGGCAACATCGGCGGCGCCCTGAACGAGGCGGCCGATATGGCCACTGTGGGGAAACTATGGACGGTTCTGGGCATAATCTTCGCCATCGGCATCGCCGCATGGGCGGTGAACTATTTCCAAGGTCGCTGAAAAAGTGGCTTTACAGGCCGCTCGGTGTCTGATTCGTCTTTAAATCTTTTCCCCGTTTCGGCCGGTAGCTCCACCAAGCTTCTGGTTCTCGACGAGGCAGCCTGCCTTCCCAAGGTATGGCTCGATCAGTTTCGTTCTTTGCACATTGAGCACGTCTCTCTCGGCGGTTTGGTAAGCCAAGAGATTTGTCGCCGCTCCTCGCTTGGGCAATCCGCCGAGCACGCGATGCGGCGCGGGACCTTCGTCCCCGCTGAGATCAACCTCGCATTGCTGCGGCGTTGGTTCACGGCGCGCAAACCTGATGCGGGATTCCTTCTTCAAGGATTCCCGGCTACGTTGCTCCAAGCCCGTATCCTCGACGAGTGGCTCGAATCCCGCGACGAAAATCTCGACGCAGTCCTCGCCCTCACCTCCGCCACCGAGCGTGGCGAACTCGCCGACTACTACCGTATCCACGGTTTGCTCGTTGAAAACGAAATGCCCGTGGCCCTCGCCTGTCGCCCATGATCCCGATCAAAGATGCCAATGGCATAGCGCGGATGCGCGAGGCCTGCGCGGTTGCCGCGTTCGTTCTTCACGAGCTGAAAAAGCACGTAAAGCCCGGTGCCACCACATACGACTTGGACCAAATCGCAAAGGAACTGATCGCCTCCCGCGGCGCGCGTAGCGCATGCTATGGTTATCAGCTCGGTGATCGCCGGTTTCCCGCCCATAGCTGTCTGTCCGTGAACGAAGAAGTCGTTCATGGCATCGGTTCCATGAAGCGCGTTCTTCGCGACGGCGACATCGTGTCGTTGGATATCGTTGTCGAGTATCGAGGATACATCGGAGACAACGCCTTTACCGTTCCGGTTGGCGTGATTCCCTCCGTAGTCCAAAAGCTCCTCGCCGTTTCTCAGGAGGCCTTGGCTTTGGGCATAGCCCAAGCCCGTGTCGGCAACCGTATAGGCGACATCTCGCATGCTATCCAGACGCACTGTGAAAAAAGTGGATTTGGCGTTGTTCGCGACCTCGTCGGTCACGGTGTCGGCGTCAGCATGCACGAGGAGCCCCAGATTCCAAACTTCGGTCGCAAGGGCTCCGGAGCCAAGATTCGTCCGGGGATGACCCTCGCCATCGAGCCCATGGTCAACCTCGGGACTTGGCGAACCAAATGCCTCGACGATGGCTGGACCATCGTAACCGCCGATGGCGCGCCGGCCGCGCACTTCGAACACACCGTGCTCACCACTGAAGAGGGTCCCGAGATCCTCACCGTCCCGCCCTCCGCCTGATTCGTCCGGCGCCCGCTCTTTTCGTCAGCTCCTTTTTTTCATCAAACTCCCAACCTAAACCAACTCCACCATGCCTCGTCTCCTGGGTGTAGAAATTCCCGCGAAGAAGAAAGTCGCGTATTCCCTCCGTTACATCTACGGCATCGGCCCTGCCCGTGCCGACCAAGTCGTCGCCGAAGCCGGCCTCGATCCCGACCAGCGCGCCGACTCGCTGACCGAGGAGCAGCTCAATAAGATCCTCCACGTGATCACCGAGCACAAGTGGGTCGTCGAGGGCGACCTTCGCCGCGAGATCACCTCGAATCTGAAGCGCCTCCAGGCTATCAACTGCTACCGCGGCGTCCGTCACCGCAAGAGCCTGCCCGTTCGCGGCCAGCGCACGCAGACCAACGCCCGCACCCGCAAGGGCCCGCGTCGCACCGTCGGCGTCACCAAGGCCAAGGAGTAAGCCTCCGCGCCTCGTAACAACCTTTAATCACGCATTACCATGGCCGAAGAGACCAAGCCCGCCAAGGCTCCCAAGAAGACCGCCCCCGCCAAAGCCCCGAAGGCTGAAGGCGCCGCCCCCGCCGCCGAGACCGCCGCCCCCGCGTCCGCTCCCGCCGCTCCCGAGAAGCCCGTTGAACTCATCGGCGGAGTCGCCCGCCAGCCCACGGCCGAAGAACTCTTGAAGGAGGAGTTGGGCACGATCAAAATCCGCAAGGCGAAGGGTTCCAAGAACGTCACCTCCGGCATCGCCAAGATCGCCGCCACGTTCAACAACACCATCGTATCCATCACCGATCAGAAAGGCCAGGTCATCGCTTGGTCCTCCGCCGGCAAGTGCAACTTCCGCGGTTCCCGCAAGTCGACGGCCTACGCCGCCCAGGTCGTCGCGCAGGACGCCGCCCGCAACGCCATGTCCCATGGTTTGAAAGACGTCGTCATCCACGTTTCCGGCCCCGGTCTCGGCCGCGACAGCGCCATCCGCGCCCTCCAGGCCATCGGCCTCGAGATCTCCTCCATCATCGACGTCACGCCCATTCCGCACAACGGCTGCCGTCCCAAGAAGCGCCGCCGCTGCTAAGCCGCCGCGTATTCAATATCGGACTACAACCCTTTAACACAACAAGGCACACAACATGGCCCGCTACACCGGCCCCACCACCCGACTCAGCCGTCGCTTCAACACCCCGCTCTTCGGCGCCACCAAGGCCTACGAGCGCCGCCCGTATCCCCCCGGCCAGCATGGCCCCAAGCTTCGTCGCAAGCTTTCGGAATACGCGGTCGGCCTGAACGAGAAGCAGAAGCTCCGTTACGTCTACGGCCTCCTCGAGCGCCAGTTCCGCAAGACCTTCGAGGCCGCCAAGCGCGAGCGCGGCGTCACCGGCGAGCGATTCCTGCAGCTGCTTGAGACCCGCCTAGACAGCGTCGTTTACCTCCTCGGCTTCGCCAAGAGCCGCGCCGCCGCGCGCCAGCTCGTCGGCCACGGTCACATCAAGGTGAACGGCCACAAGGTCGACATCGCCTCCTACGCCGTCCAGGTGGGCGACGAGATCGAGGTCCGTAACGCCGCGGCTTCCCGCCAGCTCGTCACCAAGAACCTCGAGGAGAGCCGTGCTCGCGCCGTCCCCGGCTGGCTGGCCCTCAACGGCGAGGCGCTCAAGGCCGTCGCCAATCGTCTCCCCACCCGCGAGGAGATGGTTCCCGAGATCAACGAGCAGCTCATCGTCGAGTTTTACTCGCGCTTCTAAGGAAAGACCTTACCGGTCATTCCTTTTCTTCCGTCCTACGCAGTAATCAACCCGCCATGCCCAAACGTCTCGGAAAGTTCGAACTGCCCAACAAACTCACGAAGGTTGAGGAGGGCGCCACGCCCACCTACGCCAAGTTTATCGCCGAGCCTTTCGAGGCCGGTTACGGCCACACTGTAGGCAACTCGCTGCGTCGCGTTCTCCTCTCCTCCATCGAGGGCAGCGCCATCTCCTCGATCAAGATCGAGGGCGTGCAGCACGAGTTCCAGTCTATCGACGGCGTCGTCGAGGACGTGGTGGACATCGTCCTCAACCTCAAAAAGGTCCTGCTCGTTTCCCAAAAGCGCGAGGCCTTCTCCCTCCAGATCAAGGTCAATAAGGAGGGTCCCGTGACCGCGGCCGATATTCAGGCCGACTCGAACGTCACGATCATCAACCCCGACCAGGTCATCTGCACGCTCGACAAGGCGCGTCCGTTCAACGCCGAGATCGAGATCAAGACCGGCCGCGGCTATTATCCTGGCGAACAAAACAAGAAGGAAGACCAGGCGATCGGAGTCATCCCGATCGATTCGCTCTTCTCTCCGGTGAAGCTCGTCAAGTATGCCGTCGAGGCTACCCGCGTCGGCCAGATCACCGACTACGACAAGCTCATCCTCGAGATCTGGACCGATGGTCGCATCGATCCGGATTCCGCCCTCAAGCAGGCCGCGTCGATCTTCAAGCATCACCTCGATGTCTTTGATCGCGTCACCGATCAGACCTACGAGTTCGAGAGCCAGCAGAGCGAGGTCAGCGAGGAGCAGAACAAGCTCCGCAAGCTCCTCAACATGTCGGTCAACGAGATCGAGCTCTCGGTGCGCGCCGCCAACTGCCTCAACAACGCCAACATCACCACCGTTGGCGAGCTGGCGATGAAGACCGAGCAGGAGATGCTCAAGTATCGCAACTTCGGCAAGAAGTCGCTCAACGAGATCAAGGACAAGCTCGAGGCGCTCGGCCTCTCGCTTGGCATGAAGTTCGACGAGCGTCTCCTCGACGCCAAGAAGGACGCCTGAGCGCGCCAGCGCGCTCATTTATGATTTGTGATTGATGATTTATGATCGACCGAGGCCGCGACGCCTCGGCCGGTCCTCCAAATCATCAATCATAAGTCATACATCATAAAATTTCTCGTTCTTCGCGCCGACGGTCCGCCCACACGCTGCGTCCCGCTAGCCGATCGGAGAACGTCACCAAAACACTGACACCAAAACCAACATGCGTCACAACAAGCACCACGCCTCCTTGGGCGTCTCCCGCGAGCACCGCGCCGCGATGCTCAGCAATCTCGCCGTCGCCTTGATCGACCACGGTAAGATCCAGACCACACTCACCAAGGCCAAAGCCCTTCGACCCTTCATCGAGAAGGTCATCACCAAGGCCAAGAAGGCCTCCGTCGCCGCCGAGAAGAAGGACGCCGTCCATCTCCGCCGCATGGCCCTCAAGGACGTGCGCAACGAAACCGCCATCGCGAAGCTCTTCAATGAGACCGTGAAGGAGTTCGCCAACCGCCCGGGCGGCTACACCCGCATTTACAAGCTCGGCACTCTCGGGCGCAACGACGCCGCCGAGATGGCCCAGATCGAGTTCGTGAAGGCCGACGATCCGGGCTACAAGAAGGCCAAGAAGCCCGCCGCCAAGGCCGAGGCTCCCGCCGCCTAACGAGCCTCGTCTGATTTGACAGGGCGCCGTCCTCTCCGCGAGGACGGCGCTTTTCGTTTTCGCCTCGTGACGGAAACGCTCCGCCTTTGGCATTGAACGTCCTTTTCCGATCTTCTCTTCGCCCGCATGGATCTCGTAGCCGCCACGGTCGTCTATTGCTTCCTTGTCGCCGCGGTATTCCTCGGCTTGTGGATCTACTATGATCGCCGCGATCATGCCCGCTTCGAGGCCGAGCGTCGCCACGTTTCGTTCCAGTGCCTGAAATGCGGCCACCTTTACGCGGTTCAGGGCGAGCATCCGCGTTCTTCCTGTCCCCGTTGCGGCCAGGAGAACGACCGGCTCCGGTTCTAGTCTCGTCCTTTATCGGTCTTCAGGAGCCGGTTCCGCCCATTCCCGTTTTTTTGCCTTTCGGTTCGTTCACGTTCCGCTCCGCGCTTCTTCCTTGGCCCTTTCGCCCCTAACCGGTTCGATTCTCCTTTAAGCTCATGTCCCAGACCATAGCCGTTCTAGATTTTGGTTCCCAATACACGCAGGTCATCGCGCGCCGTATCCGCGAGTGCCAGGTCCTGTCGAAGATCTACCACTTCAGCACTCCCGCCGCGCAACTGAAGGCGGACGGCGTCATCGGCATCATCCTATCCGGCGGTCCGAGCAGCGTCTTCGCGAAGGAGGCCCCGATGCCCGACAAGGCCATCTTTGAGCTCGGCGTGCCCATCCTCGGCATCTGCTACGGCATCCAGCTCCAAGGCCATCTCCTCGGCGGCAAGGTCTCCAAGAGCTCCCACCGCGAATACGGCCACGGCGTCCTCGCCCTCAAGAAGCCCGGCCGCCTGTTCAAGGGCCTGCCCAGGAAGCTCAAGGTCTGGAACTCCCACGGCGACCGTCTTATCGCGCTTCCCTCCGGCTACGAGGCCATCGGCACGACGGAGAACTCCGAATACGCCGTCATCGAGGACAAGAAGCGCAATTTCTACGGGATCCAATTCCACCCGGAGGTTTTCCACTCGGAGCGCGGTATCGACGTGATCCGCAATTTTCTCCTCGGCATCTGCGGCGCCAGCCAGGACTGGACGACCAAGGACTACATCAAGCACGCCGTCGCAGCCATCCGCGCGCAGGTCGGCAAGGAGCGCGTGCTCCTCGGTCTCTCCGGCGGCGTCGACAGTTCCGTGGCCGCCGCGCTCATCCACAAGGCCATCGGCAAGCAGCTCACCTGCGTCTTCGTCGACAACGGCCTCCTCCGCGCCGGCGAACGCGAGCAGGTGGGGAAGCTCTACGCGGACCACTTCCACATCGACGTGCGCGTCGTCGACGCCTCCAAGCTCTTCCTCGGCCGCCTCAAGGGCGTCTCCGAGCCCGAGGCCAAGCGCAAGATCATCGGCAACACGTTCGTCGAGGTATTCGAAAAATCCCTACGCTCCGTCGGCGGCGCGAAATGGCTCGCCCAGGGCACGCTCTATCCCGACGTCATCGAGTCCGTCGCCATCGCCGGCAACCCCGCCGCGCTCATCAAGAGCCACCACAACGTCGGCGGCCTGCCCGAGCGCATGAAGCTCAAGCTCCTCGAGCCTCTCCGCGAGCTCTTCAAGGACGAGGTCCGCGCCGTCGGCGAGGCCCTTGGCCTCCCGCGAGAGGTCGTCTGGCGTCAACCCTTCCCCGGCCCCGGCCTCGGCGTGCGCGTCGCGGGCGACATCACCAAGCAGAAGCTCGACGTGCTCAAGGCCGCCGACGCGATCCTACAGGAAGAGATGATGAAGTCCGGCTACTACTGGAAGGTCTGGCAGTCCTTCGCCGTCTATCTTCCCGTGAAGTCCGTGGGGGTGATCGGCGACGAGCGCAACTACGCCGATGTGATCTCGCTCCGCATCGTGGAAAGCCGGGACGCCATGACCGCCGACTGGGCGCGTCTGCCCTACGATCTGCTCGCCAAGATCTCCTCTCGCATCACCAACGAGGTGCGCGGAGTCTCCCGCGTGTTGCTCGACATCAGCTCGAAGCCGCCCGCGACTATCGAATGGGAATGATCCCGGGTTGGCCGGGGTTCCATCGGGCGCGATTTTTCGCGCCCTTTTTTATGCGCGACCTTGCCAGCGGAACACGGCGGCTTCACCGCTTTCTTACCCCATATCGCCCCTGCCTATGATCCGCGTCTCCCGATTGCTCCACCTCCTCGTTCCTGTTTTGTGCCTCTGCTCGGTGTCCGGTGTTCGCGCTGAAAATCCGATCATCGGAAAAGCACGCTCGTATGTCGGCTCCGAGGCCGATCTAGCGGGCGTGCAATCGCTCCGGATGCTTGGCCGGCTTGAGGTCGTCGACGCCGAGAACACCGGTTCCGGCGCCGCGCAGTTGGAGATTCTGTTTCAGAAACCCGACCGGCAACGCATCACCGCGATAAGCGAAACACGGACGGAGATCACGGCGCTCGATGGATACGACGCCTGGAGCCGTGTGTCCGACCCCAAGGATCCGGCTAAGTGGCAGGTCACCCTTCTCGGTCCCGATCAAATCAAGCGATTGAGGGCAAATACCTTTGAGAACCTCGCGTTTTATCGCGGCCTTGAGGCGCGAGGTGCCAGGGTGGAAGATCGCGGCGATGTCACGGTGGACGGCGTCGCCTGTCGGAAGCTGGCGTTCATTCACGCACCCGACATCGTTTTCACCCGCAGTTTCGAGGTGGCGACGGGCCGCTTGGTGCTCACCGAAACGGATAGCGGCACAAAGATCCGGGAAGAAGGGACGATCCGCTCCGGCGGCCTTAGATTCCCGGAGCGAATCATAACGGTGAACAACCTTCCGGACGGCAAAGTCCGCACGCTCCGCGTCACGTTCACGGAGATTACGGTAAATCCAGAGCTGGCGTCCGACGCGTTCTCCATCCCCCGGCTAAACGACTAAGTCCTTCATATCGAGCTTCATTTGGCGGCCGCATCCCTCGGGATGCGGCTTTTTAATGCCGCATAATTGCGTAATTCCCGGCTCGCCCCTCGAGTCCCTCCCTGCCACGGTGCCGCCCTTCACGTTTCGCCGCTTCGCTCCTTAACCGTTTCCATCCCGTGCGCGTCCTCCAGGCTTCCTCCAAGACCTTCGAATCCGATCTCGCCGCGTTTTGCCGCGGTGCCACCGTGCCCCGGGAAATCCACGAGGCCGTCACCGCGATCATCGCCGACGTGCGCCAGCGCGGCGATGAGGCCGTCGGCTATTACGCCGCGAAATTTGACGGCGCGAAACTGCGAGCCCGTGACTTTCGGGTGAAGTCCACCGAGTTTGCGGCCGCGGCGAAACGCATCCCGGCCGCGGACCTGAAGTCGCTCAAAGCCGCTCACGAGGCCATCGTCGACTTTCACGAGAAGTCCCTGCCCAAGGACTGGCAGGCCAAGAATCCGCATGGCGCCGTCGTCGGCGAAAACTTTTACCCGATCCGGCGCGTCGGTCTCTATGTTCCCGGCGGCGAGGTTCCTCTCGTTTCCACCGTCCTGATGACCGCCACGCTCGCGAAGATCGCCGGTTGCCCCGAGATCGCCGTCTTCACGCCCTCGAATCCATCGGGCAAAGTATCCGACGCGATTCTCGCCGCGCTTCATCTTGTCGGTGTCGACGAGGTCTACTGCGTCGGCGGAGTGCAGGCCATCGCCGCAGCCGCCTACGGCACGCTTACGATTCCCGCAGTCGACAAGATCTTCGGCCCGGGCAACGCCTACGTTTGCGAAGCCAAGCGCCAGTGCTTCGGCACCGTCGGCGTCGATTCGCTCCCCGGTCCCAGCGAGGTGATGGTCGTGATCGACGAAAGCGCGGACCACGCCTTCGCCGCCGCCGACCTCCTCGCGCAGGCCGAGCACGGCTCCGGCCGCGAGAAAGTCTACATCGTCGCGCCGGACGCGGCAGACCTCGAGGCCGTGCGCGCCGAGATCACCGCGCAACTCAAGTTCGTCACCCGCGCGGAAAAGATCACCAAGGTCCTCGCAAGTGGTTTTATCGGCATCGTGGCCAAAACCCCCGACGAGATCGCCAAGGCCG
>CBINJQ010000016.1:0-25310 GCA_966251015.1 uncultured Akkermansia sp. | reverse complement strand
TCGAGCGGGCCTCCGGCGCGGAGTCGCCGGACGGAGAGGGCGAGGGCGGCGGTGCTGTCCCTGAACGCCGCGACGACGGGATCGGAGGTCGCGGTGAAATCGGCGGGCGTGCCCGAAAAATGGATACGCCCGTGGTCGAGAAACGCGAGGTGGTCGCAGGCGGCGAGGGCCTCGGGGAGATCGTGCGTCACCACGACGGCGGTGAAGCCGAACTCGCGTTGCGCGTGGGCGATGAGCGTGAAGACGGCGTTGCGGCGCAGCGGATCGAGGCCGGCGGTGGGCTCGTCGAAGAGCACCAGCTCGGGGCGGGTGACGAGGGCGCGGGCGAGGGCGAGGCGCTTCTGCATGCCGCCGGAGAGCTGCGAGGGGTAGCGTTTGGCGTCGTTTTCGAGCTCGAGGCGACGCAGGGCGTCGGCGACGCGGTCGCGGATCTCGGCCTTCGGTAGGAGGGTGGTCTGCTCGAGCGGAAGCGCGACGTTCTCCCAGGCGGTCAGCGAGTCGAGCAGGGCGTTGCCTTGAAAAAGATAGGAGCAGCGGCGGCGGAAGGCGGCGAGGGCGGGGGCGTCGTCGCGCGAGAGCGGCTGGCCGTCGAAGAGCACGGTGCCGTAGTCGGCGCGGAGGACGCCGGCGAGGCACTTGAGCAGGACGGATTTGCCGGTGCCGGACTTGCCGACGATGGCGAGCACCTCTCCGCGGGAGACGTCGAGGGTGACGTCGGCGAGCACGACGCGTTCGCCGAAACGCTTTTGCAGCGAGCGGGTGGCGAGCAGGGCGGGGGAGGATGGTTCGGACATCGGAGGGGCCGGAACAGGGCGCGGAGAAGAAACGGGGAGGGCGCGGCGGGGCCTCAGACCAGGAGCGAGGTGATCAGGTAGTCCGCCGCGAGCACGGTGACGCAGGAAAAGACGACCGCGCGGGTGGTCGAGGCGGAGACGGCGCGCGCGCCGGTGGAGCTGCGGCGACGGTGGGCGTTGAAGCCGTTGTAGCAGCAGAGCGCGATGGTGAGGGCGCCGAAGACGAAGGCCTTGAGCATGCATTGGCCGACGTCGTGGAGCTGCACGGCTCGGTGGACGCTCGACCAGTAGACGCCGCCTTCGAGGGCGAGGAGGACGGTGCCGGAGAGCCAGCCGCCGACGAGGCCGACGAGCGTGAAGAAGGCGCTCATCATCGGGTAGACGAGCAACGCGGCGAGAAGGCGGGGCGCGACGAGAAAGCCGTAGGGATCGATGCCCATGGTCTCCAAGGCGTCGATCTGCTCGGAGTTGCGCTGGATGCCGAGTTCGGCGGTGAGCGCGGAGCCGGCCTGGCCGACGAGCATCAGCGCGGCGAGGACCGGGGCGAGTTCGCGGACGAGGGTGAGGGAGACGAGCTGGCCGAGAAGGGCGGAGGAGCCGAAGCGGTTGAGCGTGTGGTAGCCCTGGAGGCCGAGGACGAGGCCCGTGAAGAGGCCGACGATCAGGATGACGGGCAGGCAACGCACGCCCTGTTCGTAGACCGCGCGGACGAGGCGGCGGCCCAGCCGGCGCGAGCCTATCGCGGAGGCGAAGCCGCGCGTGGTGAAACGCGCGAAATTGCCGGATTCGGCGAGGGTGCGAAGGGTGGCGTGGCCGAGGGCGGAGAGCACGGTGCGGGAAAACCCGGCAATCACTTAGGTTGCGGGCCCAAAGGCGAACGGAAAAGCGCGGACGGGCTCCCCTGGGTTCCGCCGTCGACGCGGGGGCGGCTCGCCCGGGGACGCGGGCCATTACGCTTGCTTGGGCCGCCGTCGCGGGCCGCTACTATCAGGTCCGCCCGGGCGCGGACCTTGTCGCCTGGACCACCGCGGCGGCCATTCTGGCCGTCGCCGACGGGTTTAAAACCGCCGACATCCGACGGGTGGCGAAGCGCGCTATTTCACGCGAGCCGCCTTCGTCGAACAGCCTTCGCGCCGCGCCATGTTCACCGACCGCCTCCAAACCCGCCGCTTCGAGCTGAAGTATCATGTCGACGAGCGCACGGCGGGCGCCATCCGCCGCGTGCTGCGCCTCCACCTCGAGCCCGACGACTTCGGCGCCAGCCGTGAGCTTCCGGTCTACCCGGTGCACAGCCTCTATCTCGACTCGCCCGACTACGCGCTGTGCCGAGCCACGCTTCACGGCGAACGCAACCGCTTCAAACTCCGCGTCCGCTACTACGACGACAGCCCCCTCGCGCCCGTCTCGTTCGAGATCAAGCGTCGCGAGGACCGCTGCATCCGCAAGCGCCGGGCCTTTGTTCGTCGTGACGTCGTGGCCGAGCTCATCGCCGGGAAAACGCCCGCCGCCGCCCATCTCGCCCGCCCGTCGCCGCGCGGCCTCGACGACCTGCTGGCTTTTTGCGATCTGGTCCGGAGCGTGGGCGCCCGCCCCAGCGCGCACGTCGCCTACGAGCGGGAGGCCTGGCTGAGCGCCGGCGACGGCGCGGTGCGCGTCACCTTCGACCGCGCGGTGCGCTGCGAGCCGGTGTCCAGCCCCCGCCTGCAAACCGCCTTCGTCGAGCCCACGCCGGTGTTCGCCGGAGGCGTGGTGCTCGAGATCAAGTTCACCGACCGTTTCCCCGCCTGGCTGCGCGAGCTCGTCGGGCGCTTTTCCCTGCGCCAGGAAAGCGCCGCGAAATACGCGGACGGCCTCGCCACCAGCGGCGCCGTGGTCGGGCGGCGTCGCGCGCCCGCGGCGTCCTCGCGAACCGCCCTCGGGGACATCGCCGGCTTTCTCGGCTCCCCCGGCTGAACCTCGCCGCCACGGTTTCCCCCCGCCCCTCAATCCCCCTTCGCCAACGCCCCATGCTCGACAGCTTTCTTCGCGGCGACCACGCCCTCGCCCCCACGCCCCTGGGCACCATCGCTCTGGCGCTGCTCCTCGCCTTCGCGCTCGGGCAGCTCCTCGCCTGGGTCTACATGGCGACGCACGACAGCCTGTCCTATTCGCGCGCCTTCGTCGTCTCCTTGCTCCTGCTGCCGGTCATCGTCGCGCTGGTGATGCTGGTGCTGGCGCACAACCTCGTGGCCGCCTTCGGCCTCATGGCGGTCTTCGCCATCGTGCGTTTTCGCAACGTGCTCCGCGACACGCTCGATACCGCGCACGTGCTCGCGGGACTCGTCGCCGGGATGGCCTGCGGCACCCAGAAATTCGCCACGGCGGTGCTCGGCGGTTTCATCATCGCGGCGATCATGGCCTACGCGCGATTCGTGCATTTCGGCAGCCGCTGGCGCTACGATTTTGTCCTGCGTCTGCGCTGGACGCGCTCCGCGACCGAGCTGGACGAACTCGACCGCCTGCTCGCGCGCCACGGCCGGCGGGTGCGGCTGGCGCGCCGCCGCGCCGCGCTTGAGAGCGGCGGGTCCGATCTTTCCTACCACCTGTTGCTGCGCGATCCGGCCCGCGTCGGGGAACTGCTGGGCGAGCTGGGCGCGCTGGCGGGCGTCGCCGATCTCCACGGGATCGAGGCCGCCCAGGAGACCGAAGTCTGAAACCCGGTGACCCGCTTCCAACCGTGCCCGCCTCGCCGCTCCCCCCGCTTCCCCCCATCCCCACGCCCCCGAACCAGCGCTGGCGGGTCTTTCGCATCGAGCTGCTCCCGCCGCTCGCGTTCGCGCTGTGCGCGGGGCTGATCGCCTTTCTCTGGCGCGGCACGGCGGTGGCGCCGGCGCTCACCGCGGAGGCGGAGGTCGCGCAGGCGGAGCTGCGTTCCGCGTTCGGCGGGATGGTGATCGAGCTCGACGCGGAGCCGATGCGCGAAGTCCGCGCCGGCGAGGTGGTCGGCCGGGTGCGCGCGGAGGCGGCGGCCGTCGGGGCCGCGGAGCTGGCCGCCCTGCGGGCGGAGATCGATTTGATCCGCGTCGGCCGCGAGCCGGCGATCATCGGGCGACGCCTCGCCCTCGACGCGGAGCGTTTGCGGCTCGAGTGGATGCGCGAGCGCACCGCGCTGGCTTCCCTGCGGGTGGAGTTGTTGCAGGCCGAGGCCGATTTCGCCCGGCAAAAATCCCTGCATGCGCGGGCGATGACCACCGAGGAGGCCTACGACATCGCGCGCCTCGTCCGTGAGCGGCTGCTCGCGCAGGTCGGGGAACAGGAGCGCCTGGTCGCGGCCCTGGAGCCGGCGTCCGCGGCCGAGTCCGGAGCCCCCGACGCCGACGCGGCGCTGGCGGCGGCGGTGCGCGCGATCGAGGCCGAGCTCCGCTGGGCGGAGGCACGGCTCGCGCCCGAACCGCTCGTCGCGCCGATCGACGGCGTGGTTACGCGCGTGTTTCGCCGCGCGGGGGAGCCGGTGGCTCCGAACGAGCCGCTCCTGGAGATCGTCGCGCCGAAGCCGACGCGCCTCGTGGGGTGGCTGCGCCAGCCGCTCGCGATGGAGCCGCGCCCCGGCATGACGGTGGAGCTTCGCAGCCGCCGGCCGGATCGCCGGTCCGCAGTGGCGGAGGTGCTCGCGGTGGGCCGCGTGTTGGAGCTGGTGCCGCCGACGCAGCTCGCCTTGATCGGCCGCGCCGACACGCCGGAGCTCGGGCTGAGGGTGTATTTCTCCCTTCCGGACGGGCTTACCTTGCGCCCCGGCGAGTTCGTGGACGTGATGCTGGACCCGGCGGACGAGCCCGCGGTTCTGCGGTGAACCGGGAGGAGCGATTACCAGGGGAGGAGCGCCCCGCGGTCGGTTGTTGAAGCCGAAGTTCGAGTAGCCGGGGCCGTCGGCGGCGATGGCCGCGATCCGCGTCGGGGTTTCGCGGCCTCCCTCGTGGTCGTCGCGATGAGGAAAGACCGGGGACCGCCCGTCCCCGAGTCGGCGCTTGCCCGCGACGGGCGGGGGCGGGTTTGTTCTGGCCGCAACAAGCCCATGCCGATCCCCGCCAGCATCGCCGAACGCGTGGAGACCTTCCGCCGCAACCGCGAGTCCTGCCTCGCGACGGATCACAAGGAGACGGGGCTGCGCCGCGAGTTTCTCGACCCGCTCTTCGACGCGCTCGGCTGGGACGTCTTCAACCGCCAGGGCCACGCCGAGGCCCACAAGGACGTCGTCCACGAGGACATGCTCAAGATCGGCGGTCAGAGCACCGCGCCCGACTACTCCTTCCGCATCGGCGGAGCGCGAAAGTTTTTCGTCGAGGCGAAGAAGCCCTCCGTCCGCATCAAGGACGACCCCGCGCCCGCCGCCCAGCTGCGCCGCTACTCGTGGACGGCCAAGCTCCCCCTCGGCATCGTCACCGACTTCCAGGAGTTCGCCATCTACGACACGCGCATCCGCCCGCGCGCCGACGACAAGGCCTCCACCGGCCGCGTCTTCTACTGCACCTTCGAGGAGTTCCCGCAGAAGTGGGACGAGATCGCCGCGATCTTCTCCAAGGACGCCGTCCTCAAGGGCTCCTTCGACAAATACGCCGTCACCAACCGCGGCAAACGCGGCACCGCCGAGTTCGACGCGGACTTTCTCGCCGATCTGGAGAGCTGGCGCCGGCTGCTCGCCGTCAACCTCGCCAAGCGCAACACGCTCGACGAGCGCGAGCTCAACTTCGCCGTCCAGCGTATCCTCGACCGCATCGTCTTCCTGCGCATCGCGGAGGACCGCGGCGTCGAGCCGCTCGGCCAGCTCCAGGCCCTCGCCGCCGGCCCCCGCGTCTACCCGCGCCTGCGCGAGATCTTCGAGCGCGCCGATTTCCGCTACAACTCCGGCCTCTTCCACTTCGACACCGAGAAGGGCCGCGACAAGGCGCCCGACCGCCTCACGCTCTACCTCGAGCTCGACGACGCCGTGCTGAAGGAGATCCTCTCCGCCCTCTACTGGCCGAAGAGCCCCTACGCCTTCGCCGTCGTCTCGGCCGACATCCTCGGCAACGTCTACGAGCAGTTTCTCGGCAAGGTCATCCGGCTCGACGGCCCGCACCGGGTGAAGGTCGAGGAAAAGCCCGAGGTGCGGAAGGCCGGCGGCGTCTACTACACGCCCGCCTACATCGTGGACTACATCGTGCGCCAGGCCGTCGGCCCCCTCGTGGCGGGCAAGACGCCGAAGCAGGTGGAGAAACTCCGCGTGCTCGACCCCGCCTGCGGCTCCGGCTCCTTCCTCCTCGGCGCCTACGAGTTCCTGCTCGCCTGGCACCTCGATTACTACGCGAAGAACGAGCCCGCCTCGTGGGCGAAAAAGAAAAATCCGCCGATCTACGAGACCTCGCCCAACGCGCACGGCCTCGGCAAGGGCGATGGCAACTGGCGCCTCACCACCGCGGAGCGGACGCGCATCCTCGTGAACAATATCTTCGGCGTGGACATCGACGCGCAGGCCGTCGAGGTGACCAAGCTCTCGCTCCTGCTCAAGGTGCTCGAAGGCGAGGCGCGCGAGCTCCAGGGCAAGCAGATGGATTTCCACCGCGTGCTGCCCGACCTGGGCAACAACATCAAATGCGGCAACAGCCTGATCGGCCCGGATTTTTACGCGCAGCCCGACCTGCCCGAGCTCGACGAGGCGGCGCGCTACAAGATCAACGCCTTCGACTGGGCCGAGGAGTTCAAGCCCGTCTTCGCGCAAGGCGGCTTCGACGCGGTGATCGGCAACCCGCCGTATTTGGCGGGCAGGGAGTGGGAGCGGGAATTGCACGCCTGGCGCCCGTATTTCTCCGGAAACTACACGTGTTTCGCCGATCAGTATGATCTCTACGCCCTGTTCATCCAGAAAAGCATGGAGTTGACCTCGGACGGCGGATCATACGGGGCGATCACGCCGAACACCTGGTTGAACAACGAACATTATCTGCCGCTGCGCGAGTGGCTCGCGAAGACCTCTTCGGTCGTCTCGCTAAGCGATTTTCGGGATGTCCGAGTCTTCAAGGATGCAACGGTGTTGCCGGTGGTTTTCGTCGCGAAAAAAGCGGGCGAAGTCGACGAGCGCAGTCCGGTTCTCGTTCGCAAGTTCCACTCCCCGACGCGGTATGACGAGCATCAGTCCGCCGTGTCGGTCTGGCGTGAATTTCCGGGCTTGGTGTTCAACCTGCTGTTGGTGGAGCGGGACGTTTCGCTGATAAAAAAGATAGAATCAGGTTCGCAGGCCTTGGGGACGTTGGCGGCGGTCCGGTTCGGCGTGAAAGTTTATCAGAAAGGGAAGGGCCGTCCGAAGCAGACCGGTGCCGAGGCGTCGGCGAAGCTCTTTGAGGCGGATCGTAAGCTCTCCGCCGATTACTTGCCGTATCTTTGGGGCGAGCATGTTTCGCCTTGGAGAATTCGGAAGGGCGATACGTGGCTGAAATACGGTCCACATCTCGCCGAGCCCCGCACGATCGATCTTTTCACGGGGCCGCGCGTGCTTGTGCGGCGAATCGTGGGCGCGCGCTTGGTTTTGGCTCCGACGGAAGAGTCGCTGGTGGCGGATCAGCTTTTGCACACGGTCAAGCCGCTCGCGGATACGACGAGCCATGCCTATTTGTCGGCCATACTGCAGAGCCGGCTGATCGCCTACTACTTTCGACTGCGATTCAACCGCACGGAAAAGACATTTCCCGAGATCCGGGTGGCTGAACTTGCCGCATTGCCGATCCGCGTGATCGACCCGAAGTGCAAACACGACCGCGCGCGCCACGACCAGCTCGTCGCGCTCGTCGAGCGGATGCTGAAGCTCCACGAGGACGCCGCGGCGGCGAAATCGCCCGACGCGCAGACGCGTTTGCAGCGCGACATCAAGGCGACCGACGCCGCCATCGACCGGCTCGTCCACGAGCTCCACGACCTCACGCCCGAGGAAATCGCTCTCGTCGAGGCGGCGACCGCGCCTCCGGTAAAGCCGGGCTCGTCTGGAGATGGCGAAACGGCGGAGGCGGAGGCGACATGAGCACGCCCCGGCCGGACAGCCAGACCAGCGGTCTGGCCTACAAGGTCGCAGGCGGAAACGCCCGTGCCTTGGGCCGTCATTCGCTCGATCGCGACACGCCGCTCGTCGCGCTGGCGGCGGCGCGGCAGGTGGTCGAGGAGGCCTCGCGCTGGCTCGGCGTCGTCTTGCCCGACGCGTATGCGGGCCGTCTGGCGCGCGTCGCCCGCGCCACCTACGCGCGGAGTCCGTCGTTTCGCGGGAAGCTGCTGCGGCGGCGCGGGGCCGAGGCGGACGAGCGGGAGGGCTTGTATGCCTTCATGCGGCACTGGCTGGCGGCGCGGCTGCACGAGGAGGAGCCGGAGCTGTTCGCGCGTATGCCGGCCGGCTACGCGTGGGGCGGGGCGGAGTTGCCCGAAGGCGTGGCGCCGGTGGCGCCGACGACCGCGGGCGATGGCGGGCTGTCCGTCGAGGCGCGGATGCTCGCGGCTTGGTGAGGTGGTCGTCGGATTCGGTGTAGGCCCGACCGCTGGTCGGGCGGTTTGAACACAGGTGTCGAAAGCCAGACCGGCGGTCTGGCCTACAGTCGGAAGGCAGGCCGGAAGCCTGAACTATCGACGGCGGCGGGTGGCGGCGAAGCCGAGGAAGGCCAGGCCGGCGAGGGCGGCGGCGGAGGCGGGCTCGGGGACGGCGGAGGCGACGATGTCGACGTAACCGGAACTGAACAGGCGGTCGGTGTTCCACTCGTAGCCGGCGGCGATGGCGGGGAGATTGATCCGGGCGAAGGTGCCGCCGATGGAGCTGGCTTGAAGGATCTGGAAGCTGGCGACGCCGTCGGGCGTCCAGCCGCCGAAGAGCACGATATCGAGGGTGCCGCCGACGGTGACGGAGGCGAGTTCGCCGCCGGAGCTCCTCACGTCGATGGCGTCGTAGCCGGCGCCGCGTTCGAGGCCCCCGAGCTCGACAAGTGTAGTGCCGGACAGGATACTGCCTTCGCCGAGGGTGATCAGGCCGGGGCTGTTGCCGGGCGAGAGCGTGCCGCCGGACGCGATGGTGACGGCGCCGAGGGTGCCGGTGCCGGAGAGCGTGCCGCCGGACCGGACGGTGACCGGGCCGGTGAAGGTCGCGCCGGTGGAGTCGAGCGAGGCGGCGTCGGCCACGTCGAGCGAGCCTCCGACGGCGCCGGAGAAGGCGGCGTCGCCGACGACGGTCTGGGCGCCGACGTAGTTGGCGAGGCCGGTGAGCGTGCCGCCGCGGTTCGTGATGGGGTTGGCGATGGCGAGACCGTTGAAATCGACGACGCCGCCGCTGATCTCGAGCGCCCCGGTGCCGAAGGCGTTGACGTGGACGGCGCGGAGCGTGCCGGCCTGGACGACGGTGCCGCCGGAGTAGGTGTTGGCGCCGGAGAGCGCGAGCGTGGCGGGGCCGGATTTGACGAGCCTGCCGGCGCCGGAGATTTCGCCGGAGAAGGTGGCGTCGGCCGCCTGCGCGACGGCGAGCGTGGCGGAGCCGAGTTTGACGGAGCCGGCTCCGGAGAGGCCGGCGATGGCCTGGGCGTGGTTGTTCAGTTCGAGCGAGGCGCCGGCGGCGAGCTGGACGGCGGCGTTCGGGCTGAGGCTGCCGGCGACGTGGGTGGCGACTTTGCCGGCGTCGACGCGGAGGGTGCCGGCGAAGGTGTTGGCGCCATACCAGTTCATCGCGGCCGAGCCTTGCTTGATGAAGGCGCCGGTGCCGGTGAGCGAGCCGTGCCAGTTGTTGGTGACGCGGTTCTTGTTGGTGACGGTGCCGCCGCCGAGGAGGACGGTGGAGGCGTCGAAGCCGCCGGTGGTGAAGTTGTAGGAGTCGAAATCGCCGACGGTCTGGTCGTGGCCGGCGAGATCGAGCGTCGAGCCATGGTTGAGGAAGAGCGCGGAAGACGGGCTGAGCACGCCGGCGGCGCCGGTGCGTAGGGTTCCGGCGGATACGATGGTGTCGCCCGAATAGGTGGCGGGGGCGGAGAGGGTGAGCGTGCCGGCGCCGAGCTTGGTGAGCGAACCGCCGGAGCTGGCGAGGGCGGTGGCGAGGGCGACGTTCTGGCCGTTGGTGTCGAGGCGGTAGGCCTGGCCGGGGGCGGTGCTGAAGCGGGTCGAGTAGTCGGTGGTGTTGGCCGCGGAGTGGCGCAGCGCGCCGCCGGCGAAGGTGATCGCGCCCGCGGTGCCGAGGGCGGAGGCGGAGCCGAGCTCGACGGCGCCTCCGGAGAGGGCGAGGCCGCCGGTGAAGGTATTGGCGCCGGAGAGGACGAGGGTGCCGGTGCCGGCCTTGGCGAGGGCGAGCGTGCCGGTGCCGTTCCGGAGGGCGCCGCCGAAGGCGTGGGTGGCGGTGTCGAAGCTCGTGGTGAGCGTGGCGGAGGCGGAGCCGGAGTTGGTGATGACGCCGCCGTCGGAGTTGGCCGAGGCGATGCCGCCGATGGTGGCGGAGAAGCCGCGGAGGTCGAAGGTGCCGCCGCCGGAGCCGGCGGTGTTGTCGAAGCGCAGGGTGGTGGCGGAGGTGGTGGCGCCGGGCGCGTAGAGGGCGAGCTTGGCGGATTTGGCGAGGGTGAGGACGCCCCCGTTCAGGGCGCGGGGGGCTCGGGCGACGAGGACGGTGTTGTCGGTGAAGGCGAGGTTGCCGTGGACGATGGCGTCGGCGGCGTTGGCGAGGACGACGGCCTTGTCGGTGAAGGTGGCGGAGTCGGCGGGGTTGTCGAAACGGAGGGCGTTGAAGAGGAGGCTCCCGGTGGAGGCGGTGGCGGTGATGACGTGGCCGGCGGGATTGGCGCTGAGCGCAACGGTGCCGGCGGCGGCGCCGGTGGAGACGGGCAGGGTGTGATCGCCGGCGATGGCGAGGGTGGAGGTGTTGTCGTTGATCTGGAAAACGAAGTTTCCGGCGACGGAGTCGGCGGTGTTGCTCAGGAACCAGAGATCGCGGACGCCGGCGGTGCGGGAGCCGACGGCATCGAGGGCGACGCCACCGAGGCCGTCGGTCACGCCGACGGCGGAGAAGGTGCCCGGAGGGTTGTAGCTGCCGTGGTCCCACCAGATGGCGCGGTTGGGGTAGAGGAACAGCGTGTAGGTCTGGAGCCCGTCGGAGGCGACGATCGCCTGGAAGGTGCTGACGTTGGTGGTGTTTTGGAAATAGGCGCCGACACGGTCCCAGGTCGCGACGAAGGCGGTGGTCGGCGAGAAGTGAGCGAGCCCGGCGGCGGAGGCGATGCGCGTGCCGATGATGGGGAGCTCGGCGGCGCCGGCGTTGCGGTAATACACGGTGTTGCCGCCGTTGGGCCCGCCGCCGGTCGTGTCGATGTCGGCCCAAAAAGGAGCGAGCATCGCGCCGCCGCGGTAGTTTTGGAGCGAGGCGGGCTCGAAGGCGCTCACGCCGGCGCCGAAGCTGAGCGCGCCGTTGGTGTTCACGTAAATCTGGGAGTAGTCGTTTCCGAACACCGGCATGTTGAGCTTGATTCCTTCGGGGCCGGCCGTGGCGATCTGCACGGGGCTGTAGGAGTCGTCGCTGCGAGCGAGGGCGGAGTCGCCGGAAGCGGCTATGCGGTAGGGGAGGAGGTTTGCCCCAAGCGTGGTGGCGAGGGCGCCCTGGGGTTGGGGATTGGGGCCGGGGACGTAGTTGGCGGCCACGTTTTGAAGGCGTCTATAGGGGGTGCCGCCGTAGCGAAAATCTTCATCGTAATCGAGCCAGGTGCGCGCGTGTGCGGGGCCGGCGCCGATGGCGACGAAGAGGGAGGCGCCGACGAAGGCGGACGCGGGTGATGCGGTGAGGCGAAGCGGGAGCATTTACACGCGCCTAACGCGGCTGCGTCGTGCCGGGAAACGAAGGACCGACGAACGGCATCCCTTGTCGCCGAACGGTATGGAAAGCGGCGGATGCCGGGGCTTGTAGCGGCGATGTTCGCGCGGCTTGGTGGGCGCCTCCTTTCCCATGGCCGCCCGCAAGACCTCATGTTCGCATCCGCAGCTGTTGCTCGCCGTCGCGCGGCGTCTGATCGAGGCGCCGACGTCGACGGCGCCGGCGGAGGCGCTGGCGCTGGTGGGGCCGGCCTTCGACGCGGATCGGGCATGGTTGATTCGTTTCGACGAGGGGTTGCAGAATTTCTGGGTGTCGCACGAGTGGTGCGCGGGAGGCGTGCGGGATTTTTTGCCGGATTTTCCGTGCGTGCCGACCGCGCTGATCGCGCATCCGATGCGGGAGTTCTTGAAAGGCCGCATAGTGGTGCTGGCGGACATCGAGAAACTGCCGCCGGACGCGCAGGCGCTGAAGGAGGAGATGCGTCGCGAGGGGAACAAAGCCACGGCGGGCGCGCCGCTTTTTCGGGATGGGAGGCTGGTGGCCCTGGTCGGGCTGGACGATGTGCGGAAGACGCATCGATGGTCGGCGACGCAGATGACGAAGCTGCGCGAGCTGGGCGAACTGGTGTTGGCGGCGGCGGACAGGGTGCCGGAAGGCGATGCGCGGGAGGCGGCCGACGCGCGCGCGGCGAGGGCGGAGTCGGGCGGGTGCTATCTACGTGCGGGCAACTGCCATTTGCAGGTGCGTTGGGACGACATCGTGAAGATATCGGCGGAGGGCGACCACACGCGGGTGCGGCTGGCGAGCGGGAGGGAATTTTTCGAGCTGAAGGCGCTGACGGTTTGGGCGGCGATGTTGCCGGCGGAGCGATTTTTGCGCGTGCACCGATCGCACATCGTCAACTGGACGCGGGTGGAGCGGGTGCGACGGAGCTCGGGCGGACGCTGGTCGCTGGAAACGCGAGGCGGCGGGGCGACGGTGCCGGTGGGGCGCTCGTATCAGGCGGGGGTGAAAAAGCGGATCAACCTGCGAGGTGTGGGACGGTGAGGGCGGGCGGCCGGCATTTGGCGGTTGCGGCGGACGGGGCGGGTTTGTGCGCTGGGCGGAACTTATGCGAATCAGCGGCGGAGCAGCGCGCGGGGCGGTGTTGACGGTGCCGAAGGGCGATGCCGTGCGTCCGGCGACGGACGGGATGCGGCAGGCGGTGTTTTCATCGCTCGGGGCGCGCGTCGTCGGGGCGCGCTTCGCGGATCTCTTCGCCGGGAGCGGCGGCTACGGGCTCGAAGCCTGGAGCCGGGGCGCGGCGGGCGGCGTCTTCGTCGAGCAAAACGCGAAGGCGGCGGCCTGCGTGCGGGCGCACATCGCGGTGGGGGCGAAGAGCGCGCGGCGCGAGGCGGGCGAGCTGCGGCTCGTGGCCGGCGACGCGCTGGCGTGGCGGCCGGCGGCGGGCGAGACGGCGCCGGACCTGGTGTTCGTCGATCCGCCGTATCCGATCATCCAGGACATCGCGCCGCGGCTTTTCGCCGGCTTGTCGGAGGCGACGTCCAGGGCGGACGATCCGATCATCGTCTTCGAATATCCGGGCGAGCTGGAACTCGCGCCGGAAGGCTGGAGCCTGATCAAGCGGATCGGGCGCGGGGCGCGCCAGCCGACGGTGGGGTTTTTTCGGCGGAAGTGAAGGCGACGGCGAAGGGCGTCGTCAGGGCGTGACGCCCAGCCGGGCGCCGGCGGAGACGGTGCTGGCGACGGCGGTGGTGGACGGCCCGGTCCGCACGGTGCTGAAGGCGACGGCGGTGTAGACGCCGCGGTGGGCGAGGGCGGCCGACTCGATGGTGTAGGAGGGGCCGGTGGCGCCGGGGATGTCCTTGCCGTTCTTGCGCCATTTGATCTGCGGCGCGGGGTTGCCGGCGGCGACGGCGGTGAAGGTGACGGAGCCGCCGACCGTGGCCGTTTGCGCCGAGGGATGGGTGGTGAAGACGGGCTTGGTCTGCACGTCGACGGTCGCGGTTTCGGCGGAGACGGAGCCGCGTTCGTTGGAGACGACCACGCGATACTCGCCGGCGCGGGCGGGGTTGGCGAGGAACGTGTAGGCGGGGGTGGCGCGGACGGGGGTGACGGCGGCGTCGCCCCGGAACCACTGGTAGCGGAGCGCGGGCACGCCGACGGCGGCGACGGTGAGCGTGACGGGCTTGCCGGTGTAGCGGGCGACGGAGGCGGGCGGGGTGACGATCTCGGGCGGGTAGGTGACAACCAGCTTGGCGGGGGCGGAGGAGATCGTGGCGGCGGCGGGCGCGGTGCTGGGCGGGACGACGCGATGGTTGGTGACCTTGCAGAGGTAGATTCCGGCGTCGGCGCGCGAGACCGAGGGGAAGACGAGGGTCTGGGAGGTGGCGCCGGGGACGGGCTGGTAGGCGACGCCGACGCGTTTGAACCACTGGTAGGCGGGCGCGGGGTAGCACTCGGCGGCGAGGGCGAGCGCGGCGGCGGCGCCCTCGGCGGCGGTGGTGAGCGCGGCGGGCTGGCGCTGGATGGCGGGGCCGGTCTGGCGGGCGGGTTTGTCCATGTCGGCGAGGCCGGCGGAGACGAGGTAATGTTCCCAGGCGGCGGTGCCGAGGCCGGGGAGGAGACCGCTGGCCAGGAGTTTGGACGAGCTGCCGCGGACGATGCCGTCCTCGCCGATGGCGGGGACGATGCCGCGGAGGTTTACGGCCGGGGCGCCGAAGAGCGGGGCGAGAGCGAGGCCGGCGGCGTCGGGAATGGCGGGATCGGACGCGAGGCCGTCGGAGAGGTCGGCGAGCGGGGTGGAGCCGTCGAGCGCGGCCTCGAACTGGGCGAGGGCGGTCTCGAGGTCGACCTTCTTGTTCTCGATCACGGCGGGGTCGTCGTCGCCGAAGGCGAAGAGGTAGGCGCCGCCGGCGGCGGGTTGTCCGCGGGTCCAGACGCCGTCGTCGGAGGCGCGGGCGTAGTGTCGCAGCGCCTCCTTGAAGAGGACCCGGGAGGCGGAGCGTTGGGCGTTGAGGGCGGGGGTGGAGGCCTTGGGGGTGAGGAGGGCGGCGTTGCGGACGAGGACCTCGGGGCCGTTTTCGGAGAAGAGGACGGGGTTGAGGGTCTGGGAGAGATTGTAGGCGGCGAAGAGGCGGCGGAAGGCCTGGACGGCTTTGATCTCGGCGAGGAGGAGCTGGGTGTCGGCGTAGGCGACGATGATTTCCTGGGCGGCGCCGGTCTCGTCGGCGGCGAAGCCGACGTGGAAGCCGGCGACGGGGACGGAGAGATCGGCGACGACGGGGGCGAGGGTGTCGGCGTCGAGCTGGGCGATGAGGTCGAAAATCCAGGTGAAGTTGGCGGCGGGGGCGATCTTCGGGTAGGTCTCGTCCACGCGTTTGCCGTTCAGGATGACGAGCGCGGCGGGGCGGGGGCCGACGACGGAGACGGAGGCGTCGGAGGGGGATTGGTAGAACTCGAGGGTGGCGGCGGAGCCGGCGGGGATGCGCAGGGTGACGCGGCGAGCGGGGATGTCGTAGGCGACGAAGTCGTTGTCGCCCCAGGAGTCGAAGCCGAACGCGTGGGCGAAGAGGTAGCCGACGTTTTCGTCGTTGATCTGGAGGCCGACGGAGAGCGGCTGGTGTTGAACGTCGCCGAAGTCGACGGCGAGCACGACGGTGGCGGTCGCGGCGCCGCGGTTCTCAAAGCTGATCGACGGGAAGGGGCCGTTGGTCACGGACGGCACGCGGTAGGCGCCGTCGGCGAGGGTGAGCGGGGTGGTGGTTTCGTAGGAGAGGGTTTCTTTGAAAACGATGTCGAAGGTGTCGGAGCCGAGATCGACGACGGCGGAGGTGGCGCCGAGCCGGGTGGCGAAGGCGGGGGCGCGGCCCTCGACCGCGAGGCCGACGCGGGCGAGGGCGCGGAGGAAGGCGGCCTCGCCGTGGGCGGGCGTGGCGAGCAGGACGGGATCGAGGAGACTTTTCGCGGCGGCGAATTCCCCGGCGACGAGGGCGGTGCGGGCGTCGGAGACGGCGTCGGCGCGGGCTTGAGGGGCGGGGAGAAACGCGGCGGCGAAGGCGAGGAGCGCGGGCGCGGCGAAGAGACGAAGCAGGGCGGCGGTTTTCATGGCGTGACGGGCGGAGGCGGTTGCGAAGCAAAACGCGCACGCCGCGCCGACGCGGGGTCGCGGGGGCGGGCGACACGGACCGGGGGCTGATGACGAGCCGGACAATGCCGGACGACGATCCACGGGGCGAACGGGAAGGGCGTGCGAGCGGAGGGAAGAAGCCGCGCTGCTGGATGCGATGAAAACGTGTTTCGCGGTTTGCGGCGCGGGGCATCCCGGGCTCGAAGACACGCCCGCCGCGGCGAGCGGAGCCGGGTTTCGGGGGGATGAGCGAAAAAAAGCCCGCCGCGTTCGGGCGCGGCGGGCGGAGGGGCGATCAGGAGCCCGGGGAGGTGAGCCGTGGCGTCGTTATTCGGCTGCCTGGCTGGATTCGACGGAGGTGATGCTGAGTTTGGCGACGGTGAGCCTGGCCTCTTTGGAGGAGGTGCTGGCGACCGTCGTCGAACCCGGTCCGGTCTGCACGGTGCTGAAGGCGACCGCGGTGTAGACGCCGCGGTGCGCGGAGGTGACGGGGTTGATGGTGTAGGACGGTCCCGTGGCGCCGGGGATGTCTTTGCCGTCCTTGCGCCATTTGATCTGCGGGGCGGGATTGCCGGCGGCGGCGGCGGTGAAGGTGACGGAGCCGCCGACCGCGACGGTTTGCGCCGAGGGTTGCTCGGTGAAGACGGGCTTGGTCTGGACCTCGACGGTGACGGGTTCGCTGGCGATCTCGCCTTCGGAATTTTTGACGACGACGTGGTAGGAGCCGGCGCGCGAGGGCGAGGCGACGAAGGTGAAACCCGGGGTGGCGCGCACCGGCGTGACCGCGGTCTCGCCCATGAACCATTGGAAAGATTTGGGCTTTGGTTCGCCGACGACGCCGACCGTCAGCGTGACGTTTTTGCCGGCGTAGCGGACCGCGCCGACGGGCGGCGTGGTGAGCTCGGGCGCGTAGGTGACGTAGAGGACGGCGGTGGTCGAGGGGACGGTGACGCGGGTGGGTGTGAGCTTGGGCGGGACGATGCGCTCGTTGCTGACCTCGACGAAATAACGGCCCGCGTTCGCTCGGGAAGTCTCCTCGAAGCGGAGCACGGGGCCGGTGGCGCCCTCGATCGCGGCCTTGGAGTTGTCGGGCAGGCGGCGGAACCACTGGTAGGCGGGCGCGGGATAGCTTTCGGCGACGACGGTCAGGATGGCGGGGTCGCCTTCGGCCACGGAGGTGAGCGCGGCGGGCTGGCGCTGGATCTTGGCGGGACCGGTGATCGGCGGGACGGCGGGATCGATAAGATCGTTTTTGGAGAGGAGATCCTCCCAGGCGGCGGTGCCGAAATTTTGAAGAAGTCCGCTGGCCAGAAAGCGGGTGGAGGAGCCGGAGATGATGCCGTCGCCGGTGGAGAGAGGGAGGATGCCGCGGACGTTCAAGGCGGGACTGCCGAAAAGCGGGGCCAGGCTGACCGCGGCCCCGCTCTCGTCGTCGACGGGAATCGCTTCCGAAAGCAGGGCGCGAAACCGGGCGATGGCGCCGTCGGTGACGTCCTTAAGGGTGGTGTCGTCGGGGCCCTCCTCGGGCAACGAAAAGAGATAGGCGCCGGAGGGCGGGGCTCCGCGGGTCCAGAGGCCGGTGTCGGAGGCGGTGGCGTAGTGGTCGCAAGCCTCTTCGAGAAGGGTTCGCGCGACGCGACGGTCGGCGGCTCGCTTGGAAGTGGGCGGCAGCGGGGCCAGGAGGGCGGGATGGCGGGCGACGACCTGGGCGAATTCGGAGTCGAAGAGCGAGGGCTTGATGGGGAGCGCGAAGTTGTAGCTGGTGCCGAGGCGACGGACGGCCTGGAGGAATTTGAGCTCGGCGACGAGGATCTGGACGTCGGGGTAGGCGATGACGATGGCTTGCGCGCCGCCGCTTTCCTCGGGCGAGAGAACGAGGGCGAGTTCGGTCGAGACGGCGGAGAGGTCGGCGATGGCGGGGCCGAAGGTGGCGGAGTCGACATGGGCGGCGAAGCCGACGAGGTCGGAGAAATTCGCCGTGGCGGCGACGCGGGGCGGGGTGATGGCGCCGGCGCGGGCGTTGAACACCTTGATGGTGGACGGGAGGCGTTCGGAGGGGGTGAAGCGGAGATTTCCGCCCGAGACCACAAGACCGATGGTGAGATTGCTCCCGGGAGGGAGTTGGACGGTGAAGCCGCCCGGGTCGGCGCCGGGTATGAGGAAGTTGGCCGGCGTGCTGGTGTGAAGGTCGAAGGGATCGGGAATGCCCGGCGCGAGGGATTGGAACCCGGGAAGAACGACGATTTCCGTGGAATATCCCGGGGTGGCGAGCGCGAAGCCGAGGAGCTGTCCGTCGAGGTAGAGGGCGGCCTCGTAAAAGGCGGCGGTCCCTTCGGGTTGCGAGAGGGTGAATGAAACAGGGCGGGCGGCGGGACCGGTGTTTTGGAAGGTGATGCTCGGTTGGGCTCCGCCGTTCAGGTAGAGGTTTAGGGCCGGGTCGTGTTGGTAAAAGGCGGGGCCGGGGGTGGTGAAGCCGGGGATGGGAACGTCTTTTTCCACCCAGACGTCGTTTTCGTTCACCATCACCCGGTGCTTGCCGAGGTAAAAGGCAGGCCTCGGGAAACGGAGGGCGAGATCGCCGGAGCCGGCGTCGAGTCGGGCGACGTTGGCGCCGAGCTTTCCGCGGAGAAAGGCGGGCAAGCCATCGGTGACCGCGAGGCCGAGGCGGGCGAAGGCGCGCAGCACGCGGGCGTCGTCGTAGGCGGGGTCGTTGAGCGGGGCGTTGTCGAGGTGCGGCCCGAGCGCCGAGTTCATGGCGGCGAAGTCGCCCGCGGCGAGCGCGGCGCGGGCGTCCGCGACCGGATTGTTGATCGGCTGGAGCACCACCGCGAAGGTGACGGCGGGCGAGGCGGCGAAGGCGGCAAGCGCGGCAAACGCCGCGGCGACGAGACGACGTGGGACGGACGGAGTCATGGCAGGGAGGTGTCGTGGGACGGGCTGGGTTCGGCGGGCGAAAGGGCGGGTTCGGTGGCCGGCGGCGGGGGCGGCGGGGATGCGGGCCGAGGCGGCGAAGCCGAGGGCGACGCCTCGTCGGAAGCGGCGGAGTCGACGGAGCGGCCGGAAGCGGGCGGGAGAGGACGAAGATCGACGCGCAGGCGGTCCGTCCCGTCGTGGGCGATGCGAAGCAGGAGCGGTTGTGAGGCGCCGGCGCGGTCCGCCGCGAGCGGACGGACGAAACCGGAGAACGTGGTCTCGGTCAGGTTGGGCGCGCGCAGGAAGACGAAGCCGCGGCCGTCGGGGAGCGTCAGGACGAAGTTGGAAGCCCGGAGCTGCTGTCGCCATGCGGACAGCTCTTTCAGAAGACGCGTCCAGTCGTCGGGCGTGCACGGCTGGTCGTGGAGCGTGAGGCTGGGCGACTCGATTTCCACGCCCGGCGCCGGCATGCGGAACGGGCCGTGGTCGACGTAGCGGGGAGAGACGGCGGCGGCCTCGACACGGGCGAGCGGCTCTTCGGAAACGCTGGAGAAAAGCGTGATCGCGGGTTTGGTCGCGAGCGCGGGCGCGGCTTCGCCGCGCGACGCGACCGCGATCAGCGCGAGGAGGACGAACACGGGTTGGAGTTGCGCGAAGCGGAGGACCATTGCCGGCGGCGAGATGCAGCTGTATGGCCAAAGGCTGGCGAGAGGCAATTCTTCCGGGAGGCGCTTTGACGAGAGGCTTGCAAGCCCGGGCCGGAGCGGGGGAGCGAGGCTCCGGCGCGGAACACGTCAAGGGCCCGTTCGGTCGCGCCCGAAGGGATCAACGCGCCCGAAGATGAGCGAAGGCGAGCGTCGCGACGACCGCGGTTTCCAGGCGAAGCACGCGGGAGCCGAGGGAGCAGAGCGTGAAGCCGGCCGCGCGCAACGCGGCGCGGTCCGCCGGGCCCCAGCCGCGTTCGGGACCGAAGGCGAGGACGAGGGGCGGGCGCGGGGCGGAGGGCGGAGATCCCAAACCTGGCGAGCCCGACGAGAGCGCGGCGTCGAGCGACGCGGCGGCCTCGTAGTTGTCGAGGGCGAGGCGCGGTCCGCCGGGGGACGCGGGGCACGCGGCGAGCGCGGAGGAGAGGGAGCGGGTCCAGGTGACGGAAGGCAGACGCGTGTCGCAGGCCTGGGATGCGCCGGCGAGAAGGTGGCGACGCCATTCGCCGGAGGTCCAGAGCGAGGCGGAGGCGTAGTTCGGGTCCGAGCGTTCCGTCGCGATAAAATGGATACAGCTCGCGCCGAGCGTGGTGGCGTCCCGGAGAAGGTCCCGCGCGGTCTGGGGACGCGGCAGGCCGACGAGAAGGACGACCGGCGGCAGGGGCGGCGGCTCCCTCTCGGGCGAGAAAACGAGCGAAAGGGAGGTCTCGTCGACCGAGCGCAGGGTGGCGACGCCGAGGGGGCCGTCGACGAGGCCGGCGACGAAGGCGTCCCCGGGGGAGCGGCGCAGCACTTTCAGGATGTGTTGCGCGCGCGGATCGGCGAGGGGGAGGGAGGCGGCGAGTTCCGAAGGCTCGAAGAGAACGAGGTTCACGGAAGAGCGAAGGGCGAGAAGCGAGGGGCGGGGAGCGAGGGGAGCTGGCATCGAGCGCCGTAAGCGGAGCGGCGTGATCGAGGACCGGCTCCTTGCGCCCGGGTCCCTGCTTTCAGGCGAGGATCGCGTCGATGCGGGCGAGTTCGGCGTCGGAGAAGCTCGTGTTGTCGAGCGCGCGGACGCAGTCCTCGACTTGGGCGACCTTGCTCGCGCCGATGAGGGCGGTGGTCACGCGGGCGTCGCGAAGCACCCAGGCGAGCGCCATGCGCGCGAGGCTTTGGCCGCGTTCCCGCGCGACGACGTGGAGCTTTTGCACCTTGGCGACGAGTTCCGGCGTGATGCCGTCGGCCCGGAGGAAGGGGCTGTTCGCGTTGGCGGCCCGGGAGTCCGCGGGTATTCCGCCGAGATAGCGATCGGTGAGCAGGCCTTGGGCGAGCGGGCAGAAGGGGATGCAGCCCATGCCTTCGCGGTCGAGGACGCCGAGGAGCTCGGTTTCGATCCAGCGGTTGAACATGTTGTAGTTGGGCTGATGGATGAGCGCGGGCACGCCGAGTTCGCGGAGGATGTGGGCGGCGCGGGCGGTGGTCGGGGCGTCGTAATTGGAGACGCCGACGTAGAGGGCCTTGCCGGAACGGACGGCCTGGGCGAGGGCGCCCATCGTTTCCTCGAGCGGCGTGTGCGGGTCCGGACGATGATGGTAGAAGATGTCGACGTAATCGAGGCCGAGGCGGCGCAGCGAAGCGTCGAGGGAGGAGAGCAGGTATTTGCGGGAGCCCCATTCGCCGTAGGGGCCGGGATGCATGCGATAACCGGCCTTGGTGGAGACGACGAGCTCGTCGCGGTAGGGCCCGAGATCGAGCGCGAGCATCTTGCCGAAATTCTCCTCGGCCGAGCCGGGCGGGGGGCCGTAATTGTTGGCGAGGTCGAAGTGGGTGACGCCGAGATCGAAGGCGCGCCGGACGATGGCGCGGCCGTTTTCGAATGGGTCGACGCCGCCGAAGTTGTGCCAGAGCCCGAGGGAGATGCGAGGAAGCAAGAGGCCGGAGCGGCCGCAACGGGCGAAGAAGGATGCGTTGTCGTAGCGGGCGGGAGAGGGGAGGTAGGACATGGGGACGAGCCGGATCGAAGCGCGTATTCGCATGACGTTGGATCGCCGCCGGATGTCGAGCGCGTCGGAGCCTGCGGGATTCGCACAGTTCCAATCGCGGCCCCGAGATCCGGTTTTGTGGAGATTTACCCGACGGTCCGCGTGAGCGACGCGCGATACGGAGGCGCCGGAAACGTCGGTAAGATCCGCGTCGGCGCGGCCTCGCTATTGCCGCCCCGGAGCCGATGGAGCCTGAATTTGCCGCACCGGGGTTATTCGAAGTCCCGGGCGGTCGCTCACTTGGAGTGTTTTTACGGATACCGTTTGGACGACTCCCGAAGGAAACTGGTGCGGCTGGGGGGAATCGAACCCCCGAGACCACTTTGGAAGAGTGGAGTTTTACCACTAAACTACAGCCGCGGATGCCAGTTGGACGAGACGTTCAGCGATGAGAAGCGTGTGGTCAAGCACGCCGTCCGCGCATTTGGACTACCGAGGGAGCCATGCGAAGGCGACGTGAAAGCCGCGCCATGGGGGAGAAAACGGGTTGCGGGCTAGGCGGGCGCCCGGCAAAGGTCGCCCATGGCTTTTATCACGACGACGCGCAGCGCCCCCGCCAGTCAAGTTCCTCCAGCTCTCCGTCCCTCCACTTCGTCGGGTGGCCCCGGTCCCAGCAAGAAGTCGAGTTTCGCCGCTTCCCAAGCGTTGGCCAAGCAGAAGGCCTACGAAAAAAAGGCTAAAAACTACAAGCTGCCGCTCGGCGAGCTCGCGATTTTCACCCAGCAGCTCGCGTCGCTTCTCGGAGCCGGTCTTCCGTTGGTGCAGTGTCTCGAGGCTTTGCAGGATCAGACCGAAGATCCGGTCTTTCGCGTGATTATCCGGGATGTGCGGGTCGAAATTTCACAAGGAAGCGCCTTTTCCCACGCGGTGAAGATGTATCCCCGGGCTTTCAATTCGCTCTTCACCTCGATGGTGGAGGCCGGCGAGGCCTCGGGCGCGCTCGCGGAAATTCTGGGAAAAGTCGCCATCTACTTCGAGTCGAGCGTCAAGCTCACCAAAAAGGTGAAGTCGGCCATGACCTACCCGATCGCGGTCATAGGTCTTGCGATCGCGCTGGTGAACGTGCTGCTGATTTTCGTCATTCCGGTCTTCGCGGCGATGTTCGCCGACTTTGGCGCGAAGCTGCCGGCGCCCACCCAGATGCTCATCGATTTGAGCGACTTCCTGAAGGGCAATTTCTTCTATCTGCTTGTCGGGGCCTTTGGAGTTTACTGGGGGCTTGGCAAATTTATCGCCACGCCGCGCGGACGACGAATCAAGGACGAGTCTTTGGTCAAGGCGCCGATCTTCGGCAACCTCATCCACAAGATTGCGCTGTCCCGGTTTTGTCGCACCTACGCCACGCTCATCCGTTCGGGCGTGCCCATCCTGCGGACGCTTGAGATCGTCGCCGCGGCGTCCAACAAGGTTCAGGTGGAAGACGCTTGCGCGGAGATCGCCAAGCACGTCAGCCAAGGTGGTCAGGTGTCGGAGGTGCTGGCGACCAACACGTTTTTCCCGCCGATGATGAAACACATGGTGAAGGCGGGCGAATCGACGGGCAACGTCGACGGGATGATGAACAAGATCGCGGATTTCTACGATACGGAGTCGGAGGCCACCGTCGCGTCGCTCACCTCCCTTATCGAACCGTTGCTGATCGTCTTCCTGGGCGTCATCGTCGGCGGCATCGTTATGGCGATGTTCCTCCCGATCTTCCAGCTCGGTGCGGTCGCCGGCGGACTGCAGTAAGGGAAAATTACCCCAGGATCGCGGCTTGCGCCAGAGGGGCGCAATCCGTCTGATTGTCCCTAGTCCTAAACGTTTCCTCCGCACCCCAGCGTCCCATGCCGTCCGTTCTTATTGTCGACGATCTTCTTTCCATCCACGAGATGCTCGAGGCGGTGATCCAGCCTACCGGTTACAGCACCGCGTTCGCGACCGATGGAGAGAAGGCGCTGGCCCGCTACAAGACGGAAAAATACGACCTCGTCCTGGCCGATATCGACATGAAGCCGATGGACGGCATCACGTTGCTCCGCCAACTCAAAGCCTACGATCCCACCACCGTCGTCATCATCATGACGGCCTACGCGTCCACCGAAAGCGCGGTCCAGGCGTTGAAATTCGGCGCTTTCGATTACCTGCAGAAACCCTTCCGCGTCGACGATTTGATCTCCACGTTGAAGCGCGCGCTGGAATATCGACGGTTCAGCGTCGAGCGGCCGGCGGAAAGCGCGGCCCGCGTGGCGGGCGCCAAGGACATCGACAGCATTCTCGTGGGAAGCAGCGCCGCGCACAAGAAGCTGATCCAGCAGGTTAAGAAGCTGGCGAGCGTCCGCACCCCGGTGCTGTTGCAGGGAGAGGCCGGCACCGGCAAGGCGACCATCGCCGAGCTGCTTCATGCCGGCAGCGCCGCGGCCGACGCGCCTTTTGTTCGCATCGATTGCGGGCAGAGTTCCGACGCGAGTTTCCGCCATGGCCTGCTCGGCGACAATGGTTCCGGCGGAACTTGGTTGGCGCAGGCCCGCGGAGGCACCTTGATGCTGCAAAACGTCGAAAAACTCTCCGCCGCCTTGCAGCGCGAACTCGTCGGCGTGCTCCGCACCCACGCGCAGTCGTTTCGGCTGGTATGCACCAGCGGCGAGGATTTGGAGCGTCTCACGGAGGAAGGTCGATTCGACGACGAGCTGTTTTACCGTGTCGCCTCGCTGCCCCTCGTGTTGCCGCCCCTGCGGGAACGAATCGAGGATATCCCGGCGCTGGTGAAGCATTTCACCTCCCGCGCGACCAACCCGAATTTCGACGCCAAGCTGGTGGAATTCACGCCGGACGCCTTTGCGGTTTTTAAGGCTTACCCGTGGCCGGGAAACATCACGGATCTCGCTCAAGTCGTCGGCAAAATCGCTTCGTCCACCGAGGTCCGCGTGATCGGGGTGGATCAACTGCCGCTTCGAATCAAAGACCTCGGGGGTTGGCCCAAGCTAGCCGATTACCTGGCGCTTCAAGAAAAGCATTACATCGAGCAGGTTCTTCACGCTTGTCGCGGCAACAAGGAGCAGGCCGCCCGCGTGCTTGGCATAGAGGTCAGCCGAGTTGGCTGATTTTTCTTCTGATTTATTCATCTTTGTTCGCCGCGCCGGCCTCGTCGACGCGGCTTTTTTACGTCGGTGTCCCCGTGGGCGGTGAAAGCCTCGCGCGGGTCGCCCGCCTTTCCGCTTGCCGCGCCCCCCGCGCCGCCAAGCATCCGCCGCCATCTACGCCCTGCCATGCCCAAGCGCACCGACATCAAGTCCATCCTCATCATCGGCGCCGGTCCCATCGTGATCGGCCAGGCCTGCGAGTTCGATTACTCCGGCACCCAGGCGTGCAAGGCTCTGCGCGAAGAGGGCTACCGCATCATCTTGGTTAACTCCAATCCTGCCACGATCATGACCGATCCGGAGTTCGCCGACGCGACCTACATCGAGCCGCTCACGGTCGAGTTCGTGGAGAAGATCATCGCCAAGGAGCGTCCCGACGCCCTCCTCCCCACCCTCGGCGGCCAGACCGCGCTCAACCTCTCGATGCAACTCCACGAGAAGGGCATCCTCGAGAAGTATAAGGTCGAGATGATCGGCGCCAAACCCGCCGCCATCGCCAAGGGAGAGGACCGCGAGCTCTTCAAGCAGGCCATGCTCAAGATCGGCCTAGACGTCGCCCGCTCCAAGGTCGTCAAGACCATGGAGGCCGCCCGCGCCGCCGCCGACGAGCTGGCGATGTTCCCGCTCATCATCCGCCCCTCCTTCACCCTCGGCGGTTCCGGCGGCGGCATCGCCTACAACAAGGAGGAATTCGAGCGCATCGTCGCCAACGGTCTCGACCTCTCGCCCGTCCACGAGGTCCTCGTCGAGGAGTGTCTCCTCGGCTGGAAGGAATACGAGATGGAGGTCATGCGCGACCACAAGGACC
>CBINJQ010000015.1:0-25485 GCA_966251015.1 uncultured Akkermansia sp. | reverse complement strand
GCGGTCGTCCTTATCGCCTTTTCTTCGTCTTTCGCCAGCCATCCTGATTTCCCTCCCCTACGTCGACTTTCACCTCCCCCTGCTCCGATTGGTTCTTGGTAGGCCTCGCCGATCCCCCTCTTCCTCGTCACCGCTTCGATTTTCTCATGTCCTTCCGTCCCCGCCGCTTGATTTTCCCGCTTGTCGTCGCCGTCGCCGCCGTCGGCGCCTTCTTCTGGTGGCGCGAACGCCAAAAACCCGCGCCGGTGTCGTTCAACACCGCCGCCGTCTCGCGCGGCACGCTCACCCAGACCGTCACCGCCACCGGCGACCTCCAGCCCGTCGCCACCGTCGAGGTCAGCTCCCAGATCTCCGGTCTCATCAAGGAGGTGCTGGTGGACTACAACTCCGAGGTCAAAGCGGGCGACGTGCTCGCCCGCATCGATCCCGCCACCTACGTCACCCGCCTGCGCCAGGCCGAGGCCGAGCTCGCCAACACGAAGGCCAACCATCAGCTCGTCCGGCTCAACGCCGAACGCATCCGCGCGCTGCACGAACGCAGCCTCGTCTCCCAGCAGGAGCTCGACCAGGCCGAAGCCCAGCTCTCCCAGGCCGACGCCCAGCTCCTCATCCGCACCTCCGCCGTGGAAAGCGTGAAGGTCGACCTCGGCCGCTGCACCATCACCGCCCCGATCGACGGCGTCGTCCTTGATCGTCCCGCCATCGTCGGCAAGACCGTGTCCGCCAGCACCTCCGCCCCCGTCCTCTTCGTGTTGGTCAACGACCTCAGCCTCCTTCAGATCAAGGCCGCGATCGCCGAGGCCGACATCGGCAACGTCAAGGAAGGCCAGAACGTCGCGTTCACCGTCGACGCCTTCCCCAGCCGATCCTTCCGCGGCGTCGTCCGCCAGATTCGCAACCAGCCCGTCGTCCAGTCCAACGTCGTCACCTACGCCACGCTCATCGACGTCAACAACGACAACCTCTCCCTGAAGCCCGGCATGACGGCCAACGTCTCCGTGACCGTCCAGGAGCGGCCCGACGTGCTTCTCGTCCCGAACTCCACCCTTCGCGCCCGCATCCCCGACGAGCTCAAGCTTCCCGCCGAGACGACTCCCGGCTCCGAGAAAGCCGACCCCGCCGTCGACGCGCAAAAGGCGCTTCTCGCCGAGGTCGGCTACGTCGAGGGCTCCGACACCCGCCCCTCCCGCGAACAGATGCAACGCGTGCGCGCCCTCGCCGCCGAACGCGGCATCGTTCTTCCCGAACGCCGTCGCGGCGGCCGCGGCCCCTCCACCGGCCCGAACGCCGAGACCGTTCGCACGCTCTATCTCCCCGTCGAAACCGCCGAAGGCCCGCGCGCGAAACCCGTCGAGGTCCGGCTCGGCATCACCGACGGCGTCAACACCGAGGTCATCGCCGGCCTCGAAGAAAAGGCCGCCGTCGTCACCGCCGTCGTCGGCGGCGACGCCGCGACCGCCTCCGCGCCCTCGGGCGGCGGCTCCAACAACCCGTTCCTCCCCGGCGGCAACCGCGGCGGCCGCCGCATGTAGGCCTCCCCCGGATACCCTCCAGGCTTCCTGAAACCCAAGTCCCGGGTTTGGCCGTATTCTTCCCCTCCTCCGATCCTCCTCGTGCAGCCCGTCGTCCAACTTCGCGACATCCGCAAAACCTATCGCAACGGCGACCTCGAGGTCCACGCGGTGCGCGGCATCTCGCTCGACATCCATCCCGGCGAGTTTGTCGCCATCATGGGCGCCTCCGGCTCCGGCAAGAGCACGCTCATGAACACCCTCGGCTGCCTTGATCGTCCCACCGCGGGCAGCTACCTGCTCGACGGCATCGACGTCTCCGGCCTCGACCGCTCGGCGCGCGCCGACCTGCGCAACCAGAAGCTCGGCTTCGTCTTCCAAGGCTTCAACCTCCTGCCCCGCACCTCCGCGCTGGAGAACGTCGAGCTGCCCATGCTCTACGCCCAGCGCCGCGTCGCCGCCGACGAGATGCGACGGCGCGCGATGTCGGCGCTCGAGATCGTGGGCCTGGCCAAACGCTCCGACCACCTTCCATCCCAGCTCTCCGGCGGCCAGCAACAGCGCGTCGCCATCGCCCGCGCGCTCGTCAACGAGCCCCGCCTCCTGCTCGCCGACGAACCCACCGGCAACCTCGACTCCAAGACCTCCGTCGAGGTCATGGGCGTCTTCCAACGCCTCAACGAGCAGGGCATCACGCTCGTGATGGTGACCCACGAGCTCGACATCGCCCAATACTGCAAACGCATCCTCGTCGTTCGCGACGGTCTGCTGGTCCGCGACGAGCCGGTTCAAAACCGCTCCATCGCATCCGAGGAACTCGCCAAACTCTACTCCGCGGAGCAACTCGCCCAGCTCACCTCCGCGCCCTTCGGCGGAAAACCCGGCCAATGAACGACATGCCTTCTTCCACATCGGTCATTGGTCATTGGACATTGGTCATTCTCATCCGATGAGACTTCTCGCCACCACCGTCATCGCCCTCCGCGCCCTGCGTCGCAACAAGCTGCGCTCCGCGCTCACCGCGCTCGGCATCATCATCGGCGTCGGAGCCTTCATCGCCATGGTCTCCATCGGCAACGGCGCCAAGAGCCAGGTCGAGGCCCAGGTCGCCTCCCTCGGACGCAACGTCGTGACCGTTTTCCCCGGCTCCTTCTCCACCGGCGGCGCGCGCGGAGGCTGGGGCTCCGCATCCACCCTCACCGTCGAGGACATCGACGCGATCAAACGCGAGCTCCCCGACGTCGCCTCCGTCTCCCCCGAGGTCCGCGACCGCAACCAGGTCCTCGCCAACGGCCTCAACTGGAACACCGAGATCCGCGGCGTCTCCACCGACTTCCTCAGCATCCGCGCCTGGGGCCTCGAGTCCGGCCACATGTTCTCCGACGCCGACATCGCGGCCGCCGCGAAGGTCTGCGTCATCGGCGCCACCGTGGCGAAACAGCTCTTCCCCGACGTGGACCCCGAGGGCCAGACCCTGCGCATCCGCAACATCCCGTTCATCGTCCGCGGCGTGCTCGAAAGCAAGGGCTTCAACTTCTTCGGCCAGGACACCGACGACACCATCCTGATCCCCTACACCACCCACATGCGACGGATCAACCGCCGCACCACCGTGCAAACGATCTTGATCGAGGCCGCCTCGCCCGAAGTCATGCAACGCGTGCAGGACGAGGCCACCGCCCTGCTCCAGCAGCGCCGCGGAGGCCGCGAACCCGATTTCACCATCCGCAACCAGCTCGAACTCGCGCAGACCGCGACCCAGACCTCCCGCACGATGACCATGCTCCTGGCGTTTGTGGCCGGCATCTCGCTCCTCGTCGGCGGCATCGGCATCATGAACATCATGCTCGTGTCCGTCACGGAACGCACGCGCGAGATCGGCATCCGCCTCGCCATCGGCGCCCACGACCACGACATCCGCGTGCAGTTCCTCATCGAGGCCGTGGTGCTGAGCGTGCTGGGCGGCATCGTCGGAATCCTTCTCGGCGTCGGCAGCTCGCAACTGGTTTCCCAGCTGAACGGCTGGCCCGTCGACGTCTCGACCCAGGCCATCCTCGGCGCCGTCGGATTCTCCGCGTTCGTCGGCATCGCCTTCGGGTTCTATCCCGCGCACAAGGCCGCCCAGCTCGACCCGATCGACGCGCTGCGCTTCGAGTAATACCGATCACCGCTTGAATTGAGACAATAAGGCGGGCGCGCGCGTCCCCACGCACGCGGCTTGGGCAAGGACGTGCGAGGCCGCGCTCGCAACCCACGGGCGGAGGGCGCCCCGCCCGTCCACCCAAGCTCCCCAAGCGCAGGGTAATCGGCATAAGGTCTGGTCGGCGGAGGTGCGCCTTCCCGCGCCCGTCGCCCGGGCGCGATCCGCCGACCCACGCGCGGAGGGACCCGCGCGTCCACCCGCCTGGAACGCAAGACCCGGAGAAGACGGATCGCTTCCGTGCTTGGCGGACGGAAGACCGATCCTACACCAACGCCTCAGGAACCCGCCGCGGGCGCCGCGTTGGATTCGCCGATGGAGCGGCGCACCGTGGCAAGCGCTACGGTGTGCCGGTAGTTGGCCTCGAGGCGGTTCAACTGCGCTTCCGTCAGCGCCACCCGCGCCTGGAGAACATCCAGCTGGGTCGCGGCGCCGTTGCGGAAACGCACGTCCGCCAGCCGCAGCGCCTCGGTCGCCTGATCCACCACCTTGCCCGCCGCCTCGGCCAGCTCGCCGGCCTCCTGCAGGCTGGAAAGCGCGCGACGCACCTCCACCTCGATCGCCAGCGACTGCTCGGACACGCTCAGCCGCGCCTGGTTGAGCTGCGCCCGGGCCTGCGCGACCCGGCCGCGGGTGCGCGCGCCGTCGAAGATGGCCCAGCTGCCGGTGACGCCCGCCGTCCAGCCGTCCCGCGTGTCGGAGAAGGAGTTCGAGGAGGAAAGCTTCCGCCCCTCGTATCCGGCGCTCACATACAACTGGGGCAGGTAGCCCGAGCGGGCGACCTCGACGCCCGCCTCCCGCGCCTGTTGGAGCTGTTCCAGGCGGAGCAGCTCGGGGCGTTTCGCGCGGGCGGCGGCGAGCGCGGACTCCAGATCGTAGGCCGTCGGCGCGTAGGCGAGTTCGCCCTCGAACTCGGGGACTTTTTGAAGATCGCCTCCGAAGCCGCCGCGATAGCCGATCACCTGCCGCAGTTCGTCGATCGCGATGCGGAACGAGTTGCGCGCGTTGATCAGGGCGGGCTGGGCGTTGGCGAGGGCGACCTCGGCGGTGAGCACCTCGAACTGCGAGACGCTGCCGGCCTCGAAGCGGTTCTTCACCGTTTGCAGCTGCTCGCGCAGGAGGTTCACGCTCTGCTCCTGCACCTCGATCCGCTCGCGGGCGAGCAGCACGTCGGCGAAGCGCGTCCGCACCTGGAGCAGGACTTCGTCGACGACCGACTGGATGTCCAGGGCCGCCGCCTCGCGAACCGTCTTGGCCGCGTCGAGCGCCGAGCTCACTCCGCCGCCGCTGTAGACCAGCTGGCGGACATAGACGCCCACGGTCCAGTCCTGATAGCCTCGACCGCCGCCGCCCCCGCCGGTCAGGAAATCCTTGTCGTCGCGACTGTAGTTCCCCTGCGCGGTGACATTGGGCAGGGCGTCGGCGCGGACCTCGACGATCAGACCCTCCTGCTCGCGCAGACGCTCGCGGGCCTGGCGGATGGCGTAGTTGTTCTCGAGCGAGAAGCGCAGCGCCTGGTCGAGCGTGAGCCGTTCGGGCACGGAAGGGGCCGCGGGCTCGACCGGCGCGGCGGGCTCGGGCTTGATCGCCTCGACGGGAGCGAGCGGTCCCACGACCGGAAGATCGACGGCGCCAAGCGGCGCGACGGAAGCGGCGAGCAGGACGGCGGCGAAGGAAGACTTTTGCATGGGCGAAATCAGATTTTCAGAGGATTCAGGCCTGGACCGGCATGGGGGGCGGCGTGGAGCCCGGGTGAACACCGCCGCTCGCGAGCTTGGAATGATCCTTGGCGATGAGCGCGTAGAAGGCCGGGACGACAAAGAGCGTGAAGAACGTGCCCACCGCCATGCCGACCACAAGCACCCAGCCGATGGAATTACGCGCGGCGGCCCCGGGACCGGAGACGAAGATCAGCATGATGTGGCCGAACACCGTGGCGGCCGAGGTCATCAGAACCGGACGCAGACGCGTGGCGGCCGCCCGGCGTATGGCCTCCAGCTTCGCCACGCCTTGTTCCTGGAGGGAGTTGGCGAACTCCACGATGAGGATGCCGTTCTTCGCGATCAGGCCCACGAGGGTGATGAGGCCGATCTGCGAGTAGATGTTGAGCGTGGTCTTCCCGAGGAAGATCGGGAGCGTGGCGCCCACCACCGCGAGGGGCACCGAGCCGAGGAGGATGATGAACGGATCGCGGAAGGAGTTAAACTGCGCCGCGAGCACGAGGAAGATCAGCAGGAGCGCGAGCACGCCGGCCTTCCACAAGGCGGAGCCCTCGGTGCGGAGCTGGCGCGACTCGCCGCCATAATCGATCGAGTAGCCGGGCGGCAGGATCTTCGCGGCCTTCTCCTCGAGCTTCTTCAACGCGCCATCGATGGAGGGCCCGACGCCGGTGATCTTCACCGAGTTGAGCTGCTGGAACCGGTTGAGCACGCGAGGCTCCACGGTCTCGCGCAAGGTGGCGATGGTGCCGAGCGGGATGAGCTTACCGCCCGGGCCGCTGATCTGGTATTCGAGAAGCTGCTCGGCGTTGAGCCGCTCGCCGCGCTCCACCTGCGGAATGACGCGGTAGCTGCGCCCGTCGTTGACGAAGCGGTTGACATAGGCGCCGCCGAGCATCGAGCCAAGGTCGCGCGCGACGTCGGTGAGATTGAGCCCCATCGACGCGACCTTCTCCTTGTCGATCTCGATCTCGACCTGGGGAAGGTCGAACTTCAGGTCCGACTGCGCGAAGAAGAAGGTGGGCATCTGCCCGGGCGTGTTCGCCTCGCCGTTCGCGAAAGCGGCGAGCGCCTGGGAGAACTCATACATTTGCTGGTGGTCGGCGGTGGAGCGAACCACGAACTCGATGGGCATGTCGCCGCCCGAGGGCAGCGGGGGCGGCGTGGTCATCACCACGTCGAGGCCGGCGATCTTCGCCGCCTCTCCCATGAGCGCCTGCTGCAGCTGCTGGGCGGTGCGCTCGCGATCCGACCACGGCTTCAGGATGGCGCCGCCAAAGCCCATGCCGGTGCTCGTGAGCTGAAAGGACGTCTCGTATTCCGGGATGCTCTCGAACATGTTCTGCACCTGGTTGGAAAAGAGCAGGGTTTGCTCGATCGTCGCGGTGGGCGACGGGAACAGAATACTGAACATGACTCCTTGGTCCTCGGGCGGAGCGAGTTCGCTTTGGGCGAACTTGAAGAACGGAAGGCTCAGGCCCATCAGAAGCACCGCCAGCATCAGGATCGCGGGCAGCGACTTGAAACGGCGGCCGGTGAGGACGTCGAACACGAAGGCCAGAAGGAAGGGGACCACCGTGAGCATCACGGCCACGCCGGCCAGGGTCTTCAGCCCCTCGGCGCCGAACGTCCATGAGACGCCGAACGACAGGAGGAAGAAGAACAGGAGCACGAGCGAGATGCCGATCACGGCGAACGGCGCGACGGCCAGCAGGCTGGAGAGACGCGTGGGACCTTCGCTGGGCGCGAGCAGCGCGCCGACGAGACGGTCGTAGCGACCGCGAAGCGCGTCGAAGGCGCGGTTGATCTTGCCCGAGAGCCCCTCGTCCTCGTGGTCGTGGTCCTTGAGCAGGTAGGCGCTCATCATCGGCGAGAGCGTGAGCGCGACGAAACCGGAGACGGCCACGGCGCCCGCGAGCGTGAAGGCGAACTCGCGGAAAAGGGCGCCGGTGAGACCGCCCTGGAACCCGATGGGGGCGTAAACCGCGGCGAGCGTGATCGTCATCGCGATGACCGGGCCCACGAGCTCCCGCGCGCCCATGATCGCGGCGTCCATGCGGCTGGCGCCCTCGCGAATGTGCCGCTCCACGTTTTCCACCACGACGATGGCGTCGTCGACCACGATGCCGACCGCGAGCACGATCGCCAGGAGCGTGAGCAGGTTGATCGTGAAGCCCATGACCAGCATGAGGAAGACCGCGCCAATCAACGACAAAGGCATGGCGACGATCGGGATCAGCACCGAGCGCAGGGATCCCATGAAAAGGAAGATCACCACCGTCACGATGAGCAGCGTCTCGATCAGCGTTTTCACGATCTCCTTCAACGCGTCGTCGATATAGGCGGTGGCGTCGTAGCCGATTTTCATTGAGAGACCCGAAGGGAGGCTGGCCTCGATGGCGGGCAGCGCCTCGCGAACCCGCTGGATGACCTCGACGGTGGAATCGGTGGGAAGCACCCACACGCCCATGAAGGTGGCCTTCTGGCCGCCGAAGCGGACCTCCTCGTCGTAGCTCTCGGCTCCGAGGTCGATGTCGGCGACGTCGGAGAGACGGACGATGGCGCCGTTGCGCTCCGCGACGACCAGGCGGCGAAACTCCTCGACGCTGGCGAGGTCGGTGTCGGCGACGAGGCTCACGCGGATCATCGAGCCCTTGGTCTGGCCGACGGCGGACAGCGCGTTGTTCGCCGCGAGGGCCTGGCGGACCTCGGCGGGGCTGATGCCGCGGGCGGCGAGTTCGGCGGGCTTGAGCCAGACGCGCATCGCGAAGATGCGCGCGCCGAGCACGTCGGCCCGTTGCACGCCCTTGATCGCGGAGATCTGGGGCTGGATGAGGCGGTTCAGGTAGTCGGTGATCTGGTTCTGCTCGAGGGTGTTCGAGTAGAAGCTGAGATACATCGAGGCGAAGCGGCTGTCGCTCGACTCGACGTTGATCACGGGGGCCTCGGACTCGGGAGGCAGTTCGCTGCGCACCTGGTCGATCTTGGAGGAGATCTGGGCGAGCGCGGCGTTCGTGTCGTAGTTGAGTCGCAGATACACCTTGATCGTGCTCATGCCGGAGCGGCTCTCCGACTCGATGTAGTCGATGCCGTCGGCGCTCGCGATGACCTTCTCGAGCTGGGTGGTGATGTAGCCGCGCACCGTGTCCGCGCTGGCGCCGAAGTAGGTCGTGGTGACGTTGACCACGGCGCTGTCGGATCGCGGATACTGGCGGACGTTCAGCCGGTTGTAGGATATCAGGCCGACGACGAGGATGATGATGTTGACCACGAGCGCGATGACGGGCTTGCGGACAAACAGGTCGGTGAAGCTTTTCTGGAGCATGGGAGGGCGCCGCGCGACGGCGCGGCTGCGTTCGGGATGCGAAAAGGACGGACGGGAAAAGCGGGGCCGAAAACGGCCCCGCAGGGGATCAGGTGTTGACCGGTTTCGGAGCGACGTTGGCGGAGGGCTCGACCGTGTTGTTGATCAACACCGGGGCGGCGTTGCGCAGCTTGAACACGCCGGCGGAGGCGACGACATCGCCGGCCTTGAGCCCCTCGACGACCTCGACGAGATCTCCGCGGGAGACGCCGAGCTTCACAAAGCGTTGGGACGCGCCGAGGTATTCCTTGCCGTCGGCGTCCTTCATCTGCTCGAGCACGAACACGGAATTACCATAGGGCGCGTAGGCGACGGCCGTGGCCGGAATGACCACGACCGGGGCGGTCGCGGGCAGTCGAAGTTCCACGCGGGCGAACATGCCGGCGCGGAGACGCTCCTCGGGGTTGGCGACGACGGCCTGGACGGAGACGTTGCGCGAGACGGCGTCGACCTCCGGGTTGATGGCGTTGACGCGCGCCTCGAACGCGAGGTCCGGGAACGCGTCGATCTTGACCGAGACAGTCTGGCCGAGCGCGACGACGGGCAGGTGGCGCTGCGGGAGGTTGAAATTCACATACATCGGGTCGAGCGACTGCAGGGGCAGCAGCGCCATGCCCGGCGAAACATATTGGCCGACGTTCACCAGGCGGATGCCGACGCGTCCGGCGAAGGGCGCGCGGATGGATTTCTTGTCGACGGTGGCCTTGAGCGCGGCGGCCTCGGCCTGGGCCTGGCGGAGCTGCGCGGCGGCGGTGTCGAGCGCGGCCTGGCTGATGGTGTCCTTCGAGCGAAGTTCCGACGCGCGGTCGGCGTCCAGCTTCGCGATCGCGAGACGGGCCTCGGCGGCGCCGAGCTGGGCGCGCTCGACGGCGTCGTCGAGCTGGATGAGCAGGTCGCCGGCCGCGACGGCGGCGCCGTTTTCCACCGCGACGCGGGTGACGGCGCCGGAGATCTCGGCGCCCAGCACCACGCCCTGCACGGGAGCCAGGGTGGCGATGGCGCCCAACGTTGGTTGCCAGGTCTCGAGCCGGGCTTCGAACGACGTCACCGCGAAGGGCGGTTGCACATGCGTCTGGGAAGAGGCCTCTTTAACCTGGGCGACCTTGACGGCGCCGAGCGTGAGAAGGACCACGAGAAAGGCCCCGAGGGAGGCGAGAAGTTTCTTGATCATGGGAGAAAAAATCGGGACGGGGCCGGGCAGGCTCAGGCGGCGGGACGCGCGGGCCCCGAGGATGCTTCGGGACGGGGAAACTGGTCCGCGGCGCGCTCGGCTATCTTGCCCAGCAGACGGACCATCGTTCGGCGCTCGTTCTCCGAAAGCACCTGCATCAGAAGCGCGATGCGACGGAAGTGCTCGGGCAGTATTTTGTCCAAAAACGCGATGCCGCGGGCCGTCAGCTCCACGCAAAATTGGCGCCGGTCCGCCGGATCAGGTTTGCGCGTCACCATGCCGTCCCGCTCCAACGTGTCGATGAGACCGGTCATCGTCGCCCGGGTGACCCCGGACCGCTCGGCCAGCTGGGCGGGAGTGAACACATGCGTCTGCCCGCAAGTCTTGTCGTAAAGCAACATGAGCGTCGTAAACCGCCCCTGGCTGAGACCCATCTTCTGAAAATGCTCCTCCGTCACCCGAAACGCCTCGTCGGCGGTTCGGAGCAAATGAAGGAAAACCTCGCACGCCGTCGGATCGAGACCGGGAAACTGTTGCGATGCCTCCAGCAGGCATTCGTAACGCGGCAAGTCCTTGAGGAGCAGATGAGGCATGATCGATGGCGACGTGACTATAAGGCGACTGATAGTTAGGCGCCTAATCTAATTGGCAAGCGATTGGTCTAAAAATCTTCGTTAAAAATCGGACGCGCATCCTCCCGCCCCCCGATCACCAAGTGGTTCGGGACTTTTTGGGCGGACCGGCTCCGTCCGCGCGTCGAACGCGGACAATGCCGGGTCAAAAAGCAGGGCGTCGCGGTCCCGCGCGACGCCTTGAAGCGATTCAAGATTCGCCGACGGCGCCTACGAACCGGCCGAGGACGCCCCGGGAGCCGGCTCGGGCTTTGGCGCGGGGAACCACTTGGCCATGAGATTGGTCGCCGTGGTCTCGCCGGGGATTTTCCGAAGGATCTCGTTCAAAAGCATGCGCGCCTCGACGTCGCGCTTTTCCTCGTGGAGCCGGGTGGCGATTGTCGCGACCGTCTGGATACGCTCGCGCTCGGCGGTGAGGTAGGAACGCACCGCGCTCTGCAACCCGGGTATGTCGTTGACCCGGGAACGAAGCTCCAACTCGCGGCGCTCCACCGCTTCGGAGTTGAGAGCGAGCCATTCGGGCCGGTTCTTCCGCATCTCCGCGAAAAACACCAGGGCCGTCTTCGGCCCTTTCTGGGCGTCGATCGCGTCGAGCTCCTTGAAGAAAGCCTCCGCCGAGGCGAAAGCCGCCACCGGGGCGACGACAGGACGCGCGGCATCCTCGGCGGCGCGTCGATCGGCGATTTCCTTGTCCAGCGAGACGACCGTGTCCGCGAGGTATTTGTTCTGCGGATAAGCTCCTTGCGCAAAGGTGACTATCTGCCGGGCCGTGTCGATTCGCCCCGCCGCGCGCAGGATTTCGACGCATTGGCGATAAGCGGCCATGGTCAGCTGCCGTTCGCGCACGAACGTGACCAGTCCGGTTTGCGCGCCGTCCGAGGAGTCGGAAGCCGCCCCGACCAGAACCTGGAAAAAATCGAGCATCGCGGCGCGCGCGGTTGATCCGGCCGGAAGCGCCGCGCGAATGCCGTAGATCTGGTTCGTGGCCTCGGCCCAACGACGTCCGCTGATCAGAACCTGCAGGCGCGCCATGAGCAAACGGGGATCGTTGAAACCGCGCTCGGCGGCGGCGGACAAAAGGATCTCGAGCTCCGCCCCCCGCTTGATCTCGGCGAGCGGCTCGGCGGCGAGGATGAAGTTGGCCTCGGTTCCACCGAAGCGGAAGACATAGTCGTCCAACAATCGCCGTCCCTCGGAATCCAACCCGGCGATAAAATGCTGGATCATCGAGAACACGAGCGCTCGCGGGTCGGCCGGCGCGTCGGCGCGCAACCGGGCCAGCGTTTTTTTCATGTCCTCGACGCGGCCCGCCTCGCGGTAGGAACGCGCGAGCAGGCGCAGCGCCTGTCCGTCCCCGTCCGATCGCCCGGCCCACTCCTCGGCGGAGTCGACGGCCTCGGCGGCGCGGCCGGCTTGCAGCAACGCCAGCGTCTTCAGCTCCGACAAGGTGGCGTCGGCGACCGCCCCGGCCTCCTTCGCCGTGAAAGCCAGCGCGTCTTCCGTGCGCTTTTCCACGATCAACGCCCGAAGCTTCTGCTCGATCAACCAACGGCGGTCCGCGACCGAGTGGCGCTCCGCATGCAACGCCAAGGCGCGGTCGCAGATCTCGACGACCAGTTCGTAATCCTCCCCGCCGCCGGCCATCTCGATCGCGGATTGGAGGTAGGCGCGGCCCGGCCATCCGTGGTCCAGCCCCTGCATGATCGTGGTCTGCGCCTTCGTGCGCAGGCGAAAGCCGAGGTAGATCTGCGCCAGCTTCAACCGCGCGTTCAAGTCGCGCGGATAGCGCTCCAAGCCGAGGCGGAGATGGTTAAAACCCCGCGTCCATTGCTTGGCCTGGAGGGCGTCGGTGGCGTCCGCGATCAGCGCCTTTCCCTGGAGCTCGCGCACCTCGCGACGTTTTTCGGAGCTCAGCGGGTAGAGCAAAACGTCGCCGTAGCGAACGTAGTTGTAGGCCCGCTGCTCGAGCTTCCACCAGTAGTAGCCGGCTCCGGAAAAGTAGCCGATCACGCAGGCGAGCAAGCCCCACAGGAGCACGCCGCGCATGCTGATCGCGAGCCCCGTGCCCCGGCCGATCTTGCGCCCGTAAAGGCCGAAAAGGCCGAGATACCAGGCGCCGGGGGTGACGCTCGAGGCGCCCCATTGTAGTTTGATGCGGGTGATGCGGGGCATGCGGGTGGATCGGTCGGGACTGGCGAATGAAAGAAAAAACGCGCTCAGGCGGCGGTCGCGGCGCCGCGAACCCTGGCCCCCCGGACGGACTCCGCGATGTTCTCGGGCTGGGTTTCGGGTTCGCCGCGCACCTGGTTGAAACGCATGGAGACCGTCTTGGAGACGCCGCGTTCCTCCATCGTCACGCCGTAGATCGAATGCGCCGCCGCGACCGTGCGCTTGTTGTGGGTGATGATGATGAACTGCGACTCGTGGACGAACTTCTTCAGGAGGTCGGTGAAACGCCCGATGTTCGATTCGTCCAGCGGAGCGTCGAGCTCGTCCAGCAAGCAGAAGGGCGAGGGCTTCACCATGTAGAGCGCGAAAAGCAGCGCCACGGCGGTGAGGGTTTTTTGTCCGCCGGAAAGCAGGGTGATGCTCTTCAGCTTCGTGCCCGGGGGCTGGGCGGTGATCTCGATGCCGCTCTCCAACACGTCGTCGGTGACGATGAGCTCGAGGTTGGCCACGCCGCCGCCGAAGAGCGTCTGGAAGGTGTAGATGAAGTTCTTTTTGATCTGCTCGAAGGTGATCTGGAACTGCTCCATCGACGTGCGGTTGATGTCGTCGATGGTCTTCACGAGATCCGTCTTGGCGGTCGCGAGATCGTCGCTCTGCCCCTTGAGGAAATCGTAGCGCTGCTTGAGCTCGGCGTATTCCTCGATGGCCCCGGTGTTGACCGCGCCCATGCCGGCGAGGCGGGCGCGCAAGGCGTCGATCTCGATCTTGATCGCCGGCCAGTCGGCGGACTCGGCGACCTTGGCGAGATCCTCCTCGGCGGGTTCGGGCTTGGGGCCCTTTTTCTTGCGGCGTCGAGTCGGTGCCGCCGCGGCCTCGCCGGGAGCGGAACCGTCGGCAGGCGCGGGCGTTTCGATCACCGCGACGGGAGCGGGCGCGGCGACCGCCTCCCCGCCCTCCTCGTCATCGTCGAGGTCCAAATCCTTGATGTCCGGCGGATCGTCGTCGGCGCGGTAAAGGAGGCCGCGCCAGTCGTAGCTGCCGATCGGGAGCCGGAACTCGCGCTGCACGTCCTCGGCGATGAACTGCACGCGGCTCTGGGTCTGCGCGAGCTCGACTTCGCAACGGCTGAGATCGGCGGCGCTCTTTTCGGCGTCGGTGCGGATGCCGTCCTGGGAATTCTCCACGCTGTTGATGGCGTGCTCGACTTCGCCGAGCTCGACGCGGATCTGCTCCACCTGCTGCATCGCGACGACGAGCGTCTCGGCGATCCGCGAGGCGCGGGCGCGCTGGGCGTCGGCCTCCTGCTCGAGCTGCGCGGTCTGGTCGCTCCAGGTCTCGATCTCCTGCTGGCGTTGGACAAGGATCTCCGCGATCTGCGACCGTCGGCGCTGCATGTCGGCGAGCCCGCGGTCGAGCACCTCGACCTTTTGGCGGCGCTCGGCGAGTTCCAGGCGGGCCTGGGCGAGCGTGTCGCGCTTCACGTCGCGCTCGGTGCGCTGCGCGGAAATCAACGTCTCCAGTTCGTTGATACGGACGCGGCCGGCCTCGACGGCCTGCTCGGCGTTGACCAGCTGCTCGCGGGCGCGGTCGAAGCGCGCCTGCGTCTCGTGACGGGCCGCCTCCAGCGCCTCCAGCTCGCGGCTCATGCGCTCCACGCGGTTCGCGACCTCCTCCGCGGCGCGCTGGGCGTTGCGCTCCTCCTGCTGGACCGTCGCGAGGTTTTGCGAGGCCTCGAGCACCTCGGCGCGCTTGGCCTCCAGTCCCTGCTCGGCCTCGCCGAGGCGGGTTTGCAACGAGTCGATCACCTGGCGCTGCGCGTCGTGCGCGACCTGGTCGTCGGCGAGGGCCTTCGCGGTGTCGCGCAGGTCGATCTCGCGCTGGACGAGGCTGCCGGCGCCGCCGGCTTTTTTGCGAAAGCCGCCGTAGATGACGCCGCGCGAATCGACGAGCTCGCCCTTCGCGGTGGCGACGGCGAGAAACCGGAAATCGGGATTGGCGCGCCAGAAGCCCAGGAACGAGTGGAGGTCCTCCGCCAGGTAGCAGGAACGCAGGAGCGCGACCGCGGGATGCGCGTCGTCGGCGAACTCGAGCGACTCCACGGCGGGGCGCAGGCCCGCCGGAAGCGAGGCGACGTCGGGCGCCGGCGCGGCGGGCGGCGTGATTTGCAGGGCGGCGCTGCCGATCTGCTGGTTCTCCAACTCGGCGAGGATACGCTGGGCGATGTCGAGGTCGGCGACGACCACGGCCTCGCTGGCGGAGCCGAGGATGGCCTCGAGCGCGCGGGCCCACTCCGCGCGGGGCCGCAGGCCGTCGGCGAGCGGGCGCGCTTTGAAAGCGGGGGCGGGCGGCGGCGCGTCGGGAGCGGCGTCGGGGGCGGGCGCGGGGGCGAAGAGATGATTGAAGCGGCCCTGGAGAATCGCCTTCGCGCCTTCTCCGAAGCCCTCGAACTTCTCCGCGAGCTGCTGGAGCAACTTCAGGCGGGCGGTGCGCTGGGCGAGGTTGCGATCGATTTCCTGGAGCTTCTTCTGGGCTTCGCGAAACTCCTTCGTGAGCTCGCCGATTTGGATCTGAAGGTCCTGCGTCTCGGAGTGGGCGCGGGCCTTGGCGACCTGCGCTTCTTCAACGCGGGCGTTGACGTCGGAGAGCTGGGCGGCCGCCTCCGACTGCTGAACGCGAACCGACTCGACCTCGGCGGCGAGGGAGTCGTGGCGTTGGGCGGAAGTTTTTTGGTCCACCTCATAGCTCGTGGTGTCGGTGCGGAGGCGGGCGACGTTGCTCTCGAATTGAAGGAGCTGAAACTTGGTCTGGGATATCTCCTGCTCGTGCTTTTGCAGTTCGGCTTCGAGGACGCCGAGTTCACGATTGCGGTCCTGGAAGACGGCGTCGGAACTGCCGAGAAGCGTGAGCTGCTGCTCCTTGTCCTGCGCGCCGGTGTCGACCTGCGACTCGAGCTCGCGGAGCTGCATCTCCAGTTCGCCGAGATTGTCCTGCGAGGAGGCCAGTCGCTCGGCGAGGCCGCTGCGCTTGATCTGGGCGAGGTTGGCGGCGTTCTCGGCCTGCTCTTTCTCGGAACGAAGATCGAAGACGGCCTGTTGCGCCTCCTGCACGCGCTGGTTCAGGCGCGCGCGGGCGGCCTTTTTTTCCTCGAGCGCGGATTGCTGCTGATGGAGATGGGTGCGGCGAGTCTCGGCGGCGGCGCGGAGTTTGATGACGTTCTCCTCGAGCTGGGCCAGCTGCGCGGCGAGCGTGGCGTGGGCCTGGCCGTGATGGGCGAGGACAAGGTGGCGGAGGCGCCAGGTGAGTTTTTTGTAGCGAAGCGCCTTCGACGCCTGGCGACGGAGCGAACCGATCTGGCGCCCGACCTCGCTGATGACGTCGGCGACGCGCGTGAGATTGGTGTCGGTGAGCGCGAGCTTCTGCAGCGCCTCCTTGCGCTGCGATTTATACTTGGTGATGCCGGCGGCCTCCTCGAACACGGCGCGGCGCTCCTCGGGCTTGGAGGAAAGGATCTGGTCGATCTGGCCCTGCGCCATGATCGAGTAGCTGGTCCGGCCGATGCCGGTGTCCATGAACAGCTTTTGGATGTCCTTCAGCCGGCAGGGCTGGCCGTTGAAGAAATACTCGCCGCCGCCGTCGCGATAAACGCGACGCATGATCTCGATCTCGTGAAACTCGCTTCCGAGCTGCTTTTCGCAATCGGTCAGCAAGAGCGACACCTCGCACATCTGGGCGGGCTTGCGCGTGTCGGCGCCCTCGAAAATCACGTCCTGCATCTTTCCGCCGCGCAGCGCCTTGGCGGATTGTTCGCCGAGCACCCACCGGATGGAGTCGGCGACGTTGGATTTTCCGCAGCCGTTGGGGCCGACGATGGCGGTCACGCCGGGTTCAAAGCGCAGGGTGGTCGGATCGGCGAAGGATTTAAAACCGTGAAGCTTTAGCGCTTTGAGATGCATGCGGGCTGCGGAACGAAAATTAGAGGGGGAAATCGAGCCGGTAAGCCGAACAGACAAGGCGGCGCGGCGCGTCCGGTGCAAGCCCGGGGATTTGGCCCCGGCGGCGATGGGCGGCGACCTTGGGCCGGGAGCTCACGAGCGCCCTGATCCACCGGGAACCGCCCGTTGTGCGATAAAGTGACCGCGTCCCGCGCCAATCATGGCCGGGAGAAACGGAGACCATGACGATGCAATCCCTGATGAGTATCTATGTGGCGACCACGCCGGAGTTGTTTTGGCCGCAGGTCCGCGAACGCGGCGGGCGGTTTTGGCAACGGATCGGCTCCCCGGACGGACGAAGGGCGGAATTCGAAGCCAGGCTGGAGCGGAAGCTTCGCCGACGGCTGTCGCGCCCGCGCGCTCAGGTCGGCCTGAGCTGAACGGCCTGAGCTGAACAAAACCATCCCGGGCTCCGTTTCGTCTTTCGATGCGGAGCCCGGACGGCGTCCGCTCCTGCGGGGACGGCCGGCCGGTCGCTCGCCCAACGAAACATCGCGCCGATTTGTGTAAGGTTTTGGAGTGTCGGGCGACTAACTCCGGCGACCATGAACGACCCCGATCCTCTTCAAGCCACCTTCGAGCGATGGTGGCGCGAGCACGCCGGATTGTTTCACAAGGTCGCGCGCCTCTACGCCGATTCGGCGGAGGAACGCGCGGACCTCGTGCAAGACATGCTCGTGCAGCTCTGGCGCTCGCTGCCGCGCTTCGTCGGCCAATGCCAGCCGGCAACCTGGATCTACCGCGTCTGCCTCAACACCGCGCTCACCTGGCGGCGCGACGAGACCCGCCGCCGTCATCGCGTCTTCGCCGTCGAGACGCCGCCCGACGCCGCCTGTTCGCAGCCGACGCCCGACATGCATCATGAACAAAACGAACGGCTCGAAGCGCTCTACGGAGCGATCCGCCGCCTGACGAAACCGGAGCGCTCGTTGATCCTTCTTCTCCTCGACGGACTCGCCTACCGCGAAATCAGCCAGATCACCGGCCTAAACGAAAACCAGGTGGGCGTCTCGCTCACCCGCACCCGCCAGAAACTGCAACTTTTGCTCAAGGAAATCCGCCATGAACTTTGATGACTACGAGACGCTCTGGCGTGCTCAAAACTCCTCCGCCCTCCCCCCGCCCGCGCTCGCATCCGAACACGACGCGGTCGTTGATCGCGTCCGTCGCGAATCCCGCCGCTTCGATCGCGCCGTCTTCTGGCGGGACGCGCGCGAGATCTCGATCTCGTTCATCCTCGCCCTCGTTTTCGCGCTGTCCGCCTGGGATCATACCGAAAACGGACACGTCGCCTGGGGCCGCTGGATCGCCGTCGCCCTCGTCCTCGGCGTCGCGATCATCCTCCTGCGAGACCGCCGCAATATGCCGAAGCAGCCCGTCGCCGAGGGGTCGATGCTCGATCGGATCGACGGCGCGCTCGCCGCCCTGCGCCATCAAGCCCGCGTCCTCCGCGAGGTGCCCCTGAACTACGCCCTGCCGCTCGCCCTCGCCACCATCTCCTTCGGGCTGGACCCCATTCTCGAAGCGGGGGGCATGGCCGCGCTCCGGGGCCCCGGCGGCGCCGTGATCCTCGGCACCGGCCTCGCGGTCGGGGGCTTCGTCGTATGGCTCAACCGGTTCGCGCTGCGTCGTGTGATCCAGCCGAAGATCGCCGAGTTGGAGCGGTTGCGCCGGGATCTGACCGACATCGGCCACGCCGCCGAACGATAGGACCTTGGCGGGCGTCACCGCCTCCCCCAACGCACGAAAACCCGGGACGCGAAGCCCGGGCTTTTGTTTGCCTGACGACGAAAGCACTCCGTGCTTCCGCCGCCACAACCGGAAAAAACGTGGCGGAACGGCGGAGCCGTTTCGCCCGCCGCTCCGCCTGTCCGACTCCCTCGCCCGAACTCAGCCGGCGATCAGCGTCGAGCCGGTCATCTCGGCGGGCTTTTCGAGGCCCATGAGATGCAGCACGGTCGGAGCGATGTCGGCGAGACGCCCGCCGGAACGCATCTTGGTGGCCTTGGTGAAGCCCTCGCCGACGACGAACACCTCCACCAGATTCAGGGTGTGCGCGGTATGCGGGCCCTTGAGCTCGGGGTCATACATCTGCTCCGCGTTGCCGTGGTCGGCGCAAACGACGGCGCGTCCGCCGACCTGCTTGACGGCGGCGAGCAGCTCCCCCACCCCGGCGTCGGTCGCCTCGCAGGCCTTGACGGTCGCGGGAATGGAACCGGTGTGGCCGACCATGTCGGGGTTGGCGTAGTTCACGACGACGAGACCGTATTTGCCGGACAGGATCGCCTCCTTGCTCAAACGCGTGACTTCGCCGGCGTTCATCTCGGGCTGGAGATCGTAGGTGGCGACCTTCGGGCTGGCCGGGCAGGCGCGGTCTTCGCCGGGAAACGCGTCCTTGTTGTAGTTGTTGAAGAAGAAAGTGACGTGCGGGTTCTTCTCCGTCTCGGCGCAACGGAACTGCGGTATCCCGGCCTTGGATACGACCTCGCCGAGGATGTTCTTCAACTTGGGCGGCTTCGGGGACACGATCTTCACCGGGAGGCCGGCCTCATACTCCGTCATCGTCGCGTAGTAGAGATCGAGCTTGGCGCCGCGGTCGAAGTCCTTGAAGCCGTCGAGCACGAAGGCCTTGGTGATCTCGCGCGGGCGGTCGCCGCGATAGTTGTAGAACACCACGGCGTCGCCGTCGGAGAACTTCGCGAGCGGCTTGCCGTCGGCCCCGAGGATGGCGGTGGCGGGGACGAATTCGTCGCCCTTCTGCGTCTCGGAAAGCGGATTGTCGTAGTAGTGCTGGACGGCGGCCTCGGCGGACGTGGCGGTGGCGGCGTAGGCGCGGCCGGTGAGGGCGTCGTAGGCTTTCTGCACGCGTTCCCAGCGGTTGTCGCGGTCCATGGCCCAGAAACGGCCCGTGATGGTCGCGATGCGGCCATAGTTGCCCAGTTCCTTGATCTTGGCCTCGACCTGGCGGACGTAGCCGAGGGCGGAGGTCGGCGGCGTGTCGCGACCATCCGTGAAACCATGCACGAAGACGCGCTCGGCTCCGATGCCATCCTCCTTAGCTTGGGCGAGCAGGCCGTAAAGGTGCTCGAGCATACCATGCACTCCACCGTCGGAAACGATGCCCATCAGGTGCAATTTGGCGGCGGGGTTCGCCTTGAGGCGCGCGATCGCGCCGAGCCAGGTGGCGTTGCCGGCGAGCTGTTTCTCGGAAAAAAGCTTGTTGAGCCGCACGAGCTCCTGGTCGACGACGCGGCCGGCGCCGATGTTCTCGTGGCCGACCTCGGAGTTGCCCATCTGGCCGTCGGGCAGGCCGACGTCGAGGCCGCTGGCGGAAACGTAGGCGACCGGCGATCCGGCCTGCAGCGCGTCGTCGGCCGGCTTTTTGGCCAGGGCGACGGCGTTGAAGGACGCCTGGTCGGCGTGGGGATTGCGGCCCCAGCCGTCGCGGATGATGAGGAGAACAGGTTTACGCGCGGTGCTCATGTGGTGTGTGACGAATGCGGTGTGGTGAAAATGAAACCCAAAGGGATGACGCATGTCTTCAGGCGGGGTCAAGATAGCCGGCTTCCGCGCCGCCGATTGGCAGCGCAACTGCTAACCCCCATTTCCGAATGACGCTGATAATCCGCGATCAATTGGTTAACCCGCCGACGTGGTTCGCGTCGTTCCGGGACCTCACCCTCTACTGCAACGTCTTCCTGCACGACGACATCGTCATCGAAAGCGACGATCCCGATCCTTACGTGCGCTTCATGCGACCGCGCGGCGGCATGGACTTCGTGGCCGATTTCGTGCGCCCCGGCGCCGAGGACGGGGTGCATCTCGACGTGGAATACAACTACCCTTGCTCGATCATCACCGACCGCATCGCGCCGGAAAACGTCCACCGGCTGATCGCGGGAATCCGCGCGCTCCGCGGCCCCGCCGCCTGAACAATGCCGGGGGCGGGCGAAGCGGCCGGGCCCGCCGCAGACGTTCTCCACGGCGCTTCAAACATGGTTCGTGGCTGTTTTCAGGTGGCATGGGCGTCTCGCCCATGTTCCGAACCCGCGGGCGGGACGCCCCTGCCACGCCCGAACCGATTTTCCACCGCCATGGCCCTATTTGAACCACTCTAGCCGCGGCGCCACTCCACCACCACCTCGACCCCGCCGCCGGGGGCGGACGCGAAGCAGGGCGCGCCGCCGAGGTCACGCGCGCGGGCCCGGATGTTCTCCAAGCCCCGTCCGCTTTTGTCCGAGGCCGAAAAATCGTGGCCTCGTCCGTCGTCGCGCACACGCAGGGTCCATCCGTCCCCCGCCGGTTGCAGGCCGACGAAGATCCGCCTCGCCCCGCCGTGACGGAGCGCGTTGGAAATCGCCTCGCGCACGATGAAGAGCAGGTTCGCCTTCTGTCCCGCCGGGATCGCCGCGTCCGCGCCCGCGGCGACGTCGAGGTCGAGTTCGCAATCGCGATGCGCGCGGAGCGTCTGGAAAAGCGTCACGCAGGAGTCCGCGAAATCGACCTCCCCCGACGCCTCGGGCTCCGCCCGGGCGATGAAGCCGCGCAACGATTCCATCGTCTCGTTCAGCGTGCGCAACGTCTCCTCCAGCCGGGCGCGGGCCTTTTCCGGATCGCTCGAGACCATGCGCATGCCGTGCGCGATTCCCATGCCCGTGGCGTAGAGGTTTTGAATCACCCCGTCGTGCAAATCACGGCCCAGGCGCGCCCGTTCCTCGATTTCCCGCCGCAAGGCCTCGCGCTGCCGGAAGGAGTCGCGGATGAGCCCGGCGATGCGCGTGAACTCGGGAAGATTCTTCGAGATGCCGGCGAGCGGCTCCGGCGAATCGCGCTCCAGACTCGCCCCGATGCTGGCGAGCGGTCGCAGCACGTTGCGCGTCACGCTCCAGCCGACGACGCCGAGCAAAAGCACGACCGCAAGCAGCCAGACCAGCATTTCCCGTTCGTTGTAATCCTCGCCGAGCTCGAGCGAGTCGGCGCCAAACACGACCTGCCACTCCGCGACCGGCGCCGAGCGCATCAGCCCGGGCAGCGAGCGGCTCACGGTCACGCCGGACCCGTCGGCGAGAACACGCTTTTCGGGCGGGGCGACGAGAGTCACGCGCGCCTGCAGCTTCTTTTCCATCCGCTCGACGAAGCGCGCGTCGAGCATCCGCCCCGCAAGGAGCCAGGCCGCGGGCCTCGACTTGCGCTCGACATCGGCCGTGGGCTGCACCGGACGGGCGCGCAGATCGACGACTTTGTCGCCGACGCGATAGAAGCCGCCGGTCTCCCCGCTCCAATCCGCCGAGGCGAGCATCGTCGCGACTCCCGGCGGTTCGGGCACGGGATTGGTCGCGTCGGCATGGCACGCATAGAGCACGCGCCCGTCCGGCGCCACGAGCCATACGGCGCCGACGCGGTATCGCTCCATCACCTCCTGGATGTTCAAACGCGCCCACTCGGGGTCCAGGTTTCCGGCGAAAGCCACCATGTCGTCCCAGCCGCTGTAGTCCTGGACAAATACGCCCAGGGCCTCGGACTGCTCGCCGACCGCGTCGTCAAGCTGCTCCCGCCGCTCGCGGATGAAATTCTCCGTGAGGGTCGCGGCCTCGTGCCGCTGCTGGAGATGCAACGCGAAAGTCGTGCCTAGCGTGATCGCCAGGCAAATAACCAAAGTGGCCAGAAGATGCTGGCGAACGCTCATGTGCGCCACACTTCACGTCCTGCTTACGAATTTGCCAAGCTCGCGCCGCTCCACCGGGGATGACGCCCAGCCTGTTCGGGCCTGACCGGCAGGTATCAAAGGTCCGCCGGCCAGATGCGATAGGCGATGCGATGGAAGGTCGTGGGGCTCTTCCACGAACCGACGCCAAGACCGATCTCCGGCCGCAACTCCCACAACGGGGGAACGCGGAGTTTCCGCTCGCCCAGCTCCCAGGCCATGCGCGGCTCCCCGTCCCAGGAAGCGGCGACGCGGCTGCCTCGCACCTCGAGGATGAGGCGGTGCTTCTCGCCGTTGAGGAGCCGCGCCGGAAAAAAACGGTTGGTCCTTCGCATGTCCTGCCCGTCGATCATCTGCAGACCCGCGATGCCGAGATCCCACGCGTCGATCTCGAAGGCGCCCACGCCGGACAGGGTCGGGACGAACACGGCGACGGAGTTTTCCCCGCTGTTGCGGGTGAACTCGATCGCGATGTCGTAGTTGATCGCGAGCCGCACCGGCAGCGCCAAGGCGCACCGGTCTTCGCCGGAGACCAGTTCGCCGCGGACGATCTTCCATTCTCCCGCCAGCGCGTTTGCCGCCGGTTTGACGTCGGGCAAGACCCACGTCCACGGAATCGCGGGCGACTCCGCCTTTTCCCCGGGAGACGGCAAAGCCGGAACCTCCTCGGGTCGCGTTTCGGCCGGCGGAGACTCCACGGGAACCGGGTTCGCGGCCTCGGCCTCCGCGGCGCGGGCGGCGGCGGTCTCGGCCTCGGCCCTGGCCAGTCTCGCCGCCTCCGCCGCGGCGACCGCCTCGGCCCTCTCCCGCCGCGCCTCGAGCAGACGCAGCTCCGCCACGACCGCGGCCGAGCGGGCCGCCGCCGCGGCCGCCTCGCGCTCGGAGCGGATTATCTCCGAACGCGCCCAGACCAACGCCAACGCGACCAAGGTGACGCCGAGCACGCCGAGACGCCGCTGCCGGCGACGTAGCGGAGCCCGACAGGCGTGCGCGAGAAGCCGCGCGAACTCGGCGCCGCTCTTCGGTCGACGCGCGGGGTCGGTCGCCATCGCGGAATCAAGAAAGGCGTCCACCTCGGCCGGGACTTTCGCGATTCGCGAGGGCCGGGCATACGCCCCGCGGGGCACGCGGCCGGTCAACATCTGGTAGGTCATCACCCCGAGCGCGTAGATGTCGGCCGCGGCCGTCACCTGGTCGGCCGACTCCATCTGTTCCGGCGCCATGTATTCGAAGGTGCCGAAAACCGCCCCGACCGCCGTCAGCCCGGCCGTGAACCCTCCGCCGACGGCATGGGCGAGGCCGAAGTCGGACAACGTCAGCCGGCCGTCCTCGAGCACGAGCACGTTCGCGGGCTTGAGATCGCGATGAACGACCCCGCGCGCGTGGGCCGTGTCGAGGGCCTCCGCGATTTGCTGGACCCACTTCAGCACCTGCGCGGGCGGATTCGGCCGGCCTCCGATAAGTTTGGAAAGATCGCCTCCGTCCGCCCACTCCGTGACGAGGTAAAGCGTGCCGTCGGACATCGCGCCAAAATCATGGATGTGCAGGATGTGCGGATGATTTAGTCCCGAGAGTATCCGCGCCTCGCGCTGGAACCGCTCCCGCGCCTCCGGATCGGGCGTCGAGCTGGTGGGAAGAATTTTCACCGCGACCGTGCGCCCCAGGCGCGACTGCTCCGCCCGATAGACCGCGCTCATCCCGCCGACTCCCGCCAGGGCGTTGACTCGCAGGCCGGGAATTGAATCCCCGAGGTCGGACGCCTCCGGCGCGCGCCAACGCGGCGTGCTCGATCCTTTCGCCGGATCGCCTTGCTCTCCCGGCGCTTGCGAGCGGGGCGGGGTCTGGTCGTCGCTCATCGCGGCGCCTTCCTCTCTCGCCTCGCGCGAAAAGCCGGCGTCGGCGTCTTCGTTCGGGCGGCGGAGGGGAGGTGCCACGCGGACTGCGATCGGGGGCTCATCGGTTGCGTGCGTAGAGTTGGATAACATCGAACAAGCGTCGCAAGTCCGCAAACACCTCTTTGCCGCCCGGTTCTCGAAACGCCCGGCCGTCGGCGGGCCGCCGTCGATTTGCGTAAGGCCCAAACGCGCGCGCCGTTTGACAAAGGCCGCCCGCCCCCGCCCCATTGGCGGCCCGTCATGTCCCAGCCCAAACGCGCCGTCCTCCTCGTCAATCTTGGCTCGCCCGACTCCACGGAGGTTCCCGACCTCCGCCGCTACCTGCGCGAGTTTCTCGGCGACGCGCGCGTCATCGATCTGAAGCCCCGCTGGCTCGCGAAGTTCCTGGTCAACTGCGTCATCGTCCCCACTCGCGCGCCCAAGTCCGCCAAGGCCTACCGCGAGATCTGGACCCCTCAGGGTTCGCCGCTCGTCGTGACGTCGATGAACGTGCAGAAGAAACTCGTGTCCGCGCTCGGCCCCGAGACGCACGTTTTCCTCGCGATGCGCTACGGCACGCCCTCGATCGCGAGCGTTCTACAAGCCGTCGCCGCCGCCGGCGTGGACGAGCTTCTCCTCATGCCCCAGTATCCGCACTACGCGATGTCGTCGTGGGAGACCGTCGTCGTGAAGGTGCAGGACGAGGCGAAGCAACACGCGCCGCGCACCAAGATCGCCTGCGTGCAACCGTTCTACGAGGACGCGGACTACATCGAGGCGCTCTACCAGGTCTCCAAGCCCCATCTCGAAGCCAACGCGCACGACCACGTGCTCTTCTCCTACCACGGCATCCCCGAGCGCCACCTCCGCGTCGGCGACGCCTCGAAGGCGCACTGCACCATCGCGCCCGATTGCTGCAACAGCTGCTCCGCGGCGCACGCGATGTGTTACAAGGCGCAGATCACCAAGACCACCCGGGCCTTCGTGAAACGCGCCGGACTTCCCGACGGCAAATGGTCGATCTCCTTTCAATCCCGCCTCGCCGGCGAGCCTTGGCTTTCGCCCTACACCGACCACGAGTTCGAACGCCTCCCGAAGGAGGGCAAAAAACGCCTCGTCGTCTTCACCCCGGCCTTCGTCGCCGACTGCC
>CBINJQ010000014.1:0-25569 GCA_966251015.1 uncultured Akkermansia sp. | reverse complement strand
CGCCGTCGGTGGTGCCGGAGCTCTGCGAGCCGACGAAGGCCTTGTCGATCTCGTCGACCCAGAGGACGGCGGGGGCGACGGACTCGGCGACGGCGATGGCCTTGCGGACGTTCTCCTCGGAGGAACCGACGAGGCTGCCGAACATGCGGCCCATGTCGAAGCGCAGGAGAGGGAGTTGCCAGAGGCTGGAGACGGCCTTGGCGCAGAGGCTCTTGCCGCAGCCTTGCACGCCGAGGAGGAGGACGCCCTTGGGCGGCGGGAGGCCGAAGTCGCGGGCGCGCTGGCCGAAGGCGACGGCGCGTTTTTCGAGCCAGTCCTTGAGGACGGGGAGGCCGCCGACGCTGCCGAAGGTCTCGTCGGTGGCGTAGTATTCGAGGAGACCGCTCTTGCGGATGATCTGCTGCTTTTCGGAGAAGACCTCGTTCACGTCGTCGCCGCTGAGGCGCTCGTCCTTGACGATGATCTTGGCGAAGACGTTTTCGGCCTCGTTGAGGGTGAGGCCGAGGGCGGCGCCGAGGAGGCGGTCGCGGCCGGCGTCGTCGAGGTCGATGCGGACCTGGGCGAACTGGCGGACGTCCTCGATGATGCGGTCGAGGAGGGCGCCGAGCTCGGCGCGGTCGGGGAGGGGAAAGTTGAGGACGGTGATCTCCTTCTCGAGCTCGGTCGGGATCTCCTGGGTGGCGGAGAGGAGGATGATGGTCTTGTGGGTGTTCTTGAGGTGGAGGGCAATCTCCTTGAGCCGCCGGATGGCGGCGAAGTTGCTCTTGGAAAGGAAGGGGTGGAAGTCCTTGAAGACGTAGATCGCGGGGTCGACCTGGTCGATGACCTGGTCGAGCGCGACGAGCGGGTCGCGGGTGGCGGAATTGCGGTTCTTCTGGGATTGGATGGAGGTGCCGGCGGGGACGAGGCCGGTGGTGTAGCTCCACTCGAAGAGCTTTTTCTGCCGCTCGCGGGCGACGCCGAGCAGGACCTCCTGCACGCGTAGTTCCTCGCCCGATACGATGTAGAGGATGGGGTAGCGGGCGCGGATGAGGGTCTGGAGTTCCTGGGCGAGTTTCATGGCGAGGGAGGAATCGGGGAGCGAGGAGCAGAGAGCTGGGAGCTAGGAGCGTGGAGCAGGGAGCAGGGAAGGGGAGAGGAGGAACCGGCGGACGGGAGGGCGGCGCGGCGGCGCATGTCGGAGTCGTGCGGGGCGATCTCGGCGAGGAGGGCGGCGACGGCGGGGGTGAGGTTGTGGACGAGGACGCGGCCGTCGGGGCGGATGAGGATCTCGGCGGAGCAGCGGGCTTCGTCGCGGGCGGCGGCGTAGTTGTTTTTGACTGCGGAGGACACGGGGGGGCGGGGAGAGAGAGGGGGAGGGCGTTGACGTGGAGGCGGGGACGAAGCGCGGGCGCGGCGGGCCCAGCGGTCCCTCCCCACCTTAGGAGACGAGGTGTAGACCGTGTGCGGCGGCGATGCGGCGGGCTAGGGCGCGTTCGGTTTCGGCGGCGGGGCCCTCGAGCTCGGGGTGGCGGTAGGAGCGCCAGGCGGGCCAGAAGCCTTCGCGAAGGCTGACGGCGACCCCGGGCAGCTCCTCGGCGAGCCAGGCGGCGATGGGGCGCCAGCAACACTCGACATGGCCGGGCATGAGGAGGTGGCGGACGAGCAGGGTATGATCGCGGGCGGCCCAGAGGAGATTTTCGCGGACGATGCCGGTGTAGTTCTCGGTGCGGGCGAGGCGGGCGGCGCAGGCGTCGTCGCCGAATTTGTAATCGGCGACCCAGACATCGAAGACGCCGTCGAGGAGGCTGCGGGCGGCGGCGGAGCCGTGGGCGTTGGTTTTCCAGGCGAGGGAGGCGTCGTCGGGGAGGCGGGAGACGAGTTCGAGGGCGTCGGGCAGGTGGATGGTGGGCTCGCCGCCGAGGAGCATGACGGTGCGGGCGCCGGAGGCGAGGGCGGCGCGGGCGCGGGCGGCGAGGGCGTCGAGGTCGGAGGCCTCGCCGGCGGCGGCGTCCCAGCTTTCGCGGCCGGTGATGCAGAAGTCGCAACGCAGGTCGCAGCCGGAGAAGGCGACGGCGAAGACGGGGCCGAGAAGGAGTTCGTCGGAGACCTCGGTTTGCGCGGAGAACACGCGGGCGAGCGGCCCGGCGTTGCAAAAGCCGGCGCGGGCGAAGCGGCGGTCGACGCCGCAGTGGTGGGCGCAGAGCTGGCAGCAGGCGAGGGAGGCGCGGGCAGCGTGGGCGCGGCGGGCGGCGAGGGCGGCGCGGCCGGCGGGGCGCGCGCGCGCGGCGCGGCGTGGCGGAGCCGGAAGGGGGGCGGGGTTCATAGCTCCAGGTTGCGGACGCGACGGGATTCGACGGGGCGGTGCGGGCGGCGCGCGATCCAGAGCCAGCGGAGCGAGAGGTAGGCCCAGCCGGCGGCGGCCGAGGCGGCGAGGAGCGGGAGGACCAGCCAGCGGCCGCAGGAGAACCAGGCAATGAGCAGGGTGACGGCGCCCCAGGAGAGGGCGTAGGCGCGGATGCTCACCTCCCAGCCGGGGACCGGGACGACGCGGCGGTGTCCCGAGTTCCGGGCCCAGGCGACGAGGAGGCAGGCGACGACGACGGTGGTGCCGCCGAGGAGACCGTCGAAGCGGGGGTGGAGGAAGCAGCTGACGAGTCCGGCGGAGGAGGTGGCGACGCCGGCGTAGAGCCAGAGTTCCTTCGCGGTCCATTCGCGTTCGACCCAGGCGCCGAGCCAGAGGACGGTCCAGACGCCGAGGATGAAGTCGACCGGGCTCAGCGCCAGGAGCGGGTAGGTGAAGAGGCGCCAGACCTCGCCGCGCAGGACGGACGGCGGATGAAGGCCCAGGTATTGGTAAACATCATACAGGCCGGCGGCGGCGCCGAAGAAGGCGACGCCCATGAGGAGGACGTAGAACGTGGCGCCGGGCGGGAAGGGGAGCCGGCGCAGGCGGGCGAGATGGCTCACGGGCGATCTCCTCCGAGGAGGCGGCGCCACCAGGGGGCGCGCGGGGCGGGCTCGGCGGCGAGGGAGTCGCGGATGCGCCCGGCGAGGTCGGGCGGGGCGGGCGTCTCCGCGGCGTCGTGGCGGAGAAGCGCCTCGGGCGAGTCGAATTCGAGGCCCGGGGTCGCGGCGGAGGCGGATTGTTGCCCGGCGGCCTGCTCAGCGGTCTGGTCCTGGGACTGCTGGTGGAGGTGGCGGAGGCGGGATGGCTTGTCCATGGCGGCGGAAGGGGCGGGCGGTCAGGCGGTTTTGGCGAAGCGCTGGGCGAAGGCCTTGCGCGCGCGGTGGAGTTTGCCGCGGACGGCGTCGGAGGATTGCTCGGTGAGGGCGGCGATTTCGTCGTAGGAAAGTTGTTCGTCGGCGGCGAGGAGGAGGACGATGCGCTGGTCGGGCGGGAGCTGGTCGAGGGTGGCGCGGATGCGTTCGCCGAGCTCCTTGGTCTCGAGCACGCGGATGGGGCCGTCGGAGGGCGGGGTGGAGCCGGCGTCGATGAGCTCGTCGGCGTTGTTGACCATCGAGCGCTGATACCAGGCGGAGCGGAGGTTGCGGCAGTGGTTGAGGGTGATCTGGTAGAGCCAGGTGCGGATGGAGGAGTCGCCGCGGAAGGAGTCGCGGGCGCGGAAGGCCTTGAGGAAGACGTCGTGGGTGACGTCCTCGGCGACGGCGGAGTCGGAGGTGAGGCGCAGGGCGAGGTAGTAGATGGCGGAAGAGTGGGCCTGATAGATGGCGCTGAAGGCCGCCTCCGGGCCGGAGGCGGCGGGGGTGGCGGGCGCGGCGGCCGGGGGCGCGGCGGGAGTGCGGCCGAGAAAGGACATCGGCGGGATTAGACCGCGCGAGGCGAGGAAGCTCACGCGGTTTTTTGAGGGAGCGGCGCGGAGGACCGGGGCGGGATGATCCGGGTCGGACGCGAGGCTCAGGACGCCTCGGCGTAGAGATATTTTTGAAAGTCGGAGAACGCGCGGCCGATGTCGGCGGGCGAGCCTAGCTCGGCGACGGCGTCGGCGATGGAGCCGCGGTAGCGCAGGCGAAGGAGGGGGTGAAGCTTTTCGCGCGCCAGTTCGTCCACCCCGGAGCTGACATAGTGCGAGAGCACGAAGTCGAGGAACAGGGCCGAGGACATGGGCGTGCCGTCGGGATGCCAGAAACTCGTCAGCGTCATGTGCTGGATGGTGCGCGCCTTGCCGTCGGCGAGGGTGATTTTGACTTTCGCGGGGCGCGTGGGCGGCTCGACTTTGGGCGGCGGGCGTTCGCCGTCGTCGTCATCGCAAAGCCACCGACGGCGGCAAAGGGAGGAAAGGGAGGGGCATGAGAGGGGAGGCCATATGACAAAAAACGGCCGTTTTTTGTCACGTCGTCGGGACGTGTAAAAATCGGCGTTTTCTTATCATCTCGCCGGCGGCCTGTTCATTTTTCGGCGATTTTTGGACACGTTTGGCGGACGTGTCGAAAAGCGGACATGTCCGTGACCGGCGCGGGCGGACGGGTCCAGTTTGGGATAAGTTTTCGGTCCAGAGAGTCGGATGTGGCCGGAGGAGGCTTGGTGGAGGAGGGAGGCTCTTCAACTCGCGCCGAGTGGGCCATATTCCTCGGGGGACGATGGTTCCAGACCTTGTTCGAAGTCGCGTTGGCCGTCGGGCTCGAAGTGGGATTTGTCGAATCCGTCTTCCAGCTTCGCTGTGCGAGCGTAGAGCGCGTGTTTGGCGCGCAGTTCGCAGCAAAGTTTGCAGAGGCTGCGTCTGTCTTCGGTGAGGACGAATGCGATGTCGTTGGCCTTCACCTGACCGCCTGGTTCACGGATGGGCACGGATAGCCAAGAAATTGGGAATTTGGAGGAGCTCTCCCCGCGGGTGAAGCGATTCCCGGAGTGAGCCGACTCACAATCGTTTGCATCCGTGTTATCTGTGTTATCCGTGATTGAATTGAACCGCGGAATTTAGGATTACACGGGCCGCCCCATCGCCGCGCGCGCGGCGCGGCTCATCGCATCTACCGGCACCGGGCCCCCGGTCCAGATTTCCAGGGCGCGGGCGCCTTGGTGGACGAGCATCGAAAGGCCGTTGGCGGTCGGGATGCCGCGTTGCCGCGCCGCGGCGAGGAGCGCCGTCTCGGCGGGGTTGTAGATCATGTCGTAGACGGCGCGGGGCGCGGGAATGCCGGCCAGATCCACGGGAAGCGGATCCTCGGCCTTGAGCCCGGCGCTGGTGGCGTTGACGACGACAGCCCCCGGCGGCAGGTCGGCGGGCGGACGAAGGGGATCGAAGCCATGAACCGGAATGTCCGCGGCGATTGGCGCGAGCTGGGCGCGCAACGCCTCGAGATTTTCGCGGGAGCGATTGGCGATCCAAAGCGAGGCGACGCGCGATTGCAGGCACTGGACGGCCGCGCCTCGCGCCGCGCCTCCCGCGCCAAGCAGAACCACCGGCGTCCCGGACAGCTCGATCCGCAGATCTTCACGAAGGCCCGCAGCCAGTCCGTAGCCGTCGGTGTTGAAGCCCTCCCAGCCGTCGGCGCGCCGGAGCAGGGTGTTGATCGCGCCGACCGGCCGCGCGGCCGCGTCGATCGCGACCACGCGCGGGGACCCGACGGCGAGGACCTTGTGCGGGACGGTGAGGTTCACGCCGCGGAAATTCTTCGCGTGCAGAAGCTCGAGCGCTCGGGGGAGTTCCTCCGGCGGAACATCGAAACGGAAGTAACGCCAGTCGGCGAAGCGCGCGTCGCCCTTGCTCAGTTCGGCAAGCGCGGCGTTGTGCATCGCCGGGCTGATCGAGTGTTTGATCGGGTGCCCGAGCACGGCGAGCGAGGCGCCGGGGCGGGACCAGGTTTCGAGATCGGCGAGCGTGTGGGTGCGTGCGGCGTCGTCCATGCGAGCCGGCATGGCGACAAGAAGCCCGCAAGAGCGCAAACGCTCTCTGCGGGCCTTTGGATAACAGGCGACGCGGCGGTCGCGAGCCCTGTCGCGGACTCAGGCGGCGTTGCGCTCGTAGGTGGCGTCGAACTCGCCGAGGAAACTCTCGAACATGCGCGCGCGGTGGTGGTGGCCGCCGGCGGCGTAGTGGGCGACGAGATTGCGGCAGCAGCGCGCCAGCACCTCGCGCACCGGCGTCGGCGAGAGATCGGCCGGCGCGGGATCGAAGCCGCGGGCGCGCAGGTAGAGCATCAGCTCGCCCTGGGTGCGGAAGGCGCCGCGCTCGAAGGCGTCGATGAAGAAGGGCGTGCCCTCGGTGAAGCAGCCGACGAGGAAATGCCCCGGCAGCCCGACGGGATCGAGCTCCAGCCCGATGCGCTGGGCGACAAGCAGATAAACCATCGCGAGCGTGATGGGCAGGCCGACGCGACGCTCGACGACGGCGGGCAGAAAACTGTTCAAGGGGTCCTCGTAGTTGTCCGTGTTGCCGTGAAACCCGGCCTCGTGGAAGAGCACGCGGTTGATCACCCGGCAGCGCTCGCGGACCGTCGCGGGCTCGGCGATCAGCTCGCGACAGCGCGCGGCGAGACGATCCAGCTCGGCGGCCACGGCGCCGGCGTCGGCGTCGGGAAGCGCGGTGCGGGCGAGGAGCAGCGCGCCGGTTTCGAGCTCGTAGTTGAGCGAGTGGATGAAACCGCGAAACTCGGCCACCGGGTCGCTGAAGCGAAGCTCGGTCAACAGGCGCCGGGCGTGCCACGCGAGCACGCGGTCGGTGCCGCCCGCCACGGAGACCAGGAACTCGCGCGAGGCCTCGGGCCGCGTTCCGAAAAAGCCGACAAGCCCCCCGCGGACGGACGGGCTGTTGTCGTCGAGCAGGGCCAAAAAGGCCTCGCGTTCCCTGGGGCTGAACATCGGGTTTTTCACGATGCCCTGAACATGAAAACCCCGATGTCGCGCGCAATCGCGAATCGCCTGCGGAAGGGGTCGGAATGCTGCGTAGGAAATCAGTAGGAACCCTCTGTGGATCAAGGGCGTCCGGGGCGACGCCTCCCTAGGGAACGGCTCCCTAGGGACCGCGCTTATCTCGTATCCGATAATACATTACGCGGGAACGTTCCGGGCCTGGCGCCCGCCGTAGAGCGCGGTGCCGACGCGCACGCAGGTGGAGCCCGCCGCGACCGCGATCTCCAGGTCGGCGCTCATGCCCATCGAGAGCTCCGGCAGCGGCGCCCCGAAACGCGCGGCCAGCGTGTCGCGCAACTCGCGCAGCGCGGCGAAGGTCCCGCGCGCATGCTCGGCGGTCTCCGCCTCGGTGGCGCCGAGCGGGGCGATGGTCATGAGGCCCTCCACGCGAAGGTGGGCGGCGGCGAGGGCGGCCTCCAGGAGGCGCGGGGCGTCCTCGAGCTCGCAGCCGAACTTGGCGGGATCGCGTCCGGCGTTGACCTGGAGGAGCACGGGGAGCGGGCGGCCGAGCTCCCCGGCCGCGCGGTCCAGGTGCCGGACGAGTTTCTCTGTATCTACGCTATGGATACGGCCGAAGGTCTCGGCGGCGAGCCGCGCCTTGTTGCTTTGCAGGTGGCCGATCAGTTCCCAGCGCGGCGTCGCGGCTCCGCCCGCCGCGGCGGACAACGCGGCCTCGGTCGCGGGGCGCTTGGCGGCGGCCTCCTGCACCCGGTTTTCCCCCACCGACGGCAGGCCGGCCCGCGCGGCGAACACCGCCGCGTCCGCCGGATGGGTCTTGGTCACCGGCAGCAACTTCACCGAGTCCGCCGGCCGGCCGGCGGCGGCGCACGCGTTCGCGAGGCGAAGCTTCACCTCGGCGAGCCGAACAAGAAATGCGTCATAAGTGACCATGATATGAGAGGTTTTCTCGGTTGCCCGGGGATTAGATGGATTTATGAGTGAGGAAACGCCGCGTCATCGCACCCCATGCAAATCGACAATTTCAAAATCTTCGCCGATCTAGTCGAGACCAAGAGCTTTTCGAAGGCCGCCAAGATCAACGGCATCACCCAGTCGGCCGTGAGCCAGCAGGCCCGCGCGATGGAGAAGCACTTTAAAGCGCTGCTTATCGACCGCAGCCAGAAACAGTTCCAGCTCACCCGGGAGGGCTACCAGGTCTACGAGTCGGCGAAGGAGATCCTGCACACCTACGACAAGCTCGATTCGGACCTGCAGGAGCTGAAGAAGGTCATCAGCGGCACCATTCGCATCTCGACGATCTACTCCATCGGGCTCCACGAGCTGCCGCCCTACATCAAGAAATTCCTCCACGACTACCCCTCGGTGAACGTGCGCGTGGAGTATCGCCGCTCGAACCTTGTTTACGAGGACATCCTCCACAACTCCGTCGACTTCGGCCTCGTCGCCTTCCCGCTCAAGCAGCGCCAGATCGAGATCATCCCGTTCCGCAACGACCGTCTCGTGCTCATCACCCCGCCGAACCATCCGCTCGCGAAAAAGAGCGAGGTCTCGGTCGCGGAGCTCGCCGGGCAAAAGTTCATCGGCTTCGACCCCGACATCCCGACGCGCAAGGCCGTCGACCAGATCTTCCGCGAGCACAAGCTCGAGAGCGAACCGGTGATGGAGTTCGACAACATCGAGACGGTGAAGCGCGCCGTCGAGATCGACCACGGCATCGCCATCGTTCCCCAGGCCACCGTGCAACAGGAGATAAAGGCGGGCTCCCTCGCCATGCTCACGCTCAAGGGCAAGGAGTTCACCCGTCCGCTCGCGATCCTCCACCGCAAGGGCCGTGTGCTCACGCCCGCCATGCGCAAGTTTGTCGACACGCTCGGGCTGGAGCTTGGCGTCGTCGCGGGCTGAGGCGCGGAGGCCCGGATTTCGCGCCCCGCCCCGGGCCCGGTGGTTCGCCGGACCTTGTCTCCGGGGAAATCCGATCCTCGACGGATCGTGAAGGGAACCTCGCGCCCGGGCCGCTTTCATGCTTTTGCGTGCGGGCCAAATCATGCGCGAGTCCTTGCTTACACTGTATGTCGCCACCCTCTGCGGGCTGATGCTTTTCGCGTTTCATCGCGTGAAGCTCATGTGGCTTTACGCGAGGCACGCGCGGCGCGCGTCGCAGCCGCCGCCGCTCGCGGGCGGGCCGCCCAAGGTCTGCATCCAGCTCCCTATTTTCAACGAGGCCCTCGTGGTCGAGGCGCTGCTTGAGAAGGTCGCCACCATCCGCTGGCCCGCCGGGCGCCTGGAGATCCAGTTGCTGGACGACTCGACCGACTCCACGCCCGAGGTCGCCGCGCGCTGGCTCGCGGCGCACCCCGGGGCCGCCGCGCGCGTTCGCCACGTTCGCCGCGCCGATCGCCGGGGCTACAAAGCCGGCGCGCTCAGCCATGGCAACTCGCTCACCGACGCGGAGTTTCTCGCTATCTTCGACGCGGATTTCCTGCCCGAGCCGGATTTTCTGGAGAAGCTCATGCCCCACTTCGCGGATCCGCGCGTGGGCGTGGTGCAGGCGCGTTGGGAGTTCTCCAACCGTCGCGCCAGTCTGCTGACCCGCTTCCAAGGCGTGTTTCTCGACGCCCACTTCGTCGTCGAGCAGGCCGCCCGCCACGGAGCCGGGCTGTTTTTCAACTTCAACGGCACCGCCGGCATCTGGCGCCGCGCCGCGCTGGAGGACTCCGGCGGATGGAGCGACGACACCGTGACCGAGGACCTCGATCTCAGCTATCGCGCCCAGTTGCGCGGGTGGCGCTTTGTCTACCGCGGCGACTACGCCGTGCCGTCGGAGCTCCCGGAAAACGTCACCGCGTTCAAGAGCCAGCAACGTCGTTGGACCAAGGGCGGCATCCAGGTGGCGCGCAAACAGCTCGGCGTCATCCTGTCCAGCGACCAGCCCGCGCGGGTGAAGCGCGAGGCGAGCTGGCACCTCCTCGTCGGGCTCGTGCATCCGCTGCTCGTCGCCTTCAGCCTCCTGTTCGTGCCCTACCTCGTGGTCGTCGGGCCGGTGCAACAGGGCTGGTTCTGGATGATCTTCAACCCGGTCAACGTGCTGCTCCTCGGCGGCGGCTCGGTGGCGTTCTACGTCACCGGCCAATACTTCCGCCAGCGCGAGTGGCGCGAGGGCCTGCTCTGGCTCGTGTTCGCCCCGGTCGTGATGACCTTCGGGCTGGCGATGAGCGTCACCTGCGCCGTCGCGGTGATCGAGGGCCTGCTCACCCGCGGCGGCGAATTCGTCCGCACGCCCAAGGGCGGTCGCGCCGCCGACTCGCGCGGGCTCGTGCTTCGTCTGCGCAGCCGCACGCTTTTCGCGAGCGTCACCCTCGTCGAGGTGTTTCTGGGCGCGGTCCTGCTCTGGGGCTCGGTGTATTGGGCGCGCCGGGGCCACGAATACCTCGCGGTCGTGCTCGGCATGAAGGCCGCCGGGTTTTTCCTGATCGCGCTGCTCTCCACCCAGGATCTGCTCCCGCGGCGAAGCATGTCGGCCGCGACGTTGCCCGCGTAGGTTTTTCGATTAAATCAATCCCCGCACCGCTCCAAACCCACACCGCCGCGTATGCATTTTTCAAACAACCTTGTTCCCGCCCCGGTGCGCCTGGCCTTCGCCGCGCTTCTCGCCGCCGCGTTGCCGCCCGCCCTGTCCGCCTCCGCCCGCGCCGAATCGAAGCCGCCCGTCCCCGCCGCCGCCAAGGCCGACGCGAACGCCCTTCCCGTGCTGAACGACTCGCCGGCGTGGAGCCTCGTCGACCTCGACGGCAAGCCGGTCGGCCGCGACGCCCTCAAGGGCAAGATCGTGGTCGTCGACTTTTGGGCGACCTGGTGCGGCCCCTGCGTGAAGGAGATCCCCGGCTACGTGGAGTTGCAGAAAAAATACGCCGACCGCGGCCTGGTGATCGTGGGCCTTTCCCTCGACGCCAAGGGAGAGGAGGCGGTGCGCCCCTTCGCAAAGCGCATGAAGATCAACTACCCCCTCGCCATCGCGACCCCCGAGGTGATCGCGGCCTTCGGCGACATCGAATCCATTCCGACGACCTTCCTTGTCGATCGCGAGGGCAAGGTCCGGCACCGGAAGGTCGGCCTGATGGACGCGGCGGAATACGAGAAACTGATCTCCTCCCTGCTCTGATCCGCGCCTCGCTCCCGCCTTCCGTGAGCACGCTTGAAGACTCCGCCGCCTGTTTGCGCTGCGGAGTCTGTTGTTTTTCACGGCTCGACACCTACGTGCGCGTGAGCGGCGAGGACTGGGAACGCCTCGGCGCCGACGCCGGACGCGTGGCGCATTTCATCGGCAACCGCGCCTACCTTCGCATGGAGGACGGCCGTTGCTCCGCGCTGGAAACCCGCGCGTCCGCCGAGGGGCACGCGGAGCATTTTTGCACGATCTACGAGCGCCGCCCGCAAGTCTGCCGCGACCTCGCCCGAGGCTCGCCCGAATGCGAGGCCGAGCTCGCGCTAAAAGGGTCGCGCCCGTCGGGCGCGCCGCAGCGGAGAGGCAATGGCTGAGTGGCAAGGGCGGCGGGCCCAACGGTCCCGCCCTACCTGGAGAGGCGACGAATACGGCTACGGTTCGATTAAGATTGCCGTAGGTGGACGGGCGGGTCCCTCCGCCCGTGGTTTGCGAACGCAGTCTCGCACCTCCTCGTCCAAGCCGCGCGCGGGGACGCGCACGCCCACCTTATGGTCTCAATTCACCCCGCGATTGGTATGAGACAGCTCGCGGGCGTAGCCTTTGACATTCCCGCCCGCGCGCGGTTTCGAGATCCAGCCATGAATTCCCCTTCGCCCGCGGCATTGTCCGGCCTGCGCTCGCTCGCGCTCCGCTTCGAGGGCGAATTGCGCTTGGACGAAACGGTGCGCGCGATCTACGCGACCGACGCCTCCGAATACCAGGAGACGCCGCTCGCCGTCGCGTTTCCCCGCACCGACGCCGCCGTGGCCGAGCTCGTCGCCTTCGCCTGCCGCGAACGCGTGCCGCTCATCCCGCGCGCCGCCGGCACCTCGCTGGCGGGGCAGGTCGTCGGTTCCGGGATCGTCGTCGATCTCGGGCGCCACCTGAACCAGGTGCTCGCGATCGATCCCGCCGCGCGTCGCGTCCGCGTGCGGCCCGGCGTGATCCGCAACGAGCTCAATCTCGCGCTCAAGCCGCACGCGCTCTTCTTCGCCCCGGAGACCTCCACCGCCAACCGCGCCATGGTCGGCGGCATGGTCGGCAACAACTCCTGCGGCGCCAACTCCATCGTCTACGGCTCCACGCGCGACCACCTCGTTTCGGCGCGCGGCTTCCTCGGCGACGGCTCGCTCGTCGCCTTCGGCCCGCTCACCCGCGAGGAGTTCGCGGAGAAATGCGCCGGCCCGGACACGCTCGAGACGCGCCTCTATCGCGAGATCCGCGACCTGCTGGGCTCGGCGGAAAACCGCGCGCTCATCCGCGACAATTTTCCCAAGCCGACCGTCACGCGCCGCAACACCGGCTACGCGCTCGACCAGTTGCTCGACTGCGGCGTCTTCGATCCCGCGTCGGAAAAGCCCTTCAACCTCTGCCGCCTGCTCGCCGGCTCCGAGGGCACGCTCTTCCTCGGCGTCGAGTTCGAGCTCAACGTCGAGCCGCTGCCGCCTCCCGGCGCGTTGCTCTGCGCGCACTTCGCGAGCGTGTCCGACGCCCTGCGCGCCGCGGTGATCGCGATGCGCCGCCGCCCCTTCGGCTGCGAGCTGATCGACCGCACCATCCTCGAATGCACCAAGGCCAACCTCGAGCACGCGAAGAACCGCTTCTTCGTCGTGGGCGACCCCGGCGCCGTGCTGGTGGTCGAGCGCCGCGACGCCGATCCCGCCGCCCGCGACGCCGCGCTCGCCGCCATCGCGGCGGATTTCCGCGCCGCCCGCCTCGGGTATGCGTTTCCCGTGCTCCACGGCGCCGACTGCGACCGCGTGTGGGAGCTGCGCCGCGCCGGACAGGGCCTGGTCAACAACGTCGTCGGCGACGCCAAGCCGCGCGAGATCGTCGAGGACACCGCCGTCGCCATCGAGGACCTGCCGGCCTACATCGACGAGTTCGACGCGCTCATGCGCGGAAAATACGGCATCGAGTGCATCTACTACGCCCACGCCGGCGCCGGCGAATTGCACACCCGCCCGCTCTTCGACCTGAAGAGCGCGGAGGGCCGGAAGATGTTTCGCGACATCGCCACCGACGTCGCGACGCTGGTGAAAAAATATCGCGGCTCGCTCTCCGGCGAACACGGCGACGGCCGCCTGCGCGGCGAGTTCATCCCCTTCATGGTCGGTCCCGAGTGCTACGCGATGATGCGCCGGGTGAAGGCGCTCTTCGACCCGCTCGGCATCTTTAATCCCGGCAAGATCATCGACACGCCGCCGATGGACACCTCGTTGCGGCACGCCGTCGCCTCGCCGTCCGCCCCCGAGCCGACGCACGAGACGTTTTTCAACTTCGACGCCGACCAGGGCGTCCTGCGCGCCGCCGAGAAATGCACCGGCGTCGGCGAATGCCGCAAAACCCATCTCTCCGGCGGCACCATGTGCCCGAGCTACATGGCGACGCACGACGAAAAGGACAGCACCCGCGCGCGGGCCAACCTCCTGCGCCAGGCACTGGGCCGCACCGGCGCCGACCGCGGAAACCCGTGGGACGACGCCTCCGTCGCCGCGGTGATGGACCTCTGCCTGTCCTGCAAGGCCTGCAAATCCGAGTGCCCGTCGAGCGTCGACGTGGCGCGGCTCAAGGCCGAGTGGCTCCAGCACCACCACGACGCGCACGGCGTGCCGCTGCGCTCGCGGCTTGTGGCCGGGTTCGCCCGCTCGATGCGCGTCGCGTCGCTCGCGCCGGCCCTCTACAACCGCGTCGTCTCCACGTCCGCCTTCGCCAACACGCTCAAGCGCCTCGCCGGTTTCGCCCGCGAGCGCAGTTTGCCCCCGCTGCACGCGACGACCCTCGCCGCCTGGCACCGGCTTCACGCGAACCCGAAGCACCTGAGCTACCCGAACGGGCGCGTGTTTTTGTTTTGCGACGAGTTCACCAACTACGGCGACACGCCCGTCGGCATCAAGGCGGTCGAGCTGCTCAACCGGCTCGGCTACGAGGTGTTCATCCCCCGGCACGTCGAGAGCGGACGCGCCCACTTGTCGAAGGGACTGGTCCGCGCGGCGAAAAAACTCGCGACCCGCAACGTCGAGCTGCTCGCGCCGGTGACGACCGACGCGACGCCGCTCGTCGGCATCGAGCCGTCGGCGCTGCTCGGATTCCGCGACGAGTATCCCGACCTCGTGCCGCCGCGCCTGCGCGAGACGGCCCGCGCGCTGGCGAAACGCGCCTGGCTGATCGACGAGTTCATCGCCCGCGAAATCGACGCCGGCCGCGTCCGTTCCGATTCGTTCATGGCCCGCGAGCTCACGATCAAGCTGCACGGCCACTGCCACCAGAAGTCGCTTTCGTCGCTCACGCCCACGGTGAGGGTGCTCGAGTTGCCGCGAGGTCATTCGGTGCGCCTCATTCCGAGCGGATGCTGCGGCATGGCGGGCTCCTTCGGCTACGAGCGCGAACACTACGAGATTTCGCAACGCGTCGGCGAACTGGTGCTCTTCCCCGCCGTCCGCGCCACGCCCGAGGAGGTCGAGATCGTCGCGCCGGGCACCAGTTGCCGGCACCAGATCAAGGACGGCACGGGTCGCGTCGCCCGCCACCCGGTCGAGTTGTTGCACGCCGCCTGCAAGGGATTGGGCGGCTGAAGCGGCAAAACACACGGACGACGGGCCGAGGTCCTCCGCCCGCCCGTCGGCCCGTCGAGGGGAGGGCGACGCATGTGTCCGCTCTTTGCTCTTTCGTCCGATCTCCCTGAAAAGTCACCACGCCGTAAATTTTATGGCGGAAAATCCCCCGTTTTTTCGCTGAAAGAGATGTCGGTTCTTTCGTCCCCAATCCCTCCCTTTTTATCCCCTTGTTTGCGATCACCTCAAAACGCTTCGCCGCTTTTTCCCGATTCGATGCGCTTTTGAGCTATATTTGATCGTCCACGAAGATGGCATCGAGCCCTCGTCGTCGCCGTGATCGTTCTTCCAAGCTCGCGGCCTCGGTCGGCCCCCAACTTTTCATCCTAAAACCCATGTTCCGTCGCCCCCTTCTGACCGCGCTCGCCGCCGCGTCGTTCGCCGCCCCCGTCGCCTCCGCCGCCCCCGTGCCCATCCAAGCCGAACCCTTCTCGCTTGATCGCGTGCGCCTTCTGCCCGGCCCCTTCCAGGCCGGCCAGGATGTCGACGCCCGTTACCTGCTCGAGGTCGTCGAGCCCGACCGTCTGTTGTCGGGCTTCCGCGCGCAGGCGAAGTTGCCCAAAAAGGCCGACCGCTACGGCGGCTGGGAGGCGCGCGGCATCAACGGCCACAGCCTCGGCCACTACCTCTCCGCGGTCGCGGCGCTCTATGCCTCCACCGGCGAGCCGCGCGCCCTTGAACGGGTGAACTACGTCGTCTCCGAGCTCGCCGCCTGCCAGCAGGCCAACGGCGACGGCTACGTGCTGCCGGTCAACAAACGCATCTACGAGGACCTCCGCGTCGGCCGCATCAAGGCCTCCGGCTTCTCGCTCAACGACGAGTGGGTGCCGAACTACACCTTGCACAAGGTCTTCGCCGGCCTGCGCGACGCGTATCGTTTCGCCGGCAACAAGCAGGCCCTCGAGGTCGAGCGGCGTCTGGCCGACTACCTCGCCGGCGTCTACGAGAAGCTCTCGCCCGCCCAGGCGCAGGAGATCCTGAAGTCCGAGTTCGGCGGCTTGAACGAGGTCTTCGCCGACCTCACCGTCGACACCGGCGATCCGCGCTACCTCCAGCTCGCGCGCACCGTGTTCCACCACGACGCGATCATCAACCCGCTCGAGCAGGGCCGCGACGAACTCGACGGCAAACACGGCAACACCCAGGTCCCCAAGCTCGTCGGCCTCGCCCGCGAGTATGAGCTGACCGGCGATCCGCTGGCCCTTCGCGGCGTGAAGACTTTCTGGGACAGCGTCGTCAACTGGCGCTCCTTCGCCAACGGCGGCCACGGCGACCACGAGCACTTTTTCCCGCCCGTGCAGTTCCCGCAGAAACTCGGCCCGCAAAACGCCGAGACCTGCAACACCTACAACATGATCAAGCTCGCCGGCTTCCTCTTCTCCTGGGAGCCGCAGGCCGCGACGATGGACTTCGTCGAGCGCGGGTTGATCAACCACATCCTCACCAACCTCGGCCGCCAGCCCGGCGAGTTCGGCTACTTCCTCCCCTTCGGCGACGTCGCCTACAAGACCTTCTCCACCAAGCACGATTCCTGGTGGTGCTGCGTCGGCACCGGCATGGAAAACCCGACGCGCTACGGCGAGCAGGTCTATTTCCACCGCGACAACGATCTCTGGGTGAACCTCTACCTCGCCTCGCGTCTCGACTGGCGCGAGCGCGGCGTGGCCCTTCGCCAGGAAACCGCGTTCCCCGACTCCGACACGGTGCGCTTCGTCGTCGAAACGAAAAAGCGCGCGCCGTTCACGCTCCGCCTGCGCCATCCCGCCTGGTGCGCCCGCCCCGAGCTCAAGATCAACGGCCGCGCCCAGTCCGTCACTTCCACGCCGAGTTCCTACCTCGCCGTCGAACGCGAGTGGCGCGACGGCGACGTCGTCGAGCTTCGTCTGCCCATGAGCCTGCGCACCGAGCCGCTCCCGCACTCCGACGGCAAGATCGTCGCGCTCATGTATGGCCCCATGCAGCTCGCCGCGCTCGTCCCTCCGACGGCCGGCGCGCCCGATCCCGCGCGTCAGCGCTACGGCGACCACCTGAAGTCCCCCGGCCGCGTCTCGACCACGCCGCCCGTGCTCGTCGCCGCCGACACCGCCGCGCTCCTCGCCTCCATCCGCCTCGACGCCTCCGGCGGTTTCGCCGCGTTCCGCACCGATGGCCTCATGCAGCCCGCCGACCTGAAGCTCGTGCCCTTCCATCGCGTCTACGAGGAGCACTACGCGGTCTACTTCCCCCTCTACACGCCCGCCGCCTGGTCCGCCCGCCAGGAGGAGATCCGCGCCCAGGCCGCCGAGCGCGCCCGCCTCGAGGCCGCCACGCTCGACCGCGTCGAGCCCGGTTTCCAGCAGTCCGAGGTCGAGCACCAGTTCGCCTCCGACCGCAGCGAGACCGGCGACTTCCGCGACCGCAAATGGCGCGACGCCCTGCCCGGCGGCGGCTGGTTCTCCTATCGCCTCGCCGTCAGTCCGGACAAACCCGTCGCGCTCGTCACCACCCACTGGGGCGGCGACCGAGGCCGCGAATACGAGCTCTGGATCGACAACCACCGCATCGATGTCCGCCTGCCCGCCGGCGAACGCGAGGGCTTCTTCGACGCCGCCTACGCGCTCCCGCCGCAGCTCACGCGCGGCAAGAGCCACGTCACGGTCCGCCTTGTCGCCAAGCGCGAGCGCGCCGGCGCCTTCGGCTTCCGCATCCTCGAAATCCCCTCCGTCACCGAGGCGCAGTGGCGCAACGGCGTCCGCTGAACGCCCGTCCTCGTTCGCGGCCCCCGCGCGATCTTTTGCCGACATCGAGGCGCCAGGCGTTCCCCGGCTTGCCCGCCGCGCCGAAATCGAAACGCTCTCCCGCGCGCCCGACGCAACCAACTCCATCGACACCCCGCGAGCCGTCGTCCCCGTGGCCCCCCGCCTTCGCGTCGACGGCACCCGCTTCCCCCGCTCAATCCCGGCCCGATCCATCACCGTCCCCACGATCCAGACCCGTTGATTTCTCCCATGCATCCGTTCCGTTCCCTCGTATCCCTCCTCGCGCTCGCCGCCCTCGCTTTCGCGCCTGGTTGCGTCGCGCCGACCGACACCGCGCCCGTCGCGGCCAAGCCCGCCGCCAAACCCGCGCCCACGCCCGCCGCCAAGCCGGCGACCACTCCGGCTCCCGTGGCCAAACCGACCCCGCCGCCCGTTCCTCCGGCGCCCCCGCCCCCGCCGCCCGAGCCGACGACCGCGTATCTGTTCGCCCACTTCATCGGTGAAAACAAGGGCGGCGAGCAGGTCTATTTCTCCGTGAGCGAAGACGGGCTCAAATGGAGCGACCTCAACAACTCCCAGCCCGTCCTCGTCTCCACGCTCGGCGACAAGGGCGTGCGCGACCCCTCGATCGTCCGCTCTCCCGACGGCAAAAAATTCTACCTCATGGCCACCGATCTCTGCATCGGCAACGGCAAGGGCTGGGACGCCGCCCGCTTCAACGGCAGCAAATCCCTCGTGTTCTGGGAGTCGACCGACCTCGTCAACTGGTCGCAGCCCTGGACCGTCGACGTCGCCAGCTCCATCCCCGGAGCCGGCTGCGCCTGGGCGCCCGAGGCGATCTACAACGAAAGCGCCGGAGCCTATTTCGTCTACTGGGCCACGATCGCCGAGCGCGACGGCGTGCGCGAGGCGCGCGTCTACGGCTCGCACACGAAAGATTTCCGCAGCTTCTCCCCCGCCCAGCTCTTCATCGAGCGCACCGGCCCCGGCGACGTCATCGACACCCAGATCGTCGAGGTGAAGGGCCACAAGCACCGCTACTACCGCGCCTCGCGCGACACCCAGATCACGCTCGAGGGCGCCGACTCCCTCCTCGGCACCTGGGAGCGCGTCGGCGATCTCGCCTATCTCAACTACACCGGCCGCCAGGTCGAGGGCCCGATCCTCTTCCAGTTTAACCAGCAGCAGAAGTGGGGTCTCCTTGTCGACCAATACGCCACCGGCCGCGGCTACCTCCCGCTCACCACCACCAACCTCGACGACCCCCGCGGCTTCCAAGTCCTCCCCGCCAACAGCTATTCCTTCGGCGCCAGCCGCAAACGCCACGGCGGCGTCCTCAACATCACGAAAACCGAGCTCGCCGCTCTCCGCGCCAAGTGGCCCAGCGACTCGTCCGTTCGCCTCGCTTCGCTCGCCCAGCCCGACCGCGTGCTCCGTCACTTCGACTTCCGCGTTCGCGCCGACCGCGACGTCCGGCCCGCCGAGGACGCGCTCTGGAAAGTCATTCCCGGCCTCGCCGGCGGCTCCGACACCGTCACCCTCCGCTCGGTCAACTTCCCCGACCACCACCTCGTGGTCGTGGCCGGCGGTCTTGCCCTCGCGCCCGACGACGGCCGCCCCGACTACGCCGCCCGCGCCACCTTCCGCCGCGTGCCCGGTCTCTCCGATTCGAACGGTGTTTCCTTCCGCCTCCCCGGCGAGGCCGAGCGCTACCTCCTCCTCCAGGACGGCGCCCTGATCTACGGCGTCGTCTCCTCCGAGGCCGAACGCCGCCGCGCCACCTTCCTGATGCGCGATTAAGTTTCCTCCTCCGGCGGCGGGCTCCACGCCCGCCGCTTTTTTATTCCCCGAAAATCGCCCCCTCCGCCCTTACGCGGCCAACCCACGCCACCCCGGCGTTCTCCTTTTCTCCCATGCTCCGCCGTTTCCTCACTCGCCCCCTGGTCGGCCTTTCCCTCGGACTCGCCGCCCTCGCCTTCCTCCCCGCCTGCGCCACCCCCACCACGGAAGCCGCCGCCCCGGCTCCCGTCGCCGCCCCCGAGCCGCCCTCGCCGCCGCCCGAAAGCGAGATGGCCGCCTACCTGCTCGTCTACTTCAAGGACGACACCCACGGCCTCTACTTCGCCCTCAGCTCCGACGGCTACACCTTCAGCGACGTCAACGGGGGCAAGCCCGTCATCCCCGGCGAAGGCATCGCCGAGCAAAAAGGCATCCGCGATCCCTACATCGTGCGCGGCCCGGACAACCAATTCTACATGGCGATGACCGACCTGCACATCTTCGCGCAGAAGGCCGGTTATCGCCCCACCGAGTGGCAACGCGACGGCCGCGCCTATGGCTGGGGCAACAACCGCGCCCTCGTGCTGATGAAGTCGGCCGATCTCCTCAACTGGGAGCGCGCCAATCTCCGCGTCGACGAGTCCTTCCCCGCGCTCTCCAACATCGGCTGCGCCTGGGCCCCGTCGCTCGTCTACGACCACGACGCCAAGCGCATGCTCATGACCTTCACCATGCGCTTCGGCAACGGCCGCAACGCCCTTTACTGGTCGCACCTCAGCCCCGATTTCACCCGCCTCGAAACCGAGCCGAAACGCCTTTTCGAGGCCTACCCCGGCGACAAGACCTGCATCGACAGCGATCTCGTCCGTGTCGGCGACAAGTATCGCCTCTTCTACGTCCCGCACGACGGCACGCCCGGCATCAAGCAGGCCGTCTCCGACCGACTCACCTCCGGCTTCGCCTACGATCCGCGCTACCTCGACCCCGAGCCCCGCGCCTGCGAGGCGCCCAACGTCTGGAAACGCATCGGCCAGGAAAAATGGGTGCTCATGTATGACTGCTACGGCATCGCGAAGCACAACTTCGGCTTCTGCGAGACGACCGACTTCGAGACCTTCACCCCCATCGGCCACTTCAATGAGGGCGTCATGAAAACCGTCAACATGGTCTCCCCGAAGCACGGCGCCGTCATCCATCTCACCGCCGCCGAGGCCCGTCGCCTCGCCGACCACTGGAAGCTCGAGCGCTACTGAGCGCCCCCTGTGGAGTGCGGCGGCACGACGCCGCTTTCGACGGGCCGCCTCGGCGGCCCGCCCCGTTCGCCTCCCCCGTTTGCGGGCATTGGCGTCCGCTCGCTTCCGGCATAAGATTTCCGCTTTCCATCTCCCGCCTCCCTCGACTCGTCCGCCCCCTCGACTCCTTCGCCACCATGCTCCGCCCCGCCGCCCTTCTTCTCGCCGCCATGTCCCTCCTTCCCGCCGCCGCCTCCGCCGCCGACGACTTCCACGCCTGGGCCGCGACGCCGCCCATGGGCTGGAACAGCTGGGACTGCTTCGGCACCACCGTCACCGAGGCCCAGACCAAGGCCAACGCCGACTTCATGGCCGCCAAGCTCAAGGCCCACGGCTGGGAATACGTCGTCGTCGACATCCAGTGGTATCAACCCACCGCCACCGGCCACGACTACGTCCCCGGCGCCAAGCTCGTGATGGACGAATACAGCCGCCTCCTCCCGGCCGTCCAAAAGTTTCCCTCCGCCGCCGACGGCGCCGGCTTCAAACCCCTCGCCGATTACGTCCACGGTCTCGGCCTCAAGTTCGGCATCCACCTCATGCGCGGCATCCCCCGCCAGGCCGTGAGGCAAAACACCGCCATCCTCGGCACCGACAAGCGCGCCGCCGACATCGCCGACACCTCCAGCATTTGTAGTTGGAATCCGGATATGTATGGCGTCGATATCCGCCGACCAGGCGGCCAGGAATACTACGACTCCCTCATGGCCATGTATGCCGGATGGGGCGTCGACTTCATCAAGGTCGACGACATCGCCCGCCCCTACGACGAGGTCCAAAAGCTCGAGATCGAGGCCATCCGTCGCGCCATCGCCAAGACCGGCCGTCCCATCGTCTTCAGCCTCTCCCCCGGCGAAACCCCGCTCGCCCGCGGCGAGCATGTCGCCGACCACGCCAACATGTGGCGCATCAGCGACGACTTTTGGGACAACTGGCCCGCCCTCCTCTCCCAGTTCAAACGCCTCCACGACTGGACTCCGCACCGCCGCGCCGGCGCCTGGCCCGACGCCGACATGCTCCCGCTCGGCACCATCGAGTTCGGCCGCAAGACCAAGTTCACCCGCGACGAGCAGTTCACCCTCATGACCCTCTGGTCCATCGCCCGCTCGCCGCTCATGCACGGCGGCGACATGACCAAGACCGACGACTTCACCCTCTCGCTGCTCACCAACGACGAGGTCCTCGCCGTCAACCAGCGCAGCGAGAACAACCGCCAGCTCTTCCGCACCCCCGACGGTCTCGTCGCATGGGTCGCCGACGTCCCCGGCTCCGCCGACAAATACGTCGCGCTCTTCAACACCCGCGAGGCCTACCAGTCCGCGCGCAAGCTCCACGAGACGTCGCTCGTCACCCGCCGCACTCCCGGCCACGGCGTCGCCCTCGATGTCGACGTCTCCGGCGCGAAGGTCCTCCACCTCGTCGCCGACGAGGCCGACGAAGGCATCATGGGCGACCACGTCGTCTGGTCCGAGCCGCGCCTCACCGGCCCGGCCGGCGAACTCCGCCTCACCAAGCAGGGCTGGACCTCCGCCTCGACCGGCTGGGGCAAGGTCGCGGTCGGCGTCGGCGCCGGCGGAAAGCCCCTCCGCCTGAACGGCAAGCCCGTCGCCGACGGCATCGGCGCCCACGCCCGCGCCCACCTCGCCTTCGCCATCCCCGAAGGCTACACGCGTTTCCAGGCCTTCGCCGCCCTCGACGACGTCGCGGTCGGACACGCCACCGGCGCCACCGTGCGCTTCGAGGTCTACGCGGGCGACCGCGTCGGCGACACCCCCGCCACCGTGCGCGTGCCGCTCGCCGACCTCGGTTTCTCCGGCGAGGCCAAGGTGCGCGACCTCTGGACCCGCTCCGATCTGGCGAACGCCAAGGGCGAGGTCTCCGCCGAGGTCGCCGCGCATGGCGCGCGCCTCTTCCGCGTGAGCCCCGCGAAGTAGTCCTCGCTTCATTATGGCGGGACGCCGTCCCCGGCGTCCGCGCAGACCGCTGGCGTCCGGACAAGGTGGCTGGGCGGGTCCTTCCGCCCGTGGTTTGGACGCCACCGCGGCGGGCGCGGGGACGCGCCCCGCCCGCCTCGGAACCGAAAGTCAAAATCCGCGAGGCCCTTTTTATCCCAAATCCCGCAGTTCGACGAACAAAGGCGGAGTGTATTGAACCGCTAAATTTCGCTAAGCCTCGCTAAATCAACGCTTCGCTCTGTTACCTGAAACTTCATGGCCTCTTCACCCGCCGGGTGAAAAACGAAATTCGCAATCCAAACGCCCTAGTCTTTCATTTAGCGATGCTTAGCGTATCTTAGCGGTTTATTCATCTGCGGGATCTAAGTTTATCCGGCGAAACGCGCGTGGTGCCGGCCATGCGGCCGGCCGCGGGCGCCGACGGAAAGCGATCTCGCCTCCGCTCGCCATCGTAAGCCGAATCGCTCTCCGCCATGAAATCCCCCTTCGCGGTCCCGTCCCTCCTCGCCCTGGCCTTCGTCTGCAACCTGCAATTCGGAGCCGCCGCGCTCCACGCCGCCGACGCCCCCGGCGGGGGTTCCTCCGGCTCCGCGCCGCAATCCGTCGTCGCGCAGACGATTCTCATCGACGGCGACGCCGGCGGGAAACGCTTCGACGGCATCGGCATGGTCAACGGCGGCGGCGCCACTTCCGTCCTTCTCAAGGACTACCCCGAGCCGCAGCGAAGCCAGATCCTCGACCTGGTCTACAAACCGAAATTCGGAGCCTCCGTGAGCACGCTCATGGTCGAGATCCCCGGCGACGGCAACTCGACCCAGGGCTCGATGCCCAGCCACATGCGCACGCGCGACGATCTCGACTACACGCGCGGCTACACCTGGTGGATCTTGCGCGAGGCCAAGGCCCGCAACCCCAAGCTCAGCCTCGACGCCGCCGCGTGGAGCGCGCCGGGTTGGATCGGCGGAGGCGAATTCTGGTCTCAGGACGCCGCCGATTACTACGTGAAATGGCTCCAGGGCCTCCGCGACGTCCACGGCCTGCGCCTCGACGCCATCGGTTGCCGCAACGAGAAAGGCGTCAGCTTCGACTTCGCCAAAAAACTGCGCGCCAGCCTCGACGCCAACGGCTTCGACGAGGTGCGGATCCACGCCTTCGACGACTGGCCGAGGCACAAGCTCGATTTCGTCAAACACCTGCTCACGGACGAGGCCGCGCGCGACGCGATCGACATCATCGGCGCCCATGTTTTCTACGGCGAAACCGGCCACGCCTCCGCCGAGGTGCAGGCGATGGCGGCGCAAATGGGAAAGCCGATCTGGAACACCGAGGACCACGTCTATCTCAAGGGCTTCGACTGCCTCATCGGCATTGTCGAATGCTTCAACGACAACTTCCTCAAGAGCGGGGCCACCAAGGTCGTCAACTGGTATGACATCGCCGGCGTGTATCCGATGGAGCCATACTCCGAGGACCCCGCCACGATCCTCGCCCACCAGCCCTGGAGCGGCCACTACCGCGTCCGCGAGGCGCTTTGGGGCTACGCCCACTACGGCCAGTTCTCCGAGGTCGGCTGGACCTACCTCGACGGCGCCTGCCGCCCGCTCGACGGCGGCGGGAGCGTGGTCACCCTCAAGTCCCCCGGCGACGATTACAGCGTCATCGTCGAGACCAAGGACGCCTCCGCGCCGCAGCGCCTGCGCCTCGAGGTCCGCGGCGGCCTGGCCGACGGCCCGCTCTGCGTCTGGCGCAGCAACGCCCGTGAACAGTTCGTCCGCCTCGCCGACCTGACGCCGGCCGACGGCGCCTTCACTATCGAGCTCGAACCCGCCTCCGTCTACTCGCTCTCGACCACGGCCGGCCAGCAAAAGGGCGCCTTCGCCGATATCCCGGCGCCGGGCGCTTTCCCGTTCCCTTACCGCGACGATTTCGAGACCTACTCCGAGCCCGCGCGCCGCGGACATCTGCCGCGCTACACCGCCGACATCGAGGAGGTTTTCGAACTGGCGCCGAGCCCCGACGGCAAGGGCTCCGCGCTTCGCCAGGTCATCTCCGCGTGGCCGATCTCGTGGGCGCCGACGTGGCGTCCCTACACCATCCTCGGCGACGACGCGTGGCGCGACTACGAGGTCGAGGCCGATGTCTGGCTCCAGCCCGGTGAAAGCGCCGGCATCATGGGGCGCGTCAACCATGTCGGCACCGGCTACGGCACGATCCCGAAAGGCTACTTCCTGCAACTGGCCGCCGACGGCCGCTGCGAACTCGTGGTCGTCCGCGGGAAGAAGGAAAAGAAAGCGCTGGTCGGTGACGCCGAGCAACAGGCGAAGATCAAGGCGATGAACGACTCGAGCGCGGGCGGGGAAAAAGTCCTCGCCGCCACGAAGCTCGCCGGCATCGCCGCCGGCAAGTGGCATGCACTCCGCCTGCGTTTCGACGGTGAACGCATCACCGCTTTCGTCGACGGCATGCCCGTGCTCGAAGTCGCCGACACCCTCTACGGCCACGGCATGGCCGGTCTCGTCGCCGGCCCCGGCGAGGGCCGCTCGCTCAGCCGCCCCTTCTACGACAACCTCGTCGTCAAGCCGCTCGGCGCCTCCGCGTCGGTGCTGCCGTCGACGCCCGCCCCGGCCCCGCTTTATCCGTCCCGGCCATAACCGGCCATGACCGGCTGTGAAACCCGCTACGTGACGCCGGGCTTCGGAGCTTTTTAAGTGGAACCGTAGCCAAAAGGCAGGGCGCGACCGCCGGGCGTGCCGCGGAGGAGAGGCGAGGGCCGAGAAAGGGCGGCGGTCCCAGCGGTCCCGCCCTGCCTCGAGAGGCGGAGGGACCCGCCTATCCACCAAAAGAACCAAGGCTCCTCGTGATGGGTATGAACTTAGATCCCGCAGATGGATAAACCGCTAAGATACGCTAAGGATCGCTAAATGAAAGACTAGGGCGTTTGGATTGCGAATTTCATTTTTCACCCGGCGGGTGAAGAGGCCATGGAGTTTCAGGTAACGGAGCGAAGCGTTGATTTAGCGAGGCTTAGCGAAATTTAGCGGTTCAATACACTCCGCCTTTGTTCGTCGAACTGCGGGATTTGGGATGAACTCCGAGGTCTGATCGGGTTTATCGGGCCGGTCCGGACCGGCGCTCCCAGTCGTGGAGGGCGAGGCCGCCGCCGACCGTGCCGAAGG
>CBINJQ010000013.1:0-25595 GCA_966251015.1 uncultured Akkermansia sp. | reverse complement strand
GCCGCCGGCCTTGAGCGAGATGAGGAAGACCGGGATGTCGGGGTTCTGCTGGTAGCGGTCGACCTCGGCCTGTCGCTGTTTCGTCGGCGTGGAGCCGTCGAGGTAGCAGCAGGCGATTTTCTGGCGGTCGAGTTCGTCGCGGAGCAGCGCGAGCAGGCTTGTGAACTGGGAAAACACGAGCAGGCGGTGACCGTCGTCGATCGCCTCGTTGAGGAGTTCGCGGAATGCCTCGAGTTTGGAGGACGCGGACGCCTCCGCCATCTGTTCGACGAGGCGCGGGTCGCAGCAGATCTGGCGCAGCCGGAGGAGCTGGGTGAGCGTCGCGATACGCATCGCCCCCTCGGAGGCGCCGGAGCCGGCGAGGCTGTCCAGTTCTTCTTCGGACTTGCGCTGATATTCCGCGTAGAGGGCCTGTTGCTCGGCGGTGGGGGCGCAATAGATCACCTGTTCGATCTTGGGCGGGAGCTCGGTGGCGACGGCGGATTTGGTGCGCCGCAGGATGTAGGGGGCGGTTTGTTTCTGGAGTCGCTCGTCCTGCCAGTCCCGGTCGGCGGTTTTCACCCCGGAGCCCGCCGCGGCGGGAAGCTTCGCGTCGACGTAGCCGGGAAGGATGATTTCGAAAAGCGTGCGCAGATCCTCGAGGGAGTTTTCCACGGGCGTGCCGGTGAGGAAGAGGCGGCTTTGGGCGTGGAGCGAACGGAGGCTGCGGGCGTTGAGCGAGCGGCGGTTTTTGGCGTGCTGGGCCTCGTCGGCGATGACGGTCGCGAAATCGACCTCGGCGAGAAGCTCCGCGTCGCGGGTCAGCGTTCCGTAGGAGGTGATAAGCAGGTCGTGCTCGGAGGCGGCCTCGGCGGAGGCGACGCGCAGGGCGCCGTGGTGGACGAAGACGCGCAGGGCCGGGGCGAAGCGGGCGGCCTCGCGGCGCCAGTTCTCAACGAGCGAGGCGGGGCAGACGACGAGGCTGGGGCGGCGCTTTTTCCCGGGCGTGGCGGCGACGACGGCCGAGAGCATCGCCAGCGCCTGCGCGGTTTTTCCCAGGCCCATCTCGTCGGCGAGGATGCCGCCGAGATCGTGGCGGTGGAGGTGCCAGAGCCACGCCGCGCCGATCTGCTGATAGGGCCGGAGCGTGGCGGCGAACGTGGACGGGATCGGCGCGGGTTCGAGCCGGTCGAGATTTTTCAGGGCGTCGGCGCGGCGGCGCCAGGCGGAAGGCGGCTGGTAGTCGGGCGACAGGGTGTCGAGCATCTCCTGAAGCTCCGGTATCCGGGCCGAGGATACGCGCTGGGTCCGGCGGGCGACGACGGGAGCGGCGGTGCCGCCGGCCAGGGCGGCCTGGGCCCTGGCCAGGCGATCAAGCTGGTCGGGGGCGAGGAGATAGATCTTCTTGCCGTCCTCCACGAAACGGCGTCCGGCCGCGACGGCGGCGCGCAATTCCTCGTCCCCGACGCGTCCGGCGGAAATGCCGACCGACACGGTGAATTCGCCGTCGCCCGCCTCCTCGACCTCCGCCCGCACGTCGGCGGCGGCGAAGACCGACGAGTGCTTTTCGAAATTCGGCGTATAGTCGGCGTGGAAGCGGGAGCGCAGGGCGTCGCCGTGGGTGGCCAAGAAGTTGAGCACCTTGTGCCGGTCCCGCAGCCACCACTTTTTCGTGGATGGATCGAGGACGAAGCCGTTTGCGGCGAGCAACTCGCGAGCGGTCGAGTAGGCCGGGTGTTCCCGCGAGGGCAACGTGATGGCGAGGTAGTGTTCGCTTCCGTCGACGGTGAGCGGCGTGGGCGCGTCCTCGCGCATGGCGGGACTCGGGGAACGGACGGAGAGCGAACGGGGTCCGGGCAGGGGAGCGGGCGCCGCCGCCGACGGCGGTGGCGTGGGGGCTCCGAGGTGCTCGCTGACTCCGCGGAGGCGCGGGCCGATCCAGAGAAGCGTCTTGTCGGGCTCGGCAAGGGCGGCGAACACCGGTTGCCCGGCAAGCGCGGAGACCAGTTCGCGAAGCTGCGCCCGCGTGACCTGAAGGAACGGCGGCGGAACCGGGGCTCCGTTGCAAAGCCGTGAAAGAACGGCCAACGCCGGGAGTTGGGCCGGTGCGGGCGTCGCGGTCGCATCAAACCGAATTTTCAACGGGATGGCGTCGCGTGCGGCGGCGGCCGGGAGGTTGGGCGGGAGAAACAGACGCAACATGCGGAATCCGCGACTGTGACGTGATGAAGCTCGAGCGGAAGGCTGTTTTTCGGGAGACCGGGCGAGGATACTTCCGCATTGCCCCGCGTGATTGATCCGGTCCGAAGCGCCGACGGGAACGGGAAATGCTTTTAGGTAAATAACAGCGCTTGCATGTCATGTCGCCTACGCTTCACATTAAATGGCGTTGACCATTATTTCGCCAACCCTTTGCTTCAAATACCGTCTATGAAAAACATCCTTCGACTGCTCGCCGGTGGTTTCGCCGCCGCTTTCCTCGCCCTCGCCGTCCAAGCGGCCAATCTCGCACCCGGCGCGTATTCGGCCGGTTCGGTGAAGGGTGATGTTTCCTACAAGCTCGCCGGGTCTTCTCAGTATCAGCCCCTTGCCGCAGGTGTCGCTCTTCCGCAAGGCGCCACGATCAAGACCGGTCCCAAGTCCACCGCGACGATCGTATTTGGCAGCGGCTCCATCGCCGTGATCGATCCGGACTCCGTGGTTGAAGTCTCGAAGTTTGTCCAAGACGTGTTCTCCGGTCCTGTTCCCGTTGACGCCGAACCCGCCGTCTCCGAGACCGAGATCAAGATCATCGACGGCGCGGTTACCGCGAAGGTCGCGAAACTCAAGAAGGGTTCTGCCTTCACGGTTAGCTCCCCCGTTGGCGCGGCCGGCGTTCGTGGCACTTCGTTCAAGTATTTCTACAACAGCAAATCCGGCAAGGCCGGTCTGCACGTTACCGAGGGCGGCGTGAATTTTAGCGGCATGGACAACAAGTCCACGCTCGTTCTGGCCGGTAAGTCGCTGAACGTCACCTTCACCCGCGACGCCAACAACAATCCGACTTCGGCCACGATCGATCTCACCAACCTCGATCCGGACGTTGCCGCAGAGATCGCCGCCGCGATTGGCAGCATCGTTTCCGCCGCTGGTGGCACCTTCAGCATCAACGACGGCAAGATCGTAATCACCCCGGTCAATCCGACCGAAGTGAGCTCGGACTAAAATTCGAACGAAGCTTGAGATTTTACGCCCCCCTCGTCTTGAGGGGGGCTTTTTTTGGTCGGAGATGCGTGCGGAACGCGTGCATGCGCGCCGCCATAGATCGAGTTATCGGGCTTTGCGCATTTTTCCTGCTTGGTGGCCGATGAATCGAACACCTCAAGCGGCTGTGTCGTGATGTGGCCGGGGCTCCCGCGCGGCGTGGATCGTCGCGTTTTTTTTGCTGGGCGAGGAAGCGAACGAGCCGTCCGTGCCCAGGAGGAGACAACGGATGAACGCCCGAGCCCGGGCTAGAGCAGTTCAAACGAAGTCGTAGCCGCGTAGGCCGCCCGCTTGCGGGCGCATTCTACGAGAGGCCGTAAGCGAAAGAGCGTCCGCAAGCGGACGGCCTACGCCGAAAATGAGAGCCGATTTATCGCGCCGTCCATTTTCAGATGGCAACGGCTCGAGGGCGCCGCCGTGGGTATAGCGCCGCCGTGGGTCATGCACGTGGTTTATCTTTTCCCCCGAAGCGAGCCACCAGGCGGCCGTATCCAAATCAGCGGCCTGTTGGTAGCGCGTTGAGCGCGGAGCGGGCGGCGGCCTCCTCGGCGGATTTTTTGGAAGGGCCCCTCCCTTCTCCCAGAAGCCGATCCGCCAGAAAGATTTGGGAGCTGTATTCTCGATCATGATCGGGACCGCTGAAATACCGGGTTTCGTAACGCAAATCGCCGCTGGCGCCGCTCTGACTTTGGATCAGCTCCTGAAGCCGTCCCTTTGGATTATCCACGTGGCTGCCGGCGGCTATTCTGGCCTCCAAGGAGCCGTAAGCGGACAAAATGAGCGAACGCGTCGCCTCGAGTCCGATATCGAGGTAGAGCGCGCCCGCCAGCGCTTCGAAAGCATCCTCCAGATTCGACGGGCGGGAGCGGCCGGCGGGGGTGTTTTCGCTTCCGCCAAGGCGGAGGGCCGAATCGACACCCAACTCAAGCGCGATCTGGGCGAGGCAGCGCCCCTTGGTGAGGATCGAACGTTTGCGGCTCAGCGCGCCCTCGGGCTCTGTCGGATAGAGTCGAAAAAGAGCGTCGGTCACGATGAGCTGCAGCACCGCGTCGCCGAGGAACTCCAGCCGTTGGTTGCTGGGGCCGCTTGCCGGCTGCTCGTTGCAGAAGGACGGATGCGCGAGGGCCTCGCGCAGCAAACCGGCGTTCGTGAAGACGTGACCCAGGCGTTGTTGGAGAATGTCGACGGGATCCATGGCTGAAGGTGCGCCTCAGGGAAGTAGCCTGCGGATGCCGGTCTGATCGAGCGAAGAGAGCCGTTTCGAAATCGGAACGCCGTCGACGACAAGTCCGGGCGCCAGGTCGTGCAGCGGGACGAGCACGAAGGCGCGCCGGAGCATCTCCGGATGGGGCAAGGTGAGGCGGGGCTCGCGGACCACCGTGTCTCCGTGGAGAAGGAGGTCGAGGTCGAGCGTGCGAGAGCCCCATCGTTCCCGCCGGACACGACCGCGTGATTGCTCGATGGCCAGCAGGGCGTCGAGCAGGGCCAGCGGAGAAAGCGTCGTCGCGAGCGAGGCGGCGGCGTTGAAGTAGTTTTCCTGTCCCGCGGGGCCGAGAGGGGGCGTTTCGAATATCGCGGAACGCGCGAGCTGGCGCGTTCCCGGCAGGGCGGCCAAGGCGGAGAAGGCCGCCTCGATGTGGCCGAGCCGGTCGCCCTGGTTGGAGCCGAGCGCGACGTAGGCGGTCGCGGGTTCGGCCGGGATGTGCGGCTGGGGGACGATGGACACGGGGATGGCGAGGGACGCGGCGGATCTGGCGGGGGCGAACCGCCCTATGTCCGGGCCAGGGTGGCGGTGAGCGCGACGCCCTCGTGCGCGCCGGGGATGGGCACGTGGGGTTTGTGGACGGTGACCGTGGCGGACTTCACGCGGGGGTGCGCGGTGAGAACGGAGGAGAGGATGCGGTTGGCGAGCGTCTCGATCAGGGCGAAGCGCTCGTTCTCCACGATGTCCTGGCAAAGCGAATACACGTCGGCGTAGTTGACGGTGTGCGAAAGGTCGTCGGTGGCGGCGGCCTGGGCGATGTCGACGACGAGGTCGAGGTCGACGATCCAGGGCTGGCCGAGCGCGGCCTCCTCGGGCAGCACGCCGTGGCGGCCGTGAAAGCGGAGTTTTTTCAGATGGATCGTGGCGAGCATATGCGGAGGCGGCGGAGGACGGCTAAGCGGAAGGAGACGAGGTATGGCCGCAAAGAGGCGCGAAAGGCGAAAAAAGAATCGACGGAGGCGGACCGGCCGAGGGAAGGGGGGCTATGCGGCGGGGGCGGCGAGATGGCTGGCGACCCGACGGACTCTGGCGGGGTGGGAACCGGAAGCGACGATGTGGGGAAGGGCGGCGAGTCTGGTGCGGTAGAAGCGTTGCCCGTGACGCCGGAAGTTCTCGTCGCGGCGGGTGCCGTCCTGGACAAAGGGGAAATCGTCGGCGCAAAGGACGGTGCGCGCGTAGGGGCGCCGGGCGAGTTGATCGAGCTCGGGGGCGGCACGGCCGAAGAGTTCGAGGGAATAAAACAACGTGGTCAGCGGAGTGGTGTCGCAGAACACGAATCGGTTGGTGGCCGGGCGGAGCAGGGCGGCTTCTTCGCGACGGATCTGTTCGCGGGCGACGGCGAGGAGATCGTCGAAGGCGAGGCGGCCGGCGCGGGCCTCCCAGAGTTCGCGGCCGTATTCCGCGACGTGGGAGGTGTCGAGTTTGGCGGCGAGCGCGGCGGCGAGGGTGCTTTTGCCGGTGGACTCGCCGCCGAGGAGGGCGACGCGCTCGACGAAGGCGGCGTAGATCTCCGGCGCGAGAAAGCGGCGCAGGCCGTGGATGTCGGCCCGGAGTGCGGTGCCGGAAACGGGGACGGCGGCGCGGGCCGGATCGATGGCGACGTGGGCGGCGTGGTGGCGCTGGCGTCGCGAGAGGTCGGCGGCGAAGCCCGGGCCGTAGGCTTCGCCGGTGAAGATGGCGTCGACGGGGCGGTCGAGGTTTGCGCGAAGGATGGTCGCGCAGAACGCGCGGTGCGTGTCGTCGTCATCGCGGTTGTCTGGCAGCGGAGTCGTGGCATGGTCGAGGACGATGCGGGTGGTCGCGGGGAAACGCGCGGCGAGCCAGGCGGCTCGGCGGGCGGGTTCGCAGCCGGGGAACTCCGGGCGCGAGTAGCTGAGGAGCACGACGTGGTCGCAGGCGGCGAGAGCGGCGCGGACGACGTGCTCGTGGCCGAGATGCAGGGGCGCGAATTTGCCGACGACGAGACCGGTGCGAAAACGGCTCATGGGGGAAGCGAGGCTGCGGAGGCGCGTGAAAAATCACGGCGCCAGCGGAGGAAGCCGAGCGGGGCGTTGAGCCAGAAAAGGGTATAGAAAAAGGCGGTGAGCCAGAGCTCGCGCGAGGCGAAGAGCGGGACGGCGAGGGTGTTGGCGGCGAACCAGAAGAGCCAGTTCTCCAGTTTGCGGCGCATGAGGAGGAGTTGCGCGGCTACGCCGAGGGCGAGCACGAACGAGTCGATGAACGGCGCGTAGGCGTCGGTGAAGCGGTGAAGCAGCCAGCCGTAGCCGAGGGCGGCGAAGGCGCCGAGCGGGAGGATAACGGCGAGTTCGCGCGGCGCGGCGCGGGAGATCGGCCGCGCGGCGATTTTTCCCCGATGGTGCCGCCATTGCCACCAGCCGAGGGCGCTGGTCGCGATGAAGAAGAGCTGGAGCGTGAGGTCGGCGTAGAGGCGGCCGAGGCCGAACAGCACGCCGAAGAGGGCGCAGCCGAGGATGCCGGTCCACCAAGTGTGGATGGAGTTGCGGGTGGCGAGCGCGATGGAGGCGAGGTTGACGAGGTTGGCCGTGATCTCGAGCCAGGGCGGGTCGCGGAGGATGTCGCGGAGGGTTTCGGCGAGGCTCATGGTTCAGGCGTCGGGGGAGTCCGAGGCGGCGAGGTCGGAGGTGTATTGCACGAGTTTGCCGGAGGCCGCGGCGGCGGCGGGCGGGTTGGCGCGCCACTCAATGCGGGCGCCCGGGCCGAGCAGGGCGGCGAGGGCGGCGCGGGCCTCGGCGAGCGCGTGGGCGGGTCCGTCGGCGAAGAACGAGAAGGAGGCGTCGGCGTGTTGGCGCAGGGTGAAGCGGCTCAAGGGCAGGGGGCGGAGGACGTGGGTGATGTCGATGTTGTTGAGCCAGGCCCCGTCGGGGCGGAGGAAGCGCACGAGGGGGCGGCCTTCGAGGCGGCGGAGAACGGGCTCGCCTTGCGTGAAGTCGAGCGAGGCGAAGTCGCCGGTGCGGTAACGGAGGAGCGGGAGGCAGAAGTTGAAGCCTCCGGTGAGGGTGATCTCGCCGCGTCGGCCGGGCGGGAGCGGTTGTCCGGCCGTATCGAGGATTTCGACGTAGAGGCGCGGTTGGAGGAGGACGTGGCCGTCGAGCGCGGGATCGAAGACGGCGACGGGGCCGGCCTCGTTGAGCGAGTAGAGATCGAGCACGGGGCAGGCGAAGGCGTCCTCGAGTTTGCGACGCAGACCGGGGAGGAGCGTCATCGACGTCGAGAGAAGCGCCTTGGGACGAAGGACCGGCGCGATGCGGAGAAGCTCGGCGAAGGAGATGGGGTCGCCGGCGACGATCTCGGGGGCGAGCGCTTCGAGGTAGGCGGCGCGGTCGGAGGGGGCGCGCCAGTCGGCGGGGTGGAGGTTGATCTTGGCGAGACCGGCTTCGTCGAGCTCGGGCGTGACGGAGACGTAGGTGAAGCAGGTTTGCTGGAAACCGAGGAGGACGACGCCGACCTGGCCGCGGGACGCGGCGAGCGTGACGCCGAAACGGCGGAGGGCGCGCCGATGATAAGCCAGGTAGCCGGCGGCGACACGCGGGTGGGACGGGATGTGCAGCGGGTGGCCGGTGGTGCCGGAGGTCTGGAAGTTGAGCAGGCGTTCCAGCGAAACGGTGTCGGGGACGCAGGCGGCGATATCGCGGCCGAGGTCGGCGCGGGAGGTGGTGGGAAGATCCTCGAAGGCGGGCGCGGCGGAGCGGGAGGATGCGTGGATATAGGCGCGGTAACGCGGCACCTCGCGGAGGCAACGGGCGACGAAGGCGGGGAGCCAATCGGGGCGGGCGTCGCGGGGCCAGCCGACCCCGGCGGCGAGGACCGAGGCGGTTTCGCGGCGGACGAAGGCGAGGTCGGCGGTGTCGAGGCGGTTGCCGCTGTGGTTGCGGTAGAGCGGGGCGCGCGGGTGTTCGCGGAGGAAGTCGAGCATGCGGCGGCCGGCGTCGCCCAGGAGCGGGTAGCGGTCGGCGTCGGTGGGCTCGATCGCGCTCATTCGCGGGTGTATTTGTCGGCAGCCTCCTCGGCGGCTTTGCGGGCGAGGGCTTCGCGGATGGCGCGGGCGCGTTCCTCGGCCTGGCGGGCGGCGGCGATGACGCGGGCGCGCTCAACTCCGCCGAGCGCGGAGAGGCGATCCTGGGCCTGGGCGAGCGTTTCTCCGGCGGGGCGGAGGTCCAGGCGGGCGAGGGCGAAACGGGCGAGCTCTTCGCGGCGCTCGGGGTCGTCGCGGTAATTGGCGGGCGCGAGCTGGGCGGCGAGCTCCTCGGCGCCCGAGGTGAGGAGGGCGTGGAGCGCGACGGCGGCGGGGCGGAGGGAAATCAGCCCGGGGTCGGCGAGCAGCCAGGAGAGCAGAAGCGCGACGCCGGCTTGGCGGCGGGAGGCGGGCAGGTCGCTCGGCGTGAGGTAGGCGAGGTCGGGCGCGGGGTGGCCGTGAAAGGCGAAAAGATCGGAAACGACGGCGGGGACGTGGACGACTCCGCGACCGGAGGTGGTGCGGGGCTCGGCGAGAAAATCGGAGGGAGTCTCGGCGATGCGGCGAAGAAGCCGTTCGAGGGCGGGACCTTCGTGGTTCATTGGGCGGCGGGGGGGGGGGGTGGGCCGGACGGGGCCGGGCGGACGGAAGCGGGCCCGAATTTTTGGCGGCTGAAGGCGCGGGCGAAGGCGACGAGACCCTCGAGGCAAGGGACGGCGTGGATGGCCCAGCCTTGTTCGTCGCGGGCCCGGGCGAGCACGGAAGACAGGCTGCCGGGCGAGGAGGCCGGGCCGCGATCCCAGGTCGCGGCGATGTTGAGGGCGAGCGTTCCGCCGCCGCGGGCGCGGGCGAGGGCGGAGGCGCAGACGTCCCAACCGGGGACGTGTTGTTCGTCTCGGTCGGCGAACATGGTGGTGACGCCGTCGTCGGAGATGGAGAGCACGTGGACGGGGCGTTCGTCGGCGCGTCGGGCGGCGAAGGTGTCGCGGAGGACGTGGAGGGGAAACTGCGTGGCGCCGCCGTAGTGGGCGGTGAGGACGCGGAGGAGGGCGTCTTCGTCGCGGATGAAGCCGGGCGTCGTCTGGAACTGGTGTTTGCCGCTCCAGAGCGTAGCCTGGACACGGGCGCCGACGCGTAGCGCGGAGAGCACGATGATGGCGCCGGCGAGGGCGGGATAGGAAAGGCGGACGGCGGGATTCGGCATGGAGCCGGAGCTGTCCACGTAGAGATCGAGGTCGATGGGCTCGGGGCATGGCTCGCGGGCGGGCGATGTGCCGTGGACGCGGCGAACGGTGGTCAGGCCGGGGATTATGCGCGGGCTCTGGAGGACGCTTTGGAACCAATCGCACTGGTCGAGCGGGTCGCCGACGTCCCATGGTTCGAGGCCCTCGGGGAGAGGCTCGGCGCTCTCGGGAGCGGGGCGGCGCGGGTATCGGACGAGGTGGGACCGGGCGAGTTCGCGGTAGTAGGCGACGGCGGCGTCGTGATCGGTGCCGGGCCAGCCGGAGGCGCGGAGAATCTCGCCGTATTCGAAGGGCTGGCGTTGCTGGCCTCCGCCGGGGCGCGAGGGCGCGGCGGCGGGCGGGTTGAGCTGGGTTGAACTGGCGGCGGGGTTTTCGGACGCGGGATCGCCGGTGTCGGGATCGATTCCGGAGATGAGCGGATCGAGGGACGGGTGGGAAATGTCGCCCTCGTCGGCGGAGGCGTCGGTGAGGCCGGAGGGCAGGCCGCCGGCGCCGGCGGCGCGGGTGTCGTGGAGGGCGGCGAAGTTTTCGGCGGCCTGTTTGTCCTCGAGGAGGTGCGGGAGGAGGAGGGCGGCGAACTTGCCGGCGGCGGAGAGCCAGTCGGAGGCGTAGCTGCGGACGAGACGCATGCCGAGCCAGGCGTCGCCTTCGATGGCGTCGGTGGTGGTGCCACCGCCGAGGGAGCCGCGCGGGAGGCTCCAGAGGAGTTCGTAGATGCGGAGGTAGAGGGTCCAGACGCGGCCGGGAGGATTTTGGTCGGTGGCGGCGCGGTGGCCGAGACGGCGATAGATGTCGGCCATGCGGAGGCCGGCGGCGCGCTGCAGGCGGTCGTTGACGAGGAGATCGGTGTAGAGATTGGCGACGAGCGGGGCCCGGGCTTCGAGCGTGGGGAGGGCGCGGCGCATGCGCGCGAGGCAGCGGGCGTGGTCGGTGAGCGTGGCGGGGGCGAGGACGTGGTGGCCGATCTCGTGGGCGAGAATCTCGACGGCGTAGTCGGAGACGCCGGACGACTCGGTCAGGGGGAGATCCACGACGATGACCTGATCTTGGAGGCGGATCATGGCGAAGCTGCCGGCGAGGCCCTCGGCGCGGGCGGCGGAGCTGGTTTCGCAGAGAAGAGGCGGCTGGATCTGCGTGTAACGGCTCCAGGCGGCGAGAGCGGCGGGCCAGGCCTCGGACCAGCGGGATTTGAGGGACGGGGTGGTCATCCGGCGAGAAGCGGGCCGACCCAGACGGAGTGGCTTTGCGCGGAGGTCAGGGCGTAGGTGGCGGTGGGGCCGTGGACGATCCAACTGGTCGGCGTGTGGCCGGCGGGGAGAATGGACGATTTGGCCGGGGCGCGGGAGGATGGAGGAACGCCGGTGGTTTCGCCCTGGGTGGCGCGATGGAGCGTGGCGCCGAAGGCGTCGGCGAGAAGCACCCACGTCTCGTCTCCGCTGCGCACGAGCAGATGGGAGCCGTTGGTCGCGGCCGTGGGCGGAACGAGGAAGTGTCCTCCGAAACCGCGAAAGGCGCCGATGCGGCGGGCGAGTTTTTCGGTCGCGACAGGGCGCTGGTCGGCGTCGTAGCCGAACCAGATGTTTCGGAGGTGGGCGTCGCGGACGCGGGTCCAATCGAGGCCGACCGGGGCGTCGAGCGCGGCGAGGGCGAGCGACGCGGGGAGCGTGTCGGCGACGGCGAGGGCGGAGCCGCGGTAGTGGGCGAGGCCGGCTCGCCAGGCGAGGACCTGGGCGAGGGCGAGGACCTGGTCCGGCGTTTCGCAGGACGGCGCGAGGGCGGCGAGACGGGCGAGCCAGTCGTCGGCGCGGGCGCCGGGGTGGGCGAGAAGTTGTTGGGCGGCGTTGACGAGGCTGCCGAGGACGCGGCGCGGGGCGGTGGCGGCGAGCGGCGCGAGCCGGGGAAAGAGGCCGGTCCAGAGGGCGTTGCCGAGCGGATGGACGGCGGAGGGGCCGGCGAGTTTTTCGGCGACGAGCTGGAGGCCAAGATCGTAGGCGGAGGCGAGGACGCGGGGGGCGAGGGCGGGGGATTTTTCGGCGAGCGCGAGGGCGAGCGGGGAGAGCTGGTCGCGAAGGAAAAGCGAGAACTCTTCGGCGCCGAGACGCGGCCAACGGCGGCGGGCGGCGGCGAAGCGCGCGTTGCAGTCGGCGCGACGGGACCGGAGGAAGTCGGCGAGGGGCGGCGCGAGCATGGCGACGGTGGCGGTGCGGCGCCGGGCTCAGCGGGTTTTCAGCCAGCGAAGGTAGTTGGTGTATCGCTGGTGGAGATACTTCAGCTGCATGAGATCGTCGTGCAGGTGGCCGTAGAGCTTGCCGCCCTGGGCGAGGTCGGCGATCAGGCGCTCGATCTTGTCCAAACGGTCGCGGGTGTCGCGCTCGGCGAGGCCGTCGAGGCCGGCGGAGAATTCGGCGGCGAGGTCGCCGACGCGGTCCCGGCGGTCGAGGTCGAGGCGGTCGAACTCGGCGCAGGAAAGATCGAAGAGACGGCGGAGCCAGCCGAGGCGGTCGGTGCGAAAAGGCGCGTTTTCGGCGGAGTTGAAGAACGGGGCGTCGAGGTCGGGCCGGAGTTTTTCGTGGAGAACGAAGGGGAGGATCTGTCGGATGTCGTCGAGGGAGACGGAGCCGTGGCCGCGGAAGAAGGCGAGGGCCTTGGCGTAGACGAGCAGCGTCATGAGATTGCGGACGGAGAGACCGTTGCGAGTCTGGCAGCCGAGGTCCTTGAGACGGTCGCGGCCGTTGTCGCGGGCGGTGAGTTCGGGCCACTCGGCGCCGGCGAGGCGGGCGGTGTCCTTGGTCATGTATTCGAACTGCGAGGCGGCGGGGCCGCAGAACTCGAAGTGGCTGGAAAAAAACTCGAGGCGCCGACGGACATCGGCGGGCACCTCGACGGCGCGGACGAGTTTTTGAAGGTGATCGATCTCGGCCTCGGTGAAGATGATTTCGGGCGGGACGAGCTCCTCCGGGCGGACATCGTCCTCGATGCGTTCGAGGAGGGCGCCGAGGAAGCGGGGGTTGAAGGCGAGGGCGGGGACGACGACGTCGATGCGGTCGCGGAGGGCCTCGATGACCTGGTAGGTGCCGCCGCCCTGGTCGTCGTTCGCGGTGAGATACCAGGCGGACTCGGGGCACTCGCGGATGTGGCCGAGGACCTCGGCGTAGTTGTCGCCCATTACGGTGAGGAGAGCGCTCTGGGTGCGGGTGGGAATGCGGTTGTATTCGTCGACGATCTTGACGCGGAGGCCGAGCCAGGGGCGCCAGGCGATGCGGATGTCGTCCATGTTTTGCGCGGCGACGAGATCGGCGGGGAGGGGGTTGCCGAGGAGGTCGGCGATGGTCATCTGCGGGTGGCCGTGTTGCATGGCGCGGCGGACCTCGCGCACGGGATAGCCGGCGAGGACGCCCATGAGGACGGCGCTGGCGGTCTTGCCGCGTCCGGGGCCGCCGATGAAGAGACACTTGCGGCGGGCGGCGAAGGTGAGGAGCGGGAGGAGGACGAAGCTGGAGTAGCTTTGCGCGGAGGGAAGCGTGAGCGCGGTCTTGGCGTCGCCGACGAGGAAGCGCGCGGGCGGGGCGTCGTTATACTCGATGTCGTAGTGAGGCGAGATGATGGCGGAGTTGACCATCCAGAAGTAGGCTTGGCGGAGCTTCTCGTCCAAGGGCGGGGCGTCGGAGGCGGTCGCGGTTTCCTCCTCGGTGGCGACGGGGCCGCGGTAGAGGTCGGCGACGTCGAAGGTTCTGGCGGCGCGCGGGGCGGGCTCGGGGTTGGTCGGGGCCTGGGAGACGCGCTTGAAGAGATTGGAGAACGCCATGCGCGACGCTCGCAGCGGGGCGGCGGGGCGGGCAAGCGCGGGGTGTGCGCGGGTAGCCGTGGCGAAGACGCTACGCGGCGGAAGGGCGCAGAGCGGCGGCGACCAGGGCGGCGCGGCGGGCGGCGGAGACGTCGTGGACGCGGTGAATTTGCACGCCTTGGGCGACGGCGAGCGTGGTCGCGGCGAGGGTGGCTTCGAGACGTTCGGCGGGGGTGTCGAGCTCGGGGAGGATGTGGCCGAAGACGCTTTTGCGGGAGACTCCAAGGAGGACGGGGAGACCGATCTCGTGGAGGGCGTCGAGACGGCGGAGGAGGGCGATGTTTTGCGCGGAGGTTTTGCCGAAACCGATGCCGGGATCGAGGACGAGACGCTCGCTCGGGACGCCGGCGGAGCGCGCGATTTCGAGGGAACGGCGGAGGAATTCGAGAACCGAGGGGAACGGGTCGGCGGCGACGGCGGACGCGGGGGCGGACTCGGCGGCGCGGCGGAGGGCGGGGTCGTTGTGCATGACGACGAGCGCGGCTCCGGAGTCGGCGGCGAGGCGGGCGAGGGCGGGACCGCCGGGGCCTTGAAGGCCGTGGATGTCGTTCAGGATGTGCGCGCCGGCTTCGAGCGCGGCGGCGGCGACGGCCGGTTTATAGGTGTCGATCGAGAGCGGGAGACGCGGGAACTCGGCGGCGAGGGCGCGGAGGAGGGGCGCGGTGCGGGCGATCTCCTCGGCCTCGTTGATCTCGATGTAGCCGGGGCGGGTGGACTGGCCGCCGATGTCGAGGAGGTCGGCGCCTTCGGCAACGAGGCGGCGGGCGTGGGCGAGGGCGGCGTCGAGCGAGGGGAGGCGGCTGTCGGCGTGGAAGGAGTCCGGGCTCGTGTTGACGATGCCCATGATGCGCGGCCTCGCGAGGTCGAGGGCGAGGCCGCCGCAATGGAGGCGCGCGGCTTGTGGTTTAACCACGGAGGACACGGAGGCCGAGGAGTCGGAAGAGGGACGGAGGCGGGTTATTTGGGCTCGGGGAGGTAGTCGGTGCTCATGACATCGGAGACTTTGAGGGCGCCGGGAGGCGTGAGTTTCAGGTCTTCGAGGATCTTGATCTGCGTGGCGTAGCGGGCCGGGTCGAGGCGGCCGACGCGGGAGCTGGCGGTGGCGTCACGGCCGACGACGAGTTTTTCGTCGACGATCATCTTGCGCGAAAAGGCCATGAACTCGTCGGTGTTTTTGGGGTTGGCCTGTTTCAGCGCCTCATGCGCGGGAGCGGGGTCGCCCTCGATGTAGTCGCGCCAGCCGCGGACATAGGTGGCGAGGAAAGCGCGGAGGGCGGCGGGATTTTTCTTCGCCCACGCGGAGTTTGCGATGAGGACCCCGTAGGAGTCGTAGCCGGCGTCCCAAGCGTAGAGGTAGCGCGGCGCGGGCGCGCCGCCCTGCGTGATGAAAAACGGTTCCGCGATGTAGAAGCCCTGCTGGATGAATTCCTTGTCGGCGATGAAGTTCGAGACGGAAAAATTGAACGGGATGATGGTGAAATCGATGGCGTATTTCTGCTTCAGATAGTCGAGGAAGACCCAGCCCGGGCGGGCCATGATTTTGCGGCCGTCGAGGTCCTTGAAATCGCGGACCGGGTTGTCGGCGTGAAGGAGGAAGACGGACGGATCGTTTTGGAATACGGCCGCGACCTGGAGGAGCGGGAGGCCCTTGTGGACGTCGAGGAGCGTGGTGACGCTTTCGCCTTGGCCGATGTCGGCGCGTCCGGTGGCGATGGCTTGGTTGACGATGAGACCCTGCTGGCCGCCGGGGACGAGGGTGACGTCGAGGCCGGCCTCCTTGAACCATCCTTTCGCCTGGGCTTGGAAAAGACCGCCGTGCTCGGGCTCGGGGAACCAGTCGAGTTGCACGGTGACCTTCGTGGGGGACGCCGCGGACGGGGCGGTCGGGGAAGACGCGGAAGGTTCGTTTTTGGCGCAACCGGCGAAGGCGAGGAGGGCGACGCAGGCGGTGAGAAACGCGGGGGCGGTGGGACGCGAGGACATGGCGCCCACTGCACAATAATCCGGGTGCTTTGCAACGCCCGCGCGCTTGCTCGTCGGGCGGCCGAAGAGCGACGGGGGCGTGTTTACTTGTCCGCGTCGTCGGGCGAGTAGCTGTCGTGCCAGCGGTGGAGGACCAGCCAGGCGAGCGCGGAGACGGCGGCGACGAGGGCGAAGCCGAGCACGCAGCCTATGATGGCGGTGGCGTAGAGGGCGGGGATCTCGTTGCGAGCGCTGAAGAGGAGGGCGGTGATGCCGAGGCCGGAGCGGCCGCCGCTGCTGGTGCCGACGAGATAGTCGGCGGTGAGCGCGCCGATGGGGGCGAGGATGGCGGCGATGCGCAGGCCGGTGAAAAAGTAGGGCAGGGCGGCGGGCGCGCGGAGCAGGAACAGCTCCTGCCAGCGGGCGGCGCGGCCCATGCGGAAGAGGTCGAGGTGGGCGCGATCGACGGAGAGCAGTCCCTGGGTGGTGTTCACCACGAGCGGGAAAAAAGTGATGAGAAACGTGATGATGATGACGCTCGGGGCGCCGGGCCCGACCCAGAGGATGAGAATGGGCGCGACGATGATGACCGGCACCATCTGAAGGCCCATGAGATACGGGTAGAGCGTGATCCGGACCAGGTTCGAGGCGGAGAGCAGCAGGGAGAACGCGGCGGCGACAAGCGCCGCGAGGGCGAAGCCTCCGAGGGCGGCGAGCGCGGTGTGCCGGGCGGCCAGGAGGAGCGAGGCGCCGTGAAGGCGGAAAGCCTCGGCGAGTTTGGGCAGGCTCGGCAGCAGGAACCGGCGCTCCGGCGGGAGCGACTGGTGCAAGGCCTGCCAGCCGGCGAGGAGCAGGGCGGCGAAGAGCAGAGGGAGGAGCCGGCGGAGGAGGCGGGGGTTCATCGTGCGGCTGATCCGGGGACGGTCGGGGGGAGGACGGTCGAGGCGTCTTCGTCGACGGCGCGGAGCCGGGCGGAGACCTCGGCGACGAGGCGCAGGTAGGCGGGATCGCGACGGGTGTCGTGGTTACGTGGATACGGAAGCCCGATCCGCAGATCGTGCGCGACGCGGCCGGGGCGGGGAGCCAGGACGAGGACGCGGGTGGCGAGGAAGACGGCCTCGGAAACCGAGTGGGTGACGAAAAGTGCGGTCCAGCGCTGGCGCTCGCGGATGGCGAGGAGTTCCTCGCCGAGGCGGTCGCGGGTCATTTCGTCGAGGGCGCCGAAGGGTTCGTCGAGGAGGAGCACGCGGGGCTCGGTGGCGAGGGCGCGGGCGAGGGAGACGCGCATCTTTTGGCCGCCGGAGAGCTGGCGCGGGTAGGCGCGGGCCTTGTCCGCGAGGCGGACGAGGGAGAGGGCGGCGTCGCGGCGGCGTCCGCGTTCGGCGGCGGGGACGCGGCGAAGACGGAGCAGCGTCTCCACGTTGGCGTCGACGCGGAGCCAGGGGAGCAGGGTGGCGTCTTGAAAGACGTAGGCCAGCCCGTCGCCGCGGTCGGGCGGATGTCCGTCCACGATGATCGAACCGGAGTCGGGATCGACGAGACCGGAGAGGAGCCGGAGCAGGGTGGATTTGCCGCAGCCGGACGGGCCGAGCAGGGCCACGAATTCACCCGGGGCGACGGAGAGGTCGAACGGCGCGAGCACGGGGGGCGTGCCGGGCGGGCCGAAGCGTTTCGAGACCGCTTCGAGGCGGATGGCGGCCGGGTCCGGCCGGGCTGCGAAAGAGGAACTGGGCGAAGGCGCGGGCAAGGTGGGCGAAAGCGGGGGAGGCAGCAGAGACGGGAGCCGGGCGAGGTGCAAACTTGTGGAAACGAAAAACCCGCAGCCGGCGAGGGCTGCGGGTTTTTGACGAAGGCTGTTCCGCGTTGGGCGCGGAACGGGCTCGGGCTCAGGCCTTTTCGACGAGGCCGGCCTTGATGGCCTTGACGGAGACGAGCATGCGTTTGACGCCGCCGTTGGCGAGCTTCACGCGGATGCGCTGAAGGTTCGGCTTGAAGGTGCGGGAGGTCTTCTTGGTGACGTGCGTGCCGATGCCGCCGCTCTTCTTGGACTGACCCTTGCGATGAATGATGGAACCCTTGGTGGGGCGTTTGCCGGTGATAGCGCAGATGCGAGACATGGTGAGGCGTGGGTTGAGTTAAAAGGTTCAGAGAAAGGGCGGCGGGGTGGGGGTGTGCAAGGGAAAAGACGCGTCGGGACGAGGCTGCCGAACGAGGAACGCCAAACGGGGACCGGACAACGCGAGCCGTCTCACCGTGGCGGGAGCCGGAATCGCGGGCGGCGACGCAGGCCGAGGCCCATCGCGACGAGGCCGGTGAGCAGGGTGAACGAGGCCGGTTCGGGAATGGCGGTCGTCGTCCAGGCGAGGCCGTAACCGACGGTGTTGTTGAGCGCGGGATCGAGGTCGTAGACGAACTGGTCGAAGCGAACGCGCAGGGCGTAGCGGGCGCCCGGAGCGATCGGGAAGCGAAGGAATTCGGTGTTGTTGAACGCGGTGCGGGACGCGGCGAGGAGCGTGGAGGGATTGTCGCCGAGGCTTACGGACCAGACCTCGAGATCGAGGTCGGCGAAGCTGCCGTAGATCGTCTCGCCGGTTCCGACATCGAAGGAGTCGTCGACAAACCAGTTGAGGGAGACGGCCAGCTCGGAGGGTTCGAGCACGCCGGACAGGTCGATGAGATAGTCGTTGTTTCCGTTTGGCGCCACCGAACCGAAATCCCAGCCGGATGGCTGGAGGTCGGCGCCGCCGCCGAGCCCGGGGACGTCGGCGGTGCCGAAAACGTAGACGAGCGCCGCGCGGGATACATTGAAGGCTCCTGCGCCGGTTTGGTAGTCGAGGGCCTGGGTGGTGACGATCTCGCCTCCGGGGCCGGAGTGCTGGCCGTTGTCCCAGCCTTCGGTGCGCAGCGAGGTGGCCATGACCAGCGAGCGAATCACGCGGGTGTCGAGCGCGGCGCCGAGGCGTTCGAGATTGGCCGCGCCGGAGAAGTGGTCGCGGGCGACCTCCTTCAGCAGGCCGACGCCGCCGGCGACGACGGGAGCGGAAAAACTGGTGCCGTCCGCGGTGAAGTTGAAATAGAGATCGGCGGCCGGATTATCGATGTCCTCGTCGATCAGCACCGGTTCGAGCCCGCCGGTGCGCTGGAGATAGGCGGCGAGGAAAAAGTTCTCGCCCGGGGCGGAGACGTGCACGGCGGCGCGGGCGCCGGGGACGAGCGTTTCGGTCGCCGGATTGTAGAACGCCACGGGACCGCCGGAGGAGAAACTCGAGGGCGTGAGCCACGCGGGACCGCCGAGGGAGCCGACGGAGACGACGTTCGGGGAGGCCGCCAGCCCGCCGACTTTGTCGACGCCGTAACCGGAGTTTCCCGCGCTGAAGACGGCCGCGACGGACGGGTTCTGCGCGGCGAGGCCGGTGATGGTCCGCATTTCCGTCGTCTGATGGGTGGCGTCCTCGAATCCCCAGCTGCTGTTGATGACGTCGGCCCGGGCGCCGCCGGTGGCGGGGTTGCTCCCGGTGAAAAACGCGACGTAGGGCGCGCGAAACGATTCGTCGGTGATTTCGAACGAGCCCGCGTTTTCGACGGTTTTGTCGAAGCTGGTCGCGACGGCGCCGGACCACAGCGTGGCGCGCGGGGCCATGCCGATGTCGTAGGTGGTGTAAGTGCCGGGCAGGGCGGCGGTGTTGCCTCCGCCGGCCAGCACATGCGCGACCATCGTGGCGTGGTAGTCCGTCTCGCCCAGTTCGGACCCGGCCGGATCGGCGTTGACGTAGAGCGGCGCGGGGAGCGCGACGCCATCGGCGTCGAAGCGTTGAAAGGCATCGTGACCGGCCCAGAAATGCCCGGCCTCGACGTTGGCGATGACGACGCCTTCGCCGAGGTAGCCGCTGTTCCAGAGCAGGTCGGCGCCCACGGTGTAGTTGATGAGGACCGGGTTTTCGGCGGAACCCCCCAGGATATGGAGATCGGCGGCGCGTCCCGGTTGCGCGTGAAGCACGCAGAGGCCGGTGACGAGGAGGGGGCGGGTAAAGCGGGACATGGACGGGGTGGGGCGCGAGTCGGGCAAAGCGCGGGACCGCCGTCAAAGTTTCGTCATGCGGGATAGTTCCTCAGGCCCGAACCGGCCGGTCTCATGGGCTTCAGGGCATGTAAAACCTGAAACTTTTGCCCCATCTGCGCGGGGTGGAGCAGATGCATGAGCGCACGTTTGCGCGGGCTGGCGATCGTCGCCCGCGCCTCCGAGGCCAGGCATCGTTCGATCATTTCCCCGGCGTGATGGATGAAAAAACTCTCCTGCGAAACGACTTGCGGCGGGCGGTCCGTCGGCGCCGACGGGGCCAGCGCGTCGACTAGCCAATCCCAGCACACGTGGGCGGTCAGGTCCTGTTCGCCGGGGCGGGCGAGCAGGTCGTTCGACTGCGTGTGACGATGATAGGCGCGAGCGGTGCCGGCGGGCGCGGAGTGAGCGAGCTCGGCCAAACTCTTGCCGTAGTCGAAGGCGACAAAGAGCCCGTGCCATGGTTCGGCGGCGAGCTGGCGGGCCAGTTCGGCGGCCGCGAGAGGCGCGTCGAAAACGTAACCCTCCGCGGCCTCGGCGGCCGGGGGCAGAAACGCGAGCGCTTCGGGCGGGGCGTCGCCGAATTCGACCTCGGCCAGGGCGCCTGTGGCGCCATCCATCCGCACCCCCAGCTCGCGCCAGCCGGTGTCGCGAAGCGTAAAACGTCGTAGCGGTTGCGCGTCGAAGAGCTCGTTCGAAAACACGACGCAGGGTCCGGTGAGCGCGAGGGATTCGCCGAGACGGAGTGTTTTCACGCTCGCGAACGGATGCGCCGCGACTCCCGCCAGAACTCCGCCGGAGGGTTCCGCGCCGATCTCTACGAACCGGTGTTCGGCGGGGTCGAGGCCTCCGGCGCGAAGGAGTTTCCCGCATGCGGCGGCCACGAGCTCGCCGAAAAGCGGGCCGACGCTGGTCGCCGTGTAGAAATCCGCCGACCGATCGCGCCCGACGCGCAGGCGGTCGCGACGGTAGTAGCCCGCTTCGGGATCGTAGAGCGCAAGGCGCATGAAGGCGTCGAAGCGCAGGGTCCCGCCGGGGCCGGCTTCGCGACGGAAAGCGGCGATGAACTCGGGCGAAAGCGGGGCGGGCGCGTGGGTGGACGTAGCCATTTACAAGCGAGGACGCTTGGGCACAGTGCGCCGGATGTTAAAGCGGATTGTGACCATCGGTTTCGGGGTGATCGCCGGCTACCTCATGACGCTCGGAGTCGTCGAGGTCGTGGCGGCCTGGGGGCTTTGGCCCGATAGGGAAACCAACCGGGCGGCCGACCAGGTCACGCAGGTGATGCGCTTGCTCAACCGCCACTACGTCGATCCCGACGCGGTCGCGGGGGAAAAACTCGCGAACCACGCCATCGAAAGCATGGTCGGATCGCTCGATCCTTATTCGCAATTTCTTCCACCCACGGACTACCGGCATCTCGAGGAGGAGGTGGACGGCGAGTTTGGCGGAATAGGTGTGCAGGTCGAGGAGTTGGACGGACGCATCGTCGTCGTCGCGCCCATCGCGGGCACGCCGGGCGAACGCGCCGGGATTCTGCGCGGGGACGTCCTGGTCAAGGTCGACGGCGCGGACGTGCGCGGGCTGAAGCTCTCGGAGTTCATCGGCAAACTGCGCGGCAAGCCCGGCACCTCCGTCACGGTCGGCATCGAACGGGGCGAGCCCGCGCGGGAGATGGAGTTCCGGCTGAAGCGGGAGATCATCAAGGTCGAGAGCGTGCGCGACGCGGAGCTCCTCGACGACGGCGTCGGCTACGTTCGCGTGACCATGTTCGCCGAGAAGACCGGCGCGGAGTTCAAGGCGGCGGTGAAGAAGCTGCGCGAACAAGGCGCCCGCGCGCTGGTGATCGATTTGAGAAACAATCCCGGCGGGCTGCTCACCGCCGCGGTCGAGGTGGTGGAGCCTTTTTTCCCGCGCGACGAGCTCGTCGTCTACACCCAGGGCCGAAACCCCGGCGATCGCGACGAGCTTCGCTCGAAAAACGGAACGGACCCGTGGCGCGCGCCTGTCGCGGTCCTTGTGAACGGCGGCAGCGCGAGCGCGGCCGAGATCGTCGCCGGAGCGCTCAAGGACACCGGGCGCGCGGTGCTCGTCGGCGAGAAGACCTTCGGCAAGGGCTCCGTGCAGACCATATTCGAGATCAAGGGACGCTCCGCCCTGCGACTCACCACCGCGCGCTACTTCACGCCCTCGGGGGTCACGATCCACGAGAAGGGCATCCAGCCCGACTTTCGCGAGGTGATGACGCCGGAGGAGGAGAAGGCGGTGTTCCTGCATCGTCTGCGGCCGGACATCGACGACCCCGCGACGTTCAAGGAACGCTTCGGCGTTTCGATGGTCGCGGACCGGCAACTCGCGATGGCCTTGCGCGCGCTTCATGCCGAGCTCGCGGGCGCCCCGCTTCCGCGAACGAAGACGGAGGACGACGCGGCTTCCGGCACGGACGCGACCGCGGCCGGCGATTCCGCCGACGGGAAAAGAGAGGAGCCGACGGACAAACCGGCCGCGCCCGAAGCCGCGCCGGACGCCTCGACGCCGTTGGTCCCCGCGGAGGTTTCGCCATGATCCTCGCCCTCGAAAGCTCCTGCGATGAAAGCGCGGTCGCGCTCTTCGACCCCGCGCGCGGCCTCGTGGCCGAGTGGGTCCACAGCCAGATCGCGATCCACGAGAAACACGGGGGCGTCGTGCCCGACCTCGCCACGCGCGAGCACCTGCGGACCCTCGAGCCGCTGCTCGGCCGGGCGCGCTCGGCTTCGGACGATTTTCGCGGCGTCACCGAAATCGCGGTGACGCAAGGCCCCGGCCTGGCCGGTTGTCTCGCCATCGGTCTTGCGACGGCGAAGGCGCTCGCCTTCGCATTGGGCAAACCGCTCAAGGGCGTGAACCATCTGCGGGGTCACGTGTGGTCTCCCTTCGTGGGGTTGCATGCGGAGGAGCCGGCCGCTTTCGACGAGAGGATCCGCGCGCTCCTGCCGCACCTCGCGCTGGTGGTTTCGGGCGGGAACACGCTCCTCGCGGTGCTCGACGAGCGTCGCGTCATCACGGTGCTTTCAACCACCCGCGACGACGCGGCCGGCGAGGCGCTCGACAAGGGCGCCAAGCTGCTGGGGCTCGGTTATCCCGGAGGTCCGTTGGTGGAGCGCCAGGCCGCCGCGGGCGGGCGCCCCGACGCCTATGATTTTCCGCGCGGCCTCGGGCCGCGCGACGAGCTGGATTTCAGCTTCTCGGGCCTCAAAACCTCCCTGCGTTACCAGCTGGAAAAAATGACGCCCGCGCAAATCGCCGCCGAGACGCCGCATCTTTGCGCGAGCTACCAGCAGGCCGTGATCGACGCGCTGACGCGGAAAGCGAAAGCGGCGTTGCGGCTTGGCGCCGGCGGCGAAGCGGGGGAGTCGGTCGCTTTCCGCAGCATCGGACTTTCCGGCGGCGTGGCGAACAACAAGGCCCTGCGCGCGGCTTTCGCCGCGCTCGCCGCCAAGGCCCGCGTGCCATTGCTCGCCGCCGAGCCGCGCCACACCGGCGACAACGCCGGCATGATCGCCTTCGCGGCCTGGGCCGATCCGTCGGCGCGCGCGCACTCGCCCGAAGCCGGCGCGAGCGCCCTGGAAATCCAGCCGGGTTGGGAACTCGCGCAGGCCTGAGCCGAAAGCGGGGTCGACCGGGTGCGCGCGGGCCTTGTGCGTCGCGCCTTTCGCGTTGCCCGGCGCGAGGCGGGGCCGTCTGCTCCCCGCTTTCCGACCTTTCCCTCCTACCATGGCGAAATCTTCCCAAGCCTCCTGGGGCGGCCGTTTTTCCGCCGGCCCCGCCGATCTGATGCTCCGCTTCAGCGAGTCCGTGTCCTTCGACAAGCGCCTCGCGCCGTTCGACATCGCCGGCAGCAAGGCGCACTCCGCCATGCTGGCGCATGTCGGCCTCATCACGAAGAAGGAGCGCGACGCCATCCATGCCGGTCTCGACGAGATCCTGCGCGAGATCGAGGCGGGCAAGTTCACCTGGAGCATGCAACTCGAGGACGTTCACATGAACATCGAGCAGGCCCTGACCAAGCGCGTGCCCGCCGCCGCCAAGCTCCACACCGCGCGCTCCCGCAACGACCAGGTCGCGACCGACATGCGGCTCTGGTTCAAGCACGCCTGCGCCGAGGTCATGGACCGGCTCCGCCTCGCCCAGCGCGCCCTTCTCGACCTCGCCCGTCGCGACGGCGCGATCCTGATTCCCGGCTACACCCATCTTCAACGCGCGCAGCCGGTGCTGCTCGGCCACCATCTGCTCGCCTGGCTGGAGATGCTCGAGCGCGATCATTCCCGTTTCGCGGCGGTGGCCAAGCACGCCAACTGGTGCCCGCTCGGCGCCGGCGCCATCGCCGGAACGACGTTGCCGATCGATCGCGAGTTCACCGCGAAGGCCCTCGGCTTCGTCGACGAAAAGGGCCGTCCGCGCGTCTCGCAAAACTCCATGGACACCGTCGCCGACCGCGACCTCTTCCTCGAGTTCGCCTCCGCCTGCGCCTTCTTTGGCGTGCACGCCTCGCGCATCGCGGAGGACCTCATCCTCTGGTCGAGCGCGGAGTTCAAGTTCGTCGACCTGCCCGACGCCTTTTGCACCGGCTCCTCGCTCATGCCGCAGAAAAAGAATCCCGATTCCTGCGAGCTTCTGCGCGGCAAGTCCGGCCGCCTCGTCGGAAATCTCTCCGCGCTCCTCACGATGACGAAGGGGCTGCCGCTCACCTACAATCGCGACCTCCAGGAGGACAAGCCGCCGGTTTTCGACAGCCTGGACACGACCGCGATCTGCGCCGAGGTGCTCGCCGGCACGCTCGAAGGAATCAAGGTCAACGCGGACCGCTGCGCCGCCGCCGTGTCCGATCCGGCGCTGCTCGCGACCGACCTCGCCGATTATCTGGTCGAGCGCGGCGTGCCTTTCCGCGAGGCGCACCACGCGGTCGGCGCGGTCGTGAAACTCGCCGAGCAACAAGGCAAGCCGCTCAACGCGCTCGCCACCGCCGACGTGAAGGCCTGCCACCCCGGTTATGGCGACGACTGGGCGGGCGTCTTCGATCTCAAACGAGCGATGGCCAAACGCACGGGCACCGGCATGCCGAGCCCCGCGCAGTTCAAGAAGCAACTCGCGCGCTGGGCCAAGGTGCTGGCGGCGGAGTAGGCGGGGCGGACGCACGGTGTTCGCGAGCACCGTGCGTCGGCCGATACCCTGAGCCGTTGACGAGACCCGCCACAGGAACTCGGAGGGAAATTCCCGCTCCGGCGCGGCGGTCCCGGCAGGCGCGTCCGCGGGTTGTCGTCATGGATAATTTCCAACAGGGTTACAGCTGTCGCGGGGCAGGGCTGGACCGCCGGGCCAGCCGCGTCGGAGTGGCATTCGACCACGTGGGAATACTCCTTCAGCCTGCGGCGGGCGCGGCGGTTCCGCCCTGCCTCCCGCTCCGACGCGCGAGACGCCGGGGGCGGCCTGTTTTCTCCCCATGGGTTCCGGATCGTATTTGGGTTTTACAGCCAGGGCGGGGAGACGACGGAATGAGGCTTCATTCTTACTCGCATGTCTCCCGAACAAAAGTTGGTTGAACTAGGTCTTGAACTGCCTGCGGTCGGCCCCGCCGCCGGCAACTATCTGCCGGTGGTGCGGACGGGTAATCTGCTGTTTTGCGCGGGCACGCTCGCGGTCAAGGACGGGAAGGTCACCCACGAGGGGCAGGTGGGCAAGGAGCAGACGGTGCAGACCGCCTATGAATCGGCGAAGGTCGCCGCCTTGAATTCTCTCGCGAACATCAAGGCGCACGTCGGCGAGCTTTCCAAGGTAAAGCGCGTGGTGATGGTGAACGGCTTCGTGAACGCGATCAGCGGCTTCGCGGACAGCCCGGCGGTGATCAACGGCGCGAGCGATATGCTTGTCGCGGTGCTCGGCGACGCGGGGCGTCATGCGCGCGCGGCGGTGGCGGTGGCCGGTCTGCCGCGGAACTCGACGACCGAGGTGCAGCTCGTGGTCGAAGTGGCGGATTGAGCGAGGCGAGGTCG
>CBINJQ010000012.1:0-25697 GCA_966251015.1 uncultured Akkermansia sp. | reverse complement strand
GGTCGTTTCGGTGGACGGGCGGGTCCCTCCGCCCGTGGAGAGGACGACGCCGCTCCCACGCAGCGCGCGGGGACGCGCACGTCCACCGTGTAGGCGCGTCGGCGGTCCCAGCGGTCCCGCCCTACCCTCGAAGGCGTGTCGCGCGAGGCCTGGCGGGGTTATGCGCGCTGGAGCGTGGTGATCCATGACCCGTCGGCGAGCTCTTCGCTCACGTGGCGCACGCCGCGCGCGTCGAGCTCCGGCAGGAGGTGAATCGGGCGGCGGTCGGTTCGGGCGCGGAGCGTGCCGCCGGGCGGGAGTTGTTCCAGCGCGGTGAGGATGCGGATCATGGGCTCGGGCGGCTCCAGCCCGCGGGCGTCGACCTCGGGGAACAGGCTCTGCGGGGGAGCGACGCGATTGCCGGCGGGAGGCCAGGCGGGGAGCCTGGGCGCGGCGCCCGGCGTGGCGGCCTTGAGGCGCGTGATCTTGACGTGGAACTCGTCGGGGCCGCCGACGAGATACTCCCAGGCGAAGGCGTCGGGGAACTGGCCGGCGAACTGGTAGTAGAGCGGAATCGGATCGTGGTCGTTGACGAGGACGAAGTGTCCGCCCACCGGGAGTTCGGCCCAGCGTTGAAAAATCAGCGCGTGTTTTTGGCGGCAGGGAACGGGGCGCACATCGAGTTGCGTGAGATCGATCGTGGTCGGGTCGGCTTGGGTGTTCATGAGGGAGAGCGGGAAGAGGTTCAGGAAGCGACGGCGGGTTCGGCGCCGAGGGTGAGAAGCATCGAGAAGGGACCGGCGGAGGCGCGGACCGCGTGCGGGTGGTCGGGCGGCAGGTGGAGGAGCGTCCCGGCGGCGAGGCGCGACCAGGAACCGTTGAAGAGGAACTCGCATTCGCCCTGGAGGATTTGGAGGAACGCGCGGCGTTTGCTGCTGTGGCCGGTGAGCTCCTGGCCTTCGGCGAAGGCGAAGAGGACGACGCGAAGCTCGGGCGTTTGCAGCACGGTGCGGCTGACGATCCCGGCGGGGGAGCTTTGCAGCGCGGAGGCGAGTTCGAGGGTGGCGGCCGCGTCGGCGGCGAGGAGGGTGCGTGGGCTCATCGGCGCACACTGTAGCGAAAGCGAATCGCGCGCGCCTTGACCTGCATCAAGGCGGGGGCGGACGGGGTGCGTTATTCTTCAAGCACGCCCGGCGGCCCGACTTCGGCAGGCCGCGTCGGGCGCCCAAACCACCCCGCAAACTCCTGCTCCCATGACACGCCGCTCCCTGGCTCCTCTCGCGCTCGGCCTGATGGCCGCGCTCTCAACGCCCGTTTCCGCGTCCGCCGCGGAAGGGCCCTCGACCGTGAAAGGCCCGGTGGCGCTGCCGCCGGACGTCGCGGCCCTGCCGGTCGAGCAAGCGGTGCTCACCGCTCCGCCGCTGGTGCCGCCGGCGATCACGCGAAAGAGCCCGGCGCGGGTGGTGGTCAACCTGGAGGTGAAGGAGATCACGGCGCGCATCGCGGACGGCACCGACTACACCTTCTGGACCTATGGCGGCACGGTGCCGGGATCTTTCATCCGCATCCGCGAGGGCGACGTGGTGGAGTTCCACCTCAACAACCACCCGTCGTCGAAGCTGCCGCACAACATCGACCTGCACGCGGTGACCGGTCCGGGCGGCGGCGCGACCTCGACCTTCACGGCCCCGGGCCACAGCTCGAAGTTCACCTTCAAGGCGCTCAACGCCGGGCTCTACGTCTACCACTGCGCGACGGCGCCCGTGCCGATGCACATCGGCAACGGCATGTATGGGTTGATCCTCGTCGAGCCGAAGGACGGGCTGCCGCCGGCGGACAAGGAGTATTACGTCATGCAGGGGGATTTTTACGCCAACGGCGCCTACGCGGGCGGCGGTCTCCAGACTTTCGATACGCCGAAGTCCATCGACGAGCACCCGACGTATGTGCTCTTCAACGGCGGCGTCGGCTCGCTCGTGGGCGACAAGGCCCTGGCGGCCAAGGTCGGCGAGAAGGTGCGACTCTACTTCGGCGTGGGCGGGCCCAACCTCACTTCCTCGTTTCACGTGATCGGGGAGATCTTCGACCGCGTCTACACCGAGGGCGGCACGAGACTCGCGCAGGAGAACGTGCAGACGACGCTGGTGCCGGCGGGCGGCTCGGCGATCCTCGACTTCAAGGTCGACGTGCCCGGGACCTTCATCCTCGTGGACCACTCCCTGAGCCGCGCGTTCAACAAGGGCGCGATCGGCATGCTGAAGGTGACGGGCGACGAGGATCGCGTGATCTATTCCGGCAAGGAGGTGGACGCGGTGTATCTCGGCGCGCAGGCGGAGGAAGGCTCCGCGGCGGCCAAGCGCCAGGACGAGTTGCAGAAGGAGATCGCCGCCGAGATAAAATCCAACCCGAAGATCGCGGGGCTGACGAAGGAAGTGCAGTTGGAGAAGGGAAAGCAGATCTACATGCAGAACTGCTTCGCGTGCCACCTCCCGTCGGGCGAGGGCATGGCCAACGTGTTCCCGCCGCTGGCGAAGGCCGACTACCTGATGGCCGACCGCGAGCGGGCGATCCGCGTCGTGCTCAAGGGGCTCTCGGGCCCGGTGACGGTGAACGGGAAGACCTACAACAACGTGATGCCGCCGCAGGCCGACACGCTCTCGGAGGACCAGATCGCGGACGTGCTCACCTACGTGACGAACAGCTGGGGCAACTCGGCGGCGCCGTTCACGGTGGACGAGGTCCGAAAGGTGAAGGGCGAATAACGCACGTCGAAACCGAGCGAGAACGGACGACGAGGAAGACGACGATGAAACCCGGTTTGCATCGGTTTGCTTTGCAGTGCGGCGGCATGACGCCGCTTTCGGATACAAGCCTCGGCTCGTCGCCCGATGCCAGCGACGGGGCGAGCCGTCGTGCCGGCTCGTCCAAGGCGTCGTCGAGCCGCCGCACTCCAAGACGGAGGCCGTCCTCGGGTTGGCGCGTCGGCGTGTGTCTGGCGCTCCTCGGGGCGGTGCTCGCGGGGAGCGTGTTCGGCGGCGAGGCGGTGCGCATACCGGCGGGCGTGTTCCGGCCGATCACCCGGACGGACAGGGAGCCCGCGCTCGTCGAGGTGGCGGCGTTCGAGCTCGATGTGTTGCCGGTGACGAACGCGGAGTTTCTGGAGTTTGTCCGCGCGCATCCGCGCTGGATGCGCTCGCGGGCGGGCAACCTGTTCGCCGACGAAAGCTACCTCCGGCATTGGGCGGGGGACCTGGAACTCGGGCCGCTGGCGCCGCCCGACGCGCCGGTCGTCAACGTGTCGTGGTTCGCGGCGCGCGCCTATGCCCGGGCGAAGGATCGGCGCCTGCCCACGCTCGCGGAGTGGGAACTCGCCGCCGCGGCCGGATACACGACACCGGTCGGGCGCGACGAGGAGGCGTTCAATCGCGATCTCTACGCGTGGCTCGGCCGCCCGACGCCGGAGGTGCTGCCGTCGGCGGCGGACGCGCGGCCGAACCTGCACGGCGTGCGCGGGCTGCACGGGCTGGTCTGGGAATGGGTGGACGACTTCAACACCGCGATGGTGACGGGCGAATCGCGCGGGGACGCGGACCGCGACCAGAATTTGTTTTGCGGCGGCGCCTCCGCGACCTCGTCGGACACGAGCGACTACGCCGCGTTCATGCGTCAGGCACTGCGATCGTCGCTGGCGGCGAGGCAGGGGACCTCGTCGCTCGGGTTTCGCTGTGCGGCGGACCCGGGGCCGGAGGAGGCCGGGGCTTCAATTTCCATACCATGAAAACCAAATCGTATTTGCTCGCGGCGTGCCTCGCCGCACTGGCCGGCGCGGGCGGGCTGCGGGCGGAGGGCGCGTGCTGCGCGGCCTCCGCGGCTCCGGAGGCGGGGGCGGAAAAAACGGCGCTGCCCGACGCGTCGCTTTACCAGACGGAGGTCGCGTTTGTGACGGACGCGGGAACGCCGTTTCGCCTCGCCGAGCTGCGCGGGCGGCCGGTGGCGCTGGCGATGTTTTTCGCGCAGTGCAGCTACGCGTGCCCGGCGACGGTGGTCGATCTGACGCGGATACGGGAGAAGCTGCCCGAGGCGCTGCGGGCGGAGGCGCGGATCGTCATGGTGTCGTTCGACACCCAGCGCGACACGCCCGAGGCCTTGAAGGCGTTTCGCGAGAGCCGGGGAGTGCCGGACGACTGGGTGCTTCTGCACGGCGGCGACGACGCGGTGCGCGAACTGGCGGCCCTGCTCGGGGTGAAGTTCAAGCGCGAGGCGGACGGGAATTTCGCGCACTCGAACCTGATCACGATCCTGTCGAAGGACGGGGAGGTGGCGCACCAGCGCGCGGGCTTGAGCGGCGGGCTGGACGAGGCGGCGAAGGCGCTGGGCGCGGCGGCGGGCGCCGACGGAACAAAATAGGGCGCGGGCGCGGCGAGTGACGCGGGGCGGCGAGCCGAGGCGCGCCGTGGCGGAGAGGCAAGGACTGAGAGGCAACCGCGGCGGGCCCGGCGGTCCCGCCCTACCTCGGGCCGTGTGGAAACGGCTACGGTTAGATCTGGAGTTCTCTAGCGACGGAGGCTGGACGCGAGGAGAGGGGCGGCGGCGAGCGCCATGCCGATGGCGGAGGCGAGGAGCAGTTGGTTAATCGGGAGCGGCGGCGACCAGCCGAGGGCCACGCAGACGAGGACGAGTTCCGAGATCGCGGTGGCGGCGAAGAACACCCCGAGGCCGAGGCGCGTGGAGAAGCGGTCGCGAAGCCAGCCGGCGTGGAGCGCGGCGGCGAAGATCGCAGGGGCCACGACGCCGAGGAAGACGAGGTGGAGAAAGGCGATCACGACGTAACGATGGTTGACCAACGTGGAAAGCGCGGGCCAGGCGGAGGCCGATTGCAGGACGAGTTTCAGCGCGAAGGCGGCGAGACCGGAGACGAGCAGCACGCGAACCGGGCCGGCGGGGACCGGACGGGCGTGACGGAGCGCGCGCAGAAGATAAAAGAAGCCGATCAACTGCGCGACGCCGCCGGCTCCGGCGACGGCGTGGACCCAGCCCGGCGGAGCGAGCCAGAGGGTGGATTGGGCGAATGTGATCACCGCGCCCGAGAAGAGCCAGCGGAGCGCGAGCGCGGAGTCGCGCGCGAGGGCGGGGGAAGCGCCCGCGCCGGAAGCGTGATCGAGGGCGCACGCCTGGAGGAAGAACGGGAACCAGCCGTTATACTGGGCGTGGAGGTAGAAGTAGATGGAGAGCGAATAGGCGGGATGGTCGCGCATGCCTGCGGCGGCGAGGGGGCCGAGGGCGAGCGGTCCCAGACCGGAGAGAACCAAAAAGACGAGCGAGGCGCGAAGGTGCGGCCGCGCGGCGGGCGGGGCGTGGTTGCGACGCCAGAGCCGCCAGGCGAACACGCCGCTCGCGCCCATGTGCAGGGTGGAGAAGGCGATGCTGGCGGCGGCGTAGCCCTGCCACGGGAACGTGGCGAGCATGCCGAGCACGGCGATTTGCAGGACGACAAAGAGGCGGGCGTGGACGCGGGTTTCGCCGCCGGGGACGAAGCGCGCGAGGGCGAGGGCGAAAAAGGCGTTGAAGACGAAGCCGAGAAAGGCGGTGTGCGAATGCGCGTGCAGCCAGTAGCCGTAGACGAGCCCGGGGACGGGGGCGACGAGCTGCCAGCGAAGCAGCACGCCGAGCAACGCGGCCACGAGGAGAAACAGCATCGCGGCGCGGAACGCGCGGCGTGGCAAAGCCTCGGCGGGCTCGGATGCGGGCGGGACGGGGACGGAGGGCGTCACGCGAGCAAGGACGCAGACGCGGCGGGACTTGGCGAGCGCGAGGGCGGCGGCGGCTTGATCCGGATCAGGGCGGGCGCCGGTCAAGCGGCGGCGGCGCCGAGATCGGCGGGGGTGCCGAATTGCTGGGAGATGATTTTCATGGCCGCGTCGTGGAGACCGGCGGAACTCCAGCAGAGCGAAGGGTCGACGGAGACGTCGATGCCGGCGTCGAAAAGCGAGAAGGCGACGCCGAGCAGGCACGCGTCGGTGTCGCCGCCGCAGACGAGGGCGTGGCGGACGCCGGCTTCGCGAAGGCGGCGGAGGGCGAGCGCGTCGAAGCCGTATCCAAATTTCTCGACGACCCAGTCGCCGGGTTTGGGCGCGATGACGAGATCCCCTTCCGGGTTTCCCGGGGCGCAGGATTGGCGGTCGAGTTTCCGGCGGATGATGGAATTGGGCGGGTTGACGAACTTGGTGAAGATGCAGCGCGGAAACCGGTCGGCGCGGGCGCGGATGCGGGCGACGAGATCGGCGGGAGGATGGAACACGTGTTGAAGGTCGACGATGACGAGGGCGTCCATGGGCCGGGACGGTATCCGGCCGGGATGAGAGGCGGGATAGGGCGGCGGCAGGGAGAAGGCTTCGGAGGGGGCGCCGTGTTCGCGCGCCGCGGGATCGGGGCCGTCGCGTCAAGACGCGACGGAGGCGGGCTCGTTCCACTCGGCGAGGATGGCGGAGACGTGCCCGGGGAGCAGCGGCTTCACGATGTAGCCCAGGGCCCCGGCGCTTTGGACGCGTCGCCGGTCGCTCGGCTCGTCGGACGACGTGAGGACGTAGACCCGGATGGCGTCGAGATGGCGGTGCCGGCGCAGCCATTCGAGGACCTCGTGGCCGGTGTGGCGGGGCATCTTGAGGTCGAGGAGGAGGATATCGGGAAGCGGGTGCAGCGCGCGGTCGGCGTAGACGCCATGGCCGGCGAGGTAGTCGATGGCCTGGCGTCCGTCGGGCACGTGGCGCACGGTCTCGACGCCGGCCTTGGCGATCGTGCGGCTGGAGAGAAAGCGGTCGTCTTCATTGTCCTCGGCGAGGAGGACGACGGGGGCGGGATTCATTGCAACGAGTGGTGGGCTTCGGCGGTCGCGAGCTCGGCGGACGCGGCGGGCTCGGCGGCGTCGAGCTCGACCCAGAAGCGCGAGCCCTCGCCGGGCGTGGAGGCGACGCCGATGGAGCCGCCCATGCGCTCGACGGCCTTTTTGGCGATGGCGAGACCGATGCCGGTGCCGGGGACGCGGCTGTCCGCCGCGCGTTCGAAGATGCCGAAAATGCGCCGGTGCTGCTCCGGGGCGATGCCGGTGCCGTGGTCGCGCACGGTGACGCGGACGTGTCCGTCGCGAGGTTCCGAGTAGATTTCAACGTCGGGCTGCTCGCCTTCGCGGACGAACTTGAGGGCGTTCTCCAGGAGATTGGAGAAGCACTGGATGAGCGAGGGCAGGTGGCCCTGGATGAAGCCGAGCGGGGTGCGGATGGCGATGAAGCGCCGGGCGGCGAGGAGCGCGGGGTATTGCTCGATCACGGCGCGGAACACGAGATCGAGGTCGAGCGGCTCGAGCGTGAGTTCGCCGCGGGTGACCCGGGTGTAGGCGAGGATGTCCTGGGTGAGGCGATCCATGCGGCGGGCGGCGCGGGCGATGCGGTCGAGGTAGTCCTTGGCCTGGGGTTCGAGCGAGGCGGAGTAGTCCTCGACGAGCACCTCGGCGTAGCCGGAGAGGACGCGGAGCGGGGAGCGCAGGTCGTGGGAGACGCTGTAGGAGAAGGCCTCGAGCTCCTCGACCATGGCGCGGAGCCTGGCGGTGCGTTCGGCGACGCGTTCCTCGAGCGAGGCGAGAAGCTTCTCGCGGTCGGCGATGAGGTCGCGCACCTCGTATTGGCGGCGGCGGGCGCGGAGGGCGGATTTGATCGTGGCGACGAGGGTGAGGGCGCGGAGCGGACGCTCGACGAGCGTGAGGTTGGCCTGGTCGCCGAGGAGGCGGATGGCGCGGGTGCTGGCGACGGCGGTGTGGCCGCCGCTGGTGATGAGCACGACGGGCAGGTCCGACCAGGCGGGTTGGCGGGCGATGCGCTCGACGAGCGGGTCCTGGCTGCCCGGGGTGACGGACTCCTCGGTGATGAGCAGGGCGCCGCAGTCGCCCGCGGAGGCGGCGGCGAGACCGGGGAGATCGGAGCATATCTCGGCCTCGATGCCCGCTTGGTGGAGCACGTGGCGGATGTTGGTCGCGTCCGCGCCGAAGGGGGCGAGGACGAGCACGCGTTGACCGGAGGCGGGCACGGGGGACGAATCAGCTTTCGGGGAGCATTTCCGACGTCCGGCCCTGGAAGGTGGGGACGCCCGTGAGCACGCCGCGGAAATCGACGAGGGGCTGGCCGATGCGCACGCCGGTGGAGTCGAGTTTCAGTTCGCGGATGGCGTTCTCGTGGCGACCGATGCGCTTTTTGACGACGGAGATCGCCTTTCGGATGCGGCCGTCCTGTTCGAAGTAGCGGAGGAGCATGACGGTGTCCGCGAGGTAGGTGAGATCGACGGGCGAGCTCATCTGGCCGACGATGCCGTGTTGCGCGACGGTGAGGAAGGTGACGACGCCGTGGTTGCCGAGAAAGGCGAGGAGCTCGTGCAACTGGATGTTGAGGAAACGCACCTCGGACATGGCGTGGAGGTAGCCGTTGAGGCTGTCGATGAGCACGCTGCGGACCTTTCCGCCGAGCACGTGTTCCTTGATCATGTGGACGAACTCGCCGGGGGCGCGTTCGATCGGGTCGACCTGGAGCAGCTCGATGCGCCCCGACTCGACGTGGGAACGAAGACGAAGGCCCAAGGAGTCGGCGCGGGTGAGCAGAATGTGCGGCGATTCGTCGAAGAGGCAGATAAGCGAGCGCTCGCCGCGTTCGGCGGCGGCGAGGGAGAACAGGACGGCGAGGGTGGATTTTCCCGTGCCGGCGGGGCCGAGCAGGAGGCAGCTGGTGCCGCGTTCCAGGCCGCCGCCGACGAGCGCGTCAAACTCGGGGACGCCGATGGACAGGCGCTCCGCGTCGACGGGGATCCGGTGCTCGGCGGCGACGAGGCGCGGGAAGATGGTCATGCCGCCGCGGGCGATGACGGCGTCGTGGAAACCGCTGACGAAGTTCACGCCGCGGAGCTTGTTGACCTTCACGCGGCGGCGCTCCGCGCCGTAGTCGGACTCGAGCTGTTCGAGGGAAAGGACGCCGTGGGCGATGCTTTGGACGTGGAGATCGGCGCCGCCTCCGGCGACTCCGCCGTCGGCGTGATCGTCGAGAAACAGCGTGGTGATCTCGCGGCCGCTCAGGAATTGCTTGAAGGAGAGAATCTGACGGCGGTAGCGCAGGGGGGTGTCGGACAGGAGCCGTAGTTCGGAGAGGGAATCCAGGACGAGGCGGGCCGGTTTTTCCTCGTCGATGCGGGCGAGGAGAATGTCGGTGGTGCGCGAGAGCTCGAGTTCCGAGGGGTGGAAGACGGTGTTCTGGGACTCCTGCTCGAGCTGTTGTTCCAACGCGGAGAGCTCGAAGATGCCGAGTTTCTCGATGTCCCAGCCGTGCGAGGAGGCGACTGCGTTGATCTCGTCGCGCGTCTCGGAGAGCGTGATGTAGAGGCTGCGTTGGCCGAGCCGAAGACCTTCGAGGAGAAACTGAAGGGCGACCGTGGTTTTGCCCACGCCCGGGCTGCCTTTGAGAAGGTAGAGGCGGTTGGCGGGCAGGCCGCCGCGAAGGATTTCGTCCATGCCGGGGATGCCGGTCGGGCAGAGCGGGGGTGTTGGACTCGGCGGCATCAGGACAAGGAACGGACGGAGGCGATGGATGACATGCCCTTAAAATGGATTCGCATCCCGCTGGCGCAAGGGGAGCAGGGCGCGACAACTCCCTTAGGTGGCATCGGGGAATTTCTGGACGGGCAATTGCGCAGATTGTTCCGAGGCCGAAGGCGCCGGACGCTCCATGCTAGCCGGCGGGTGGTTCCAGGAAGTCGGGGGCGTCCAGGCGCCAGGAGACGTCGCGGCGGACGACGCGGGCGGGGTTGCCGGCGATGAGCGTGCGCGGTTCGTCGAAGCGGCCCGCCACGACGGCGCCGGCGGCGATGACGCAGCCGTCGGGGATCGAGGCTCCGGACAAGATCGTGGCCCGGGCGCCGATCCAGACCCCGCTCCCGATGGAGATGCCGGGCGCGCGTGGTTTTCTCCCCGGGTAGTCGATGGTGTGGAAGTTGCCGTCGATCATCATGACATCCCAGCCGACCTGGGTGCCGGCGCCGATGGTGAGCGAAGTCTCGACGACGAAGAGGCAGCGGGCGTTGAGAAAAGCGTCGGTGAACGTGCAGCGCGCCGAAGGGCCGATGTCGAGCCGGCTGCCGCGTCCGATGTGGTTGTCCCCCTCGAGCAGCAGACGGCCGCGGATGCGGAGGTAGGTGGGCTCGTGCGGAAGCATGAAGCCGATGTGGTGCATGCCGATCTGGGTGAGACCGGTGGCGGTGATGTTGCGCAGGCCGCGGATCTTGGTGCCGGGCGCGCAGAGCAGATTGCGGCCGCGAAGACGCTTGCAGGCGTAGCCGAAGAGGACGGGGAAGATGGAGATCGAGGAGTCCTGGCACTTGTCCCAGAGACGTCGGCACGAGGCGGGAAGCGGATAGAGGAGATCCATGGCGAGATGGGCTGGGCGGGTGGAGCAGGGGACCGGGAGCGAGGAGCGGGGAAGTCGGGGGGAGACGTCGAAACGCTAGGCGGCGTGGGCGAGGACGGGCGGGGCCAGGATGCGGTGGTAGTGCCCGAGCAACTCCTCGACGTGACGGTCGGCGGTCCAGGGGTCGGCCCAATACCAGTCGTAGGCGGCCCGGCCGAGTCCCGCCGCGAGGGCGGCGTCGTCGGCGAGCCGCTCCATGCGCCCGGCGAGAGAATCGGCGGAGCCGTGGATGAAGTGCAGGCCGGTGCGGCCGTCGATGATCGCTTCGGAGGCGGCGCAGCCGTCGGAGACGATGGCGGGGACGCCGGCGGAGGCGGCCTCGACGGCGACGAGCCCGAGCGTCTCATACCAGGTGGGCGGAAAAACGAGGGCGCGGGCGGCGCGGAGCTCGGCGCGGATCTGGTCGGGCTTGAGCCAGCCGGTGAAGCGGGCGTCGGGGCAAAGGCGGCGGAGTTCGGGCGCGAGTTCGCCGTCGCCGACGAAGACGGCGGGCAGGCCGGTGGCGCGCACGGCCTCGGCGAAGAGGCGCACGCCCTTTTCCGGAACGAAGCGACCGACGTAGAGGAAGGGGCGGTTCGCGGCGACGGGAGCGGGACCCTCGTCGACGCAATCGACGGGATTTCGCAGGACCTTCGCGGGGATGCCGGGCGGGAGGAAGGGGCGGACGATGTTGAGGCTGAACTCGGAAACGCCGAGGTAGGCGGCGACGCGCGAAGGCAGACCGAGGGCGCCGTTTTGCAACGCGGTGCGCGCGACGCGCCAGAGCTTGTGGGCGTAGTGGCGGCGGTCGCAGTTGCAGGCGAGGCACGAGGCGGAGAGCGGCGCGCGCCGACAGACCGTGCCGGTGGCGTGGTCGTAGAAGCCGCCGCTCGGGCAGGTGATGAAAAAATCGTGGAGCGTGACGACGAGCGGGAAGCCGAGCTCCGGGGCGACATCGAGGGCGAAGGGCGACATGGCCTTCATCCAAGTATGGGCGTGGACGAGGGTGCGCGCCGGGTCCTTTTGCGAGAGGATGCGGCGAATCGCGGCGACGGCGGCGGGGTTGCGCAGACCGGAGGCGAGGGCGCGGAGGCGGTTGGGGTCCTTGGCGATCTCGTGCTGGCCGAGGCATACCACGGTGATGTTCGGCGCGTTCCGGAGCTCGGGGGCGACGGGCCCGACGCAACTGAAGTAGGTGACGGGGACGCCGCGCGCGGCAAGTCCGAGGGCGGAGGCGATGGCGACGGCGGTGGAGCCGCCGGTGGTGGTGGCGTAGTCGTTGAGGATGACGACCTCGAAGGGGGCGGAAGCTGGAGGCATGGTCGGGCTGGAGAAAAAAGATCTGACCGATCCGTCGGATCGGGCTGATCGGACGGATCAGGATCGGACGGATCAGGCGAAAACTAGGCGGCCTTGGGGGCGCCCTCCTGGAGGATGGCGTAGCTGGTGCGAAGGCCGCGGTTGCGGAAGCGCTCGAGGTCGCGCGGGAGATTGTAGGTGCGGTAGAGCAGCTTCGTGGAGAAGCGTTGGAAGGCGGATTCGCGGTCGGGGAGGTGGCGGTCGACGATGGTGTCCTGTTCCCGGCGGGTGACGGCGGTGTCGGCGGAGAGCTGCCCGTGCCGGAGCCGGAACTGCGCGACGGACTCGGGGTGGTAGCGGAAGCGGTCGCCGGCGGCGTAGGAGCGCAGCCAGAAATCGAGGTCGGCGCAGAGGCGGTAGCGAAGGTCGAAGCCGCCGAGGCGGTCGACGATGTCGCGGCGGAAGGCCATGCCCTGCTGCATGAGCGGGCTGATTCCCTGGTGGAGCAGCGCGGGAATCCAGGCGGGGTTCTCGGCGGTAGTTATGCAGCTGATACGGGAGCCCTCCTCGTCGACGAGCTCGACGTCGCCGTAGACGACCGGCGCGGGCGAGGGATCGCGGAGGTTTTGCAACATGACCCGTCCGAAGCCGGGGAGGAGGGTGTCGTCGTCGTTGATGTAGGTGAACCAGTCCCACTTGAATCCGGCGGCCTGGATGCCGGCGTTGATGGCGCCGTAGATGCCGCCCAGACGGCCGGCGTCGGGGACGACGGTGGCGTGGGGGTAGCGCGCGGCGAGCTCGGAGACCTTGCGGCCCGGGGTGGAAATGACGTGGCGGACGTGCAACGGAAGCGCCTCGACGGAGGCGACGGTCTGGTCGAGGAAGCGCGACTCGCCCAAGGTGGGGGTCACGACGAGGAGGCACTGGGATTCATTCATGGCGGGTGTCGGGTTGGAGGAAAACGGATACGCGGGTGGCGTCGTAGTCGGGCGATCCGCCCGGGCCGGGATCGACCGCGAAGTCGATGAAGCCGTCGCGCGCGAGGGTGCATTCGAACTCGAATTCGCAGGCGGGCTCCCGCGGGCCGCCGATGTGTTTGCTGAAGCGCATGCGGCCGTCGACGAGGACCCGCGCGCCGACGCCGTCGCCCTGTTTGCCGACGTGGTTGAAGCGGGCGCGGACGCGGACGGGGCCGCCCTCGGGGCTGCTCCAGCGACGCACGGCGGCGACGGGACGTCCGGCGATCACGGCGGGATGCTGTTCCTCGGCGGAGACGGACCAGGGAGTGTCCGGGATGATCCACTCCTCCTTCCAGTCGGTGACCCGATGTTTGGAGGCCGGGGTGAAGACGGCGGGCTCGCCCGCGGGGAGGGCGAGCGTGCCGTAGCTCCAGTGGTTGGCGCCCTGGCTTAAGGAAAATCCTGTGTCGGAGCCGGGCGTGGAAGCGGCGGGGGTTTCGCGGGCGAGGTCGGCGAAGGGCGACTCTGCGGCGCCCTCGATGAAGAGGGGCGTGCCGGAGAGGGAGATGCGTTCCGGAGCGGGCTCGGTTTTTCCGTCGATACGGACGATGCGTTTCGCGCCGGCGGCAGGGATCGTTTGCGGGGCGAGGGACCAGAGCAGCCGCGTGGCGGGGGGCGCCGGCGCGGCGTCGGAGGCGGTCGCGGACGCCGGGGACGGCGTTCCAAGTCGATCAAGGCGGATGGAGTAGACGCCCTCGGGCGCGGGTTCGCGGATCAAGGCGCGGACGCCTTTCAACTGGGCGAGAAGGGTGGTGAAGGCGGCGTAGGCGGGCTTGGGCGAGTAGCCCTTGTCGGCGCGAAGGAGACCGAGGCCGACGTCCACGCCGTGTTCGCGGAGTTGATACCAATAGACGCGCTCGACACCGACGGAGAGGAGAAGGGCGAAAGAGCGCACGAGGTAGGCGGCCTGCGTTTCCTCGTCGACGCCGGGGCCGGATTTCTCGCCCGGAGGGCGAGCGACCCAGCCGAGCTCGGTCACCCAGACCGGGATGGGGCGCGTCGGGCTGTGGCGTGCGAGGATGGATTGCAGACGGCGGATGGCGGGTTCGAGCGTCTCGGGCGGATCGGATTCGCGATAAGGGTGGATGGAGAAGGCGTCCATCGCCTCGAGCGCGCCGGCCTCGGCGAGACGTTCGATGTAGGGGAAAGGCAGGCCGGCGGTGGAGCCGCCGAGCACGACGAGGTCGGGTCGCTCGCGCTTGAGGGCGGGGTAGGCGCGGCGGAGCATCTGCGCGTAGGTGCGGACGCGGTCCCGCGTGGCGGGCCCCTTGGCGAAGCCGCCGTTGTATTCGTTCCAGATCTCGACCGCCTGGATTTGATTCCCGTAGTGGCGGACGACCTCCACGCAGTAGCGCGCGTAGGCGTCGAAACCGGCTTCGGTGTGCGGCGTGAGCCCGCCGTCGTGGTGGCGGTTCTCGAAGGTGAGCGGGACCAGCGGGGTGACGCCCGTCTCGCGCAGCGCGGCCATGTAGCGCTCGAAGCGCGGCGGGAACACGAAACGACCGCGCTCGGTCTCGACGTGGTCCCAGTAGATCTCGTCGCGGACGTGCCGCACGCCGGTGGCGGCGAGGCGGGGGAGAATGTCGAGGTCCCAGCCGTGCGCGAAGTGCGTCATGACGCCGATGCGGTCGCTCGCGTCGCCGACGCGAGCGACCGCATCGGAATGTCCAATGACCAATGCCCGATGACCAATGGCGAGACGGATCAGCGCGAAAAAATGGGGGCGCGGGCGCGACATGCGGCGGTGTTCAGCCATGGTTGAAGTTCGACCAGCGCCCGGGCGTGTCGCGGCGGAGGCGGGTGATGTCGCGGACCGGTTTGGCGGGGACGCCGACGGCGACGTAATTGGCGGGGATGTCGCGGACGACGACCGCGCCCGCGCCGAGCACGGCTCCCGCTCCGACGGTGACGCCGGCGCAGATGGTGACGCGGGAGCCGCACCACACGCCGGGGCCGATGACGACGGGGGCGCAGGCGGGCTGGAGGGTGGCGAGATCGTGCGTGCCGGCGTTGATCATCAGGCCGGGGGCGGCGAGGAAGTCGTCGCCGATCTCGACGCGATCGTGGCAGGTGATGTGCGTGCCGCGGTTGAGGGTGACGCGCGCCCCGAGGACGAGGTGTTCGGGCCAGTCGAAGCGCACGCCGGGGGCGATCCAGATCTCGTCGGACCGGCATTCGGCCCCCATCCAGCGGAGGGCGGCGGCCTGGAGAGCGCCGACGAGCTTCACGCCCGGCGTGCTGAAGGCGCCGAGGAAATCGATGAAGAGGGTGAGCAAATGATCCCGCACGAGCGCGCAAAGGCGCGCGGCGACGCCGACCAGCCGGTCGAAGCCGGCGCGGCGCGGGGGATCCCGCCAGAGACGGGGTTTGATGGTGGTCGCGGTGAGCGAGCTCATGGCGTGACGGGGGCGGTCGCGGTTGCGGTGGCGCCGTTGAGCGACGCGGACGAGGAGGGGTCCGGCGCGCGCAGGTAGCGGCGGGTTTCGACGACGGTGCCGAGGAAACTGAACGGCAGGAACCCGAGCACGAGGCCAAGCGCGACGCCGGCGGCGCCGAGCGGTTTCACGAGCGCATACATGAGGGCCAGGGCGATCCCGGCGCTGACGATGCTGTAGATCGTGGTGCGGCGGATCTCGGACACGCCGGAAAGGAGAAAGCTATACGGCTGCTGAAGGAGGACGAGGGCGTTCCAGGCGCAGAGGCTTATGACGAGCAGCCACGTGAGGCCCTCCACCTCGTGCCCCACCCAGGCGCGGATGATCCAGGGCGCGCAGGCGGCGCCGACGAGCATGGGCAAAACGGAGAAGACGACGGTCGCCTGGAAGGACCGGGCGAGGGTGCGGCGCATCCAGTCGAACTCGCGCCGCGCCTTGGCCTTCGAGTAGGCGGGCCAGAGCGGGAGCATGAACGCGTTTTGGACGACGCTGAAGAGATTGTAGAGACGCTGGAGAAGGTTGAACGGCGTGACGGCGGCGGCGCCGAGCTGGGTGGAGATGATGATCTGCGGCAGCGTGAAGAGGATGGTGTTGAGCACCTGGAGGGCGCCGAAGCAGGCGCCGATGCCGACGAGTTGGCGGACGAGCGCGGGGCGAAGGCGGTAGCGCCAGATCGCGAGCCAGCCGAGGCGGGCGAGTTGCCCGACGAGGAGAACGAGATTGGCGAGGAAAAGGGCGCCCTGACCGGCGACGACGATGGCGACGAGGCCCCAGCCGAGGCGGCAGGCGACGGCGACGGCGACGAGCGAAACCACGCTGCCGCCGGCCTGGGCGAGATTGCAGGCCCAGCCCTGCTGGCGCGCGTAGGCGAGGCGTTGCGCGAGGCCGAGGGGGAAGCCGGCGCAGAACGACAACGCGGTGACCAACGCGGCGAGCGGGGCGGCCGATACGACGGCGGGATCGCGGAGATCGAAGAGACGCGCGTGGTCGAGGCGGCTGTTGACCAGATGGCAGAGGATGGCGAGCACGACGCCGACGGCGCAGAGGAAGAGAAACGCGCTGCCGAAGAAGGCGCGGGCCTGGGCGCGGTCGCGGCGGCTATCGTGGGCGAAGAGCTCGGCGAGCCGGTTCTGGACGCCGATGCCGAGGCCGAAGTCGGCGAAGATCACGAGGCCGGAAAGCGTGACGAAAGTCATCCAAAGGCCGAAGGCTTCGGCGCCGAGGGACTTCACGACGATGGGAACCTGAAGAAGCTGGCAGGCCACGCCCACGCCCCGGGAGGCGATGGAGGTGACGAAAAACATCGCGAGCGCGCGAGGCGGTCGGTCACCGAGGCGGGCGCGAAGTTTTTCCGGGAGGAAGCGAAGGAGCGGGTTCAAGGGAAGCGTGGAGCCTGGAGCGAGGAAAGGCGAGGAGCCGAAGCGGACGGGGCCGGGCCGTGTTCCGAACGGGCTTCGACGCGCTCGCGGTGGACGAGGACCACGAGCGCGGCGGCGAGGGCGATGCCGACGCGGTGGGCGCCGGAGAAGGGGCTGAGGAAAACGTTGAAGAGGGCGAGCGTGAGGACGAAGTGCCGGAGCGCGGCGAGCGGCGTCCAGTCGCGGACGATGACCTGTTGGTAGAGCGCCCAGACGAGGCCGAGCGTGAAGGGGATGAAGAACGCGGCGCCGAAGAGACCGCCCTCGGCGAGGGTGACGAGGAGCTGGGAATGGAGGGTGACGCCCTCCTCCTCCTCGTTGGAGCCGGCGAAGCCGCCGACGCCGGCGAGCCGGGCGCGCTCCTCGCGGATGATCATGAAGTTGTCCATCACGTCGGTGCGGCTGAACCAGGAGCCGTGGCCGAGCAGCGGCGAATCGCGAAACGCCTCGAGGGCGGCGACGACCATCGAGGTGCGTTCGACATCGGAGCGGGTCGAGCGCTGGCCCTCGCGGTCCGAGCGCGTGTGCGCGTAGACGACGGCGACGAGCGCGAGCGCGCAGGCGAGGCCGACCGGGGCGATCCAAGCGCGGACGACGCGAGGGAACGTCTGCACCGCGAGGAGGGCGGCGACGAGCAGGCAGAGCATGCCGAGACTGCGGAAATCGAGGAAGAAGTGGAGGACGCCGATCCCGGCGGCGGCGCAGGCGGAGGCGATCAACCCGAGGCGGCCCGCGACGAGGAGGACGCCGACGGTGACCGGAAGCGCGTAGCCGAATTTCCAGTAGTCGTCGAAGAGGGCGCCCTGAGTAAAGACCTTGAAGACCTCGCCGAGCCGGATGCCGACGAAGAGAACGACGAAGTTGAACGCCGAGCATCCCGCGAGGTAGGCGACGGCGGCGAGATCGACCCCGAGGAAGATCATGCGCGCCCAGCCGCGGATGAAATCATGCGGCGCGCTGGCTCGGTAGAGATCGGAGACCACATAGGCGGCCAGCGCGAGGGCCTGGCAGCCCAGGAGGCCGAGGAAAACCGGATCGCGCCAGAGGCCGCCGGGCCACGCGTGGGAGATCGCGACGATCAGCAGCGCCCAGCCGGCGGCGACAAACAGCGCGAGCTCGCCCACCGGCATCTCGCCGCCGAGCGACACCGTGAACGGCGTGAGCCCGCCGGCGAGAAGCGAGAAGAGGACGGAAGGCCGGAAGACGGACGCGAGCAGCCGGGCCGGTGGCGCGACGGGCGCAGGCGGAATCCCGGCCGACGGGATTCCGCGAGGCGAAGCGACGGTGGCGAGGGCGGACGGCATCGAGCTCAGGCCCAGGCTTCCTTGGCGGAGAAGAGTTCGCGACCGGCGACCCGGGCCGTGGCGGCGAGACGCGAGTTGTAGGCGGCGCGCGGCGCGGGGGAGAGGCCCCGCTCCACGACGATGTCGACGAACTTCCGGCAGAAGTTGCTCCAGTTGTAGTGGCGCGCGAAGGCCTCGAATGACTGGGCGCAGAGCCGCTCGTAGTGGGACGCGTTGACGAAGGCCGAGGCGATGAGATCGGCGTAGGCGGGGCCGTCGGCGTCGAGCGGGAGCAGGTGACCGTTGTATCCGTCCTTCACGACGCCGCAGATGCCGCCGGTGTCGGTGCTGATGGCGGGGACGCCGTAGGCGTTGGCCTCGGCGAAGGTCATGCCGTAGCATTCGGCGCGCGAAGGGACGAAGACGAAGTGGGCCTGGGTGAAGAGATCGTGCAGCTTGGCCATGTCGCCCGCGACGCGCGGGCTGAGGAGGCCGTGGCCGTGGAGCCAGGGGAGGTTGCGGTGGCGCGCGGGGACGGGGCAGCCGACGATGTCGACGCGGACCTTGTGGCCGAGCTTGGCGAGGCAGTAGGCGGCGTGGACGAGGATGTCGCCGCCTTTGCGTTCCCAATGGCGGCCGACGAAGAGGAGGCGAAGGTGGTCGCGCGGGCGGGCCTCGATCCAGGAGCGCACCTCGGGCCAGGTGTTGTCCTGCCCGATGTTGGCGCCGAACGGGATGACGACGACCTTCGACGGATCGGCGCCGTAGTCGTTGATGGCCGACTTGGCGGCCCAATCGGCGGCGTAGACGCAGAGGGAGGCCTTGGCGATGGCGGCGGCCTCCTGTTCGTGGCCCATGCGGAGGTATTCCGGCGTGAGACGGGTGAAGTCCCAGTAGTAGTCCACCATGTTGGCGAAGGTGGCGTCGGAGGCGAACGCGATGGGCCGGTCGGTGCGGAGCGAGCCGACGATCTCGGACCCGGGGGTGTAGACGAGATCGAAGTCCTCGTCCGCGGTGCGCGCCTCGAACTCGGCGGCGGCGGCCTCGAGGAAGCCGGGCTCGCGATCCGTGCGGTAGCGTTGTCCGACGAGGCGCGCCGAGATCTTTTTGGCGATCGCGCGGCGCGGGCGCGAGGCGAGGGGAAAGACCGGGATGATGTTCGCACCGAGACGTTGGAAGCCCGCGAGCGAGGAGGCCGGAAGGCCGGACTGGACCGCGGGATTCGCGGCGTCGTGGTGGAAGACGTAGGCGATTTTCATGGAGGAAGCAGGGAGGCGGCGCGGTGTGGCGACGCGCCGAATGACGAATGTCGAATGACTGATGATGGATGGCCGGGCCCGGGGGCGGCGGTGTTGGCGAGGCGGAACGATCGACCGACCGCCGGGCGGAACGCCCGTGCGCGACGGCGAGGATCAGCAGGCGTTTTTGCGGGTGAGGAGGGTCCGGAAGAGGATCTGGATATCGAGGACGAGGCTCCAGGACTCGATGTAGTGGAGGTCGCACCGGATGCGTTCGCGCAGGTCGGTGTCTCCGCGGAAGCCGTTGATCTGCGCCCAGCCGGTGATGCCCGGCTTTACGGAGTGGCGGGCGTTGTAGTGCGGGATGGCCTCCTTGAAATCGACGATGAGCTCGGGGCGCTCGGGGCGCGGGCCAACGAGGCTCATGTCGCCTTTGACGACGTTCCAGAACTGGGGGAGCTCGTCGATGTTCCAGCGCCGCATGAAGGAGCCGATGCGGAGGCGGCGGGGATCGTTCTTCGTGCTCCAGCCGGCCTTGCCCGAGGCCTCGGCGTCGAGGCGCATGCTGCGGATTTTGATGATTTTGAAATGGCGTCCGTCGCGTCCGAGCCGGGTTTGGTGGTAGAAGATCGGGCCGGGGCTCTCGCGATGGACGAGGTAGCCGAAGACGGCGATGATCGGCGCGCTGAGGATCAGGCCGACGACGCCGCCGACGAGATCGAGCGCCTCCTTGGCGGCTAGGTTGAACGGGTTGTCGAGCGGGAGGCGGGAAAGACCGAGGACGGGAACGCCGCTCATGGTCTCGAGGTGGAGGCCGGAAAGAAGGATCTGGAAGCAGTTGGGGATGATCTTGAACTCGACCATCTCCTTCTCGCAGAGGTTCACGAGCCCGAGCGTTTCCCCGGCGGGGACGCTCATGTCGGCCATGACGACGAGGTCGACGGAGTGGCGTTCGAGCAGGTCCGGGAGCTGGTTGTAGTCTCCGAGACGCCGGATGCGCGCCGGCGGGTGTGAAGTGTAGCGGCCCGAGGGCGGGGGAATGCAGCCGACCACCTCGTAGAAGGGGTCGCGGCGGGAAGTGACGGTGTTGATGAACGACGCGGCGGGGTCCGACCAGCCGACGAAAAGCACGCGGCGGAAAAGCTGCTGGCGGACGGCGGAGCGGGCGACGTAGCGGTTGAGCAGCGAGCGCCAGCCAAGCAGCGCGCCCGATGCGGTGGCCGCGCCGAGGAAGACGTAGACGCGGGAAACGTCGTTCTCGGGCCGGAGCAGGGCGCTGAGGGCGAAGTGGGCGAAAAGCCAGGCGCCGGAGGCCTTGAGAATGATGCCGCCGCTCTGGCGGAGACGCAGCGTGTGGGCGGACGCGTATAGGTTGAAAACCGCCAGCAGAATGAGGAAGAGGGCGGAGCCGAAAACGACATGGCGCGCGTAGTCGGTCCATGGAATCTGGGCGCTGACGGCGCTTCCGATCTGGTTCAACGGCGTCGCGAAGCGGAGCCAGCTGGCGAAGGCGAGACCGAGGATGACGGCGACGGCGTCCCCGAAAAACGAGGTGATGAGCAACTCGCGGAGGCGGCCCCGGGAATCGGTGGCGACAGGCGAAGGCGCGAGCGTCGCGGGGATGACGGCGGGAGTGGGTGCGGCGTGAGCGTTCATTGGCGGGAGGAGTGCGGTCGGACGGAGTTGGTTGATGTCGCGGGTCAGGCGGCGCCCGGGGCGGGAAGGGCGACCGAGGCGGCGCCGGCGGCGGCGTCGCGGACGTAGTCGTCGCCGTGCGAGTAGTAGTCGTAGCGGGCGGCGCGGCCGGGCTTGATCTGGTTGAGGACAAAGCCGGTGGGCTGGCGTCCGAGCAGGACGCAGGCGCGGCGAACGAGACGGCGCGGGGTGCGGCCGGCGTGGACGACGAGGCAGACGGCGTCGACGTGGGGCGCCATCGTGGCCGTGTCGCCGACGGCGGTGAGCGGGGCGGTGTCGATGACGACGCGGTCGAAGACGGTGAGCGCGAGCTCGAGGAGCGTCTTGAAGTCGGCGCCCGAGAGATCCTCGGCGTTGCGGGCGGAGCCGCGGAGATCGCCGACGACGAAGAGGTTTTTCATGTGCGTCGGCTGGATGGCGTCGGCGAAGCGCGCGGGGTGGCGCAGGCAGTCGGATAGCCCTGGGCCGCGGGAGCCTCCGGAGGCGAGGCGGGCGCGTTGCCCGGGGCGCCGGAGGTCGGCGTCGATTAGAAGCGTGCGCACGCCCTGTTGGGCGATGGCGGCGGCGTAGTTGGCGGAGCAGTAGCTCTTGCCCTCGCCGGGGACGGCGCTGGTGAAGAGGACGGTCTTGGGCGCCTCGTCGGGGTAGAGCAGCGAGAGGGACGTCCGGAGAGAGCGGAACGATTCCGCCTCGATGGTGGCGGGATGGGAGTGGATGACGAGGTCGGCGCCGCGCAGCGACGAGCGCGGGACGACGGCGAGGGAGGGGACGCCGAGGTAGCTTTCGGCGTCGTCGATGGACTGGAGCGACGGGTCGAGGGCGCGGCGGAGGACGACGACGGCCGCGCCGAACCCGAGACCGGCGAGCAGGCCGGAGAGGAGTATCAGTTTGCCCGATACACCCGAGGAGCGGACGGGAACCATGGGCTGTTCCACGACCTGGATGGGGTTGTCTAGGCCTCCGACGGCGACGAGGCTCTGGCTGAGGCCCGCGGTCTTCAGCCGGGCGAGGACCTGTTGGTAGAGGGCGTCGGTGGACTGGGCCTCGCGCTCGAGGGCGCGGTAGGCGATGGCGAGGCGGGAGAGATCGATGGCCTGCTCCTGCTGCTTGCGGAGCTCGCGTTCCACGGATTGCTCGTTGTCGACCGCGGCCTGGTGGGCCTGGATGATCGCGCGGCCGGCGTTCACCAAAGTGGCGCGGAGGCTGGTCTGAAGCTGGTCGAGATGGCGCTGGGCCTGGATCATCGAGGGATGCCGCGCGCGGTAGCGCAGGCCGAGCTTGGCCACCTCGGCGGCCTGGGTGTTGAGCTGCTTGCGAAGCTCGATGATGTCCTGCTGCGCGGCGATCTCGCGGAGATTCACGAGCTCGTCGGGACGGGTTTCGATGACCGAGCGGACCTGGGCCTGGGTGGATTCGAGGGCGAGGCGCTGGGAGCGGGCGGCGGTGTGCTGCTGGCCGAGATCGCCCAGCCGTTGGAGAACGACGTTGTGCCGGTCGGTAAGCGAGACGGCCCGGTGTTGCTCCTGATAGGCCTGGAGGCGCTCCTCGGCGGCGCGGACCTCCTGCTCGAGCCGCTTGGCCTCGGCGAGAAGGAAGGCGTGCGCGGAACCGACGCCTTCGCGGCGCGTGAGGCTGCGCTGGGCGAAGAACCCGTCGACGATGGCCTGGGTGAGGCGCTGGGACTTGAGCGGGTCCCCGTCGCGGACGGCGACCCGGATGAGGCGGGTGCCGCGTTCGAGGCCGACGTATACGCGTTCGCGCAGAAGCGTGAGCAGCTCGGCCTCGGTGTAACCCTCGGGGCGGGGAGGCGCGAAGTAGGGGTCCTCGGCGAGCTTGAGCGTGGTTATGACATGCTTGAGGACGGCCTGGCTCGCGATCGTCTGCTCGATGGTCTTGAGCAGCGCGGCCGAGTTGAGGTCGGCGGAGTCGCGCGTGTTGAAATCGAGGGCGGAGCCCTGGTCGTCGGTGACCTCCAGGATGGCGTGGGAGACGTAGACGGGCGGGCGGTAGACGACGTAGGCGAGCGCGGCGGCCAGACCGACGGCGGAGCAGAACACGAGGAGCTTGAGGTGGGACGCGAGGAGGTGGACCAGCTTCCACGGATCGAGCGCGACCTGGACGTCGGACTTGATGGAGGGGAGATTCATCGGGCGCCCTCCGTTCCGGAAATTCCTCGGGAAGCGTCGATGGCGGGATGCTGGTTCGGGCTGGCTGGGCGGAGTCGGTTTATATGTGGCATGGGCTCCATGAGGTGGGTGGTTGCGATGCGGGCGGCGGGAACAGGGGCCGGGGCAAGGAAACGATCCGATGGAGCCAACCAAGAACCCCGGAACCGGGGGCGTTCCCGCGTTGCGCGCCGACCGCGACTCCGAGGGAATCGAGGCGGCCGCCGGGGGGCGGGAAGGTTTCGTCGAGGAGGGCGCGCCCGCCGGGGCGGTGGGTGGTGGCGGAACGTGTTTTCATCGACGCGGCAAAGCGTAGTCGGATACGCGGCCTGGCTGGAGCGGGCGGGTTTCGGCCCCGGCGTGGGGTGTTTTCAGGTAAACGCGCATGGGGAGCGCGGCGGGAAGTTCAGGCCCGGGCGTAAGCGGGGGCGGCGGCGGGGACGGCTCCGGCGGGCAGCAGGCGCCCGTAGATCCCGACCACGCGCGAGTAGGCGCGCGACTGGTCGTAGAAATCGCGCGCGAGCTCGCGGTGGTTGCAGGCGGAGCGCCGGGGCGAGCCGCGTTCCGCGGCCCATTCGGCGATGGCGGCGGAGAAGGCGGAGGCGTCGCCGACGGGCGCGTGCCAGACATGGGACAGCGGGCGGTGGAGGAGGTCGCCGTTGCCCGGCGCCTCGCTGACGATGAGCGGCAGGTCGGTGGCGAGGGCCTCGAGGAGCGCGAGCGAAAAGCCCTCGTAGCGGGAGGTGAGCGCGAAGCCGTCGATCGCCTGGTAGAAATCGGCCGGGCGGGACAGAAAGGGACGCCGGACGACGCGGTCCTCGATGCCGTTCTCGTCGACGACGCGATTCAGCTCGGGGTCGAGTTCCCCCTGCCCGACGTGGAAGAGCATCAGACGCGGATCGCGGCGGGCGGCCTCGGCGAACGCCCGGTAGAGGGTGAGGGGATCCTTTTGCGCGGAGCTGCGGCACATGGTGCCGAGCACGAGCGCGTCGGCGGGGATGCCGAAGGCGGAGCGGAGCTCGTGCCGCCGCCGCGCGTCGGCGGGGAAAAAACGTCCGGTGTCCACGCCGTTGGCGATGATCGGAGCGCGGCCCGGCGGGATGCGAAGGCGATGAAGCGCGTAGCGTTGCTCGTCGTAGGAACAGGCGAGCGTCGTGCTCCACCGGCCGAGGACGCGCTCGACGGCGTCGTATACGAAGTCGAGGCGTCCCCGCGAGGGGCGCATCCCGATGTATGCATGAGGCTGATACAGGAAGGGCGTCCCGACCACGCCGAGGAAAGGAAGCGCCCGGGCGAGCGCGCCGGCCTTGGCGCTGTGGCAGTGGACGAGGTCGGGGCGAACCTCCCTGACGAACGTCCTGAGCGAGAACAGCGCGCGAAGATCGCCGACGCAGGGGCGGTTGCCGACACGAAGGTTGAGCGTGCGACCGCCCTCGGCCTCCACGCGCTCGACCAACCGTCGAAGAGCCTCGCCCGAACGCACGTCGGAGTAGGCGAAGTGGACGGTGACGGCGCGGGAAAGCAGATGGTTGACGAGGCCCTCGACGTAGCGGAACACGCCGTCGACGCCGGGCTCGGAGATGATCAGGATCGTCACGAGCGTCCTTTCCCGCCGAAGGGGCGTAATTCCGCGTGGGGTGAAGACGGGCCGGGGCGGCTGGCGGCGACGCCCGGTGCGGTGGTGGTTGCTTGGGTGTGAGTCTGCATGGGAGGAGCCGGCGGGGCGACCGACGGTCCGCAGGATAACGAGGTCCGGTGCGGGGCGGCATCGGTCCGGGGGCGGGGTTGGCGGTGGGGGGCGGGCCTCCGCCGGTTTCGGTGAATTGGGCGCGCGGGAAACTCCTTCGCCCGGGCGGGCGCGTCCTCCTTCGCGCCCGGAGCCGGACACGGTAAGGCTCCCGGAGCCGCGGCCGGCGGCTTGCCTCAGATCCGGCGCGCGCGCGGCCGTGACGTTTCGGGCGGGGCGCGTCGTCGCGGACGACCGGGCGCGGTCGGCGTCGACGCGTAAGGAATAGTGAATACACGTGGGGGCGCGCGGCACGCGGGTGATCGCGGACGCCGGGACAGGCGTCCCTCCGAAGCGCATCGCGGGAGCGGAACGTGTTTCCCTGTCGCGGGAGCATCGTTTCGGCCCAGGCGGCGGGAATGACGGTCCGCAGGAGCGCGAGGCGCGGACGCGGTCCGGTGACGGCTTGGGGTTGCGCGCCTATGGCGGAGCGGCGTCCGGGGATTAAGATGCCGGGATGAAAATCGAGGAAATCATGACCCCCTACGTGCGGTGCGTGCAGTCGGACGTCACGCTGGTCGAAGCGGCCGTGGTGATGCGCGACATGGATGTCGGAGCCCTTCCGATCTGCGAGGGCGGGCGCCTGGTCGGCATGTTGACCGACCGCGACATCGCCCTGCGCGCGGTGGCGGAGTGTCGCGACCCGCGATGGACCATGGTCAAGGACGTGATGTCACCGGGAGTGGTCTACATCTACGCCGACCAGGAGGTGGAGGACGCGGCGGAATTGATGGAGCGCAAACAGGTGCGCCGACTGCCGGTTCTGAACCGCGAGAAACGGCTGGTGGGCATCGTCTCGCTCGGGGATGTCGCGATCAACACGTCGAACGAGTTGAGCGGCGAGGCGCTGAAGGTGATGTCGCAGTGAGCGGGCGGCCGCGCGACCGAGGCGCGAGGAGGGCGGGCGG
>CBINJQ010000011.1:0-25750 GCA_966251015.1 uncultured Akkermansia sp. | reverse complement strand
GCGGCGGGATCACACCGGGCGGAAGCCGTCGGCGGACGGGCCGGCCCGGGGGACGCGGGCTGAAGAAAAGCGGAGGCGGTCGGAGCCGGGAAGGCGAACGGAAGGGGCATCGGAACAGGCCGTCATGGCGGGGAAGACCCGCGCCGTCCGTGGCGCGGGAGGCGAAACGTTCAGCGCGCGGCCGCGCCCTGCTCGGGGAGGGGCGTCAACAAGCGCATGCGCTGGGTGAGCTCCACCACGCGGCGGACGTTGGCGTTGTCGGGGCCGGGCTCACGGCTGTATTCCTCGAAAACCGCCGTGGCGATCTCGGGCTTCATCAAGGCGAGCAGCTTCGCGACGGTCGTGTCGTCCATCTGCTTGAAGATCGCGACGGCGGCGGACGGGCTCAGCTTGCTGTAGGTGGCGACGAGCGACTTGAGATTTTTCTGCTCCTGCGCGTGGACCTGCACGAGACGCGCGTCGATCTCCGCGCGCAGCTTCTCGACGGCGGCGCGGGCCTCGTCGACGGCTTTTCGCTCGGCGGCGATCCGCGTCTCGCGGGAGGCGAGCTCGGCCTCGCGAAGGGCGAAGGCGTCGCGCCGCTCGGCGAGCTCCTTCGCGATGTTCTCCACCTCGGGCGTCCAGAAATCCCAGGGCTTGTCCGGGCGCCCGGCCTCCTTCCGGAGCACGCGTTGCTCGGCCGCCGCGCGGACGAAGCGTTCGGCCTGCTTGGAAAACCAGACCCACGCGCCGCCGACCGACAGGGCGAGCGGCAGGAGGACGACGAGGAGAAGCGATGAAAGGGTGTTCATGCGGAACGGGGGGCGCGGGCGGCGGCGATCGAGGCGAGTTCGTCGAGCAGGGCCTGTTCGGCCTTTTCGGTCGTTTCACGATGCACGCGGTGGGCGCGTTCGCCGAGGCGTTCGATCACCCCGAGCCGGCGACGCGCGACCAGCCACTCCTCGCGGGCGCGCTCGCTCGCGGCGAGCGCCTCGGAGCGGCGGCGGGCCGCCTCCCCCGCGGCGCGCTCGGCGTCGAGCAGGGCGAGGTGGCCGGCGGTCTGGATCGACGGACGAAAGGAGCCGGCGCGCGAGGCGGCCAGCGTCTCGGCGAGCGCGTCGCGACGAACGCAGGAAGCGTGCAGTTCGGCGACGGCGTCCGCGAGACGCCTGCGGGATTCGGCGAAACGCTCGAGCGCGGCGCGCTCCGCGACGGCCCGCAGGCCGAGGATGGATTCGAGGCGGAAGCGAAAGCGTTTCATGATTTGCCCAGGAGTTCGCGGAGACGGCGATAGGAGTCGGCGCGCGGGGTGGCCTCTTGCACGGGCTGGCGAAGGAAAGCCCGCAGCCCCGGGTTGAGCCCCACGGCGCGGTCGAGCTCGGCGCTCGCCCCGGCCTGGTAGGCGCCGACCGTGATGAGGTCCTCGTTTTTCTTGAACAACGCGAGGTGCTCGCGGGCGCGCGCGGCGAGCGCCACCTCGTCGGCCGCGCAGATGTCGCGCGTGAGGCGCGACACGCTTTCGAGCACGTCGATGGCCGGGTAATGGTTGGCGTGGGCGAGCGCGCGGGAGAGGACGATGTGACCGTCGAGAATGCCGCGCACGGTGTCGGCGACGGGCTCGTTCATGTCGTCGCCCTCGACGAGCACGGTGTAGAGGGCGGTGATGGCGCCGCCCTCCCCCGCCCCGGCGCGTTCGAGGAGACGGGGCAGCAGCGCGAAGACGGAGGGCGTGTAGCCGCGGGTGGCGGGCGGCTCGCCGATGGCGAGGCCGATTTCGCGCTGCGCCATGGCGAAGCGCGTGACGGAGTCCATGAGCAGAAGGACGTTTTTGCCGGCGTCGCGATAACCCTCGGCGACGGAAGTCGCGGTGGTGGCGGCGCGCAGACGAAGCGGCGCGGGCGTGTCGGACGTGGCGACGACGACGACGGAACGGGCGAGGCCCTCGGGGCCGAGATCCTTTTCGAGGAACTCGCGCACCTCGCGGCCGCGCTCGCCCACGAGCGCGATGACGACGACGTCGGCCGGCGCGGAGCGGGCGATCATGCCGAGCAAGGTGGACTTGCCCACGCCCGAGCCGGCGAAGAGCCCGAGGCGCTGCCCGCGGCCGAAGGGAGTGAACACGTCTAGCGCGCGGACGCCGGTGGGGAAAACGTCGCGGATGCGCTGGCGCCGGAGCGGATGCGGGGGCTTGGCGGCGCCTCCCGACACGCGATGGAGCGGCACCGGACCGCCCTCGTCGAAAGGCCGTCCGAGGGCGTCGAAGACCCGGCCGAGCAAGGCCGGGCCGGGGACGGGCATGGGCGGGCGATCGCAGGCGGCGACGGCGCACCCGGCGTGCAAGCCGCCCGTGTCGCCGAGGGGCATGAGCAAAACGCGTTCGCCGCGAAACCCGACCACCTCGGCCAGCACCTCGAAGTCGTCCCGCTCGGAGTGGAGCAGGCAAAGCTCGCCGAGCCCGACGTTGGGTCCCTCGGACTCGATTATCAGCCCGGCGACCGCGGTCACGCGGCCGAGACGTCGCAGGGCCGGCGCATGCCTGACCTGGGACCGGAGCGTGCTGACAAAATCGGCGACGTCGGGTTTCATGGGCAAGGACTCGGACGGGGTCGGAGCGGAGGGTTCATGAGTCGAGGAGCTCCTGTTTCAGCGCGGCGAGCTTGGAGGAGGCGCGGGCGTCGGTGACGCCGAAGCGGCTGCGCACGAGGCAATCGCCCGGGTTCAAGGTGTCGTCCACGGTGATCCGGAGATCGGTGAAATGCACCCGCCACGCCGGCACGAGACGTTCGAGGACGGCGGCGTCCCGGGGACCGACGACGAGCTCGAGGCCGGCGCGTTCGGGATAGAGTTGATCGAGGGCTTCGCGGCAAAGCCGTTCGACGAGCTCGGAAGGAGGGACGAACCCCGCGAGCAGGCGCCGGCCGATCTCGACGGCGAGCGAGGGCAGAGCGGCGCGAACCTGGACGGCGAGCTCCTCGTGCGCGGAGGACAGGCGCTGAAAGACGCCCCGCTGCAACTCCTGCATCTCGGCCCGAAGCTCGACGATCTGCTGGTCGGTCAGGGCGCGGGCCGCGTCGCCGCCTTCCCGATACCCCTCGCTGCGCGCGGCGACGAGGTCGGCCGCGGTGTATTCGAGCGGCGCGCACGCGGTGCGAACCGCGACGAGCGGGCGATCAAAGCAGACGGCTTCGCGATGCGGGGCCATGGGGGTCGGAAGTTGCGGGGACGAGGGTCGGAAACGGGTTGGAAGGGTCGACGCCGGGGGACGGCGGAGACGTCAGGCGGGGGCGGCGCCGGGGTCCGGGTCGAGGCTGATCGCGCCTTCGTCCTCGAGACGGCGGACCACCTCGATGACGGCGTCCTGGGCGGTCTCGATGTCCTTGAACTTGACGGAGCCGAGCATGCCGACCTCGTCGCGCAGGGATTCGGCGGCGCGCTTGGAGATGGCGCCGTAGATCGTGTCGCGGAGCGCCTCGCTCGCCGGCTTCATCGCGACCGCGAGCTGCGCGGAGTCGACCTCGCGCAACACGCGCTGCAAGTCGGCGCGCGAGAGGCGGCCGATGTCCTCGAAGCCGAACATCTTCCTGCGCACCGCGAGGCCGAGCGCGGAGTTGCGCTCCTCGAGACGGCGGAGGACCTGCTTCGAGCTCTCCTTGTCGACGGCGTTGAGCAGGGCGGCGACGGAGCGCACGCCGCCGCTCGCCTGGTAGCTTCGGGCGGGCTTGCCGGAAACGTGGCGCGAGAGGTTGCGCAGGATGACGGGAACGAGGTCGCGCGGCGTGCTTTCGATGGTGCCGAGACGTTCGGCGATCTCCTCGCGCAGCTCCTCGGCGAACAACAGGAAGACCTCGGCGCTTTTCGCGGGGGCGAGATGGGAAAGGACGAAGGCGATCGTCTGCGGTTGCTCGTCCTTGAGCAGGTTGTGGATCTGCCGGCCCTCCATCTCGCCAAGCTCCGCCATCAACTCGGACGACGCGGCGGCCGGCCGCCCGACGCCCGCGCGCTCCAGCAGGCGCCCGGCGTGCTGCTCGCCCCGGGCGAGCTCGAGCGCGCGGCGCGTGTAGTCGAAGCCGCCGAGCGTGCAGCCGAGGCTGTCGCCGACGATGGAGGCGAACTCGTCGAGCACCGCGACGCGGGTGGCCTCGGTGACGACGGGGGTCTGGTTCATCTCGCGGCAAACGGCCTCGACCTCGGCGTCGCCGAAGTGGCGCATGAGCGCGGCGGCGGCCTCCGGACCGATGACGATCAGGAAGGCGGCCAGCTTTTGCGGGCGGGAGAGTTGCGTGTAGGCGAGATCGGCCATGGGAGCGGGGCGGAGGGCGGAGGCGCCGGGGTCGGGAATCCGGGGGCGGGAGAACGGCTCAGTTGCCCTTGGCCGCGACCCAGTCGCGGAGCGCGGTGCCGACGTTGGCGGGCTTCTGGCGGATGAGCTCGTTGAGGAGTTCCGGGGTGGGCGCGCCGGAGAGTCCTGCGGGGTGCTTGCCGTTGCGACCGGCGGAGGCGGCGGCGAGGAGCTCGACGGGCACGGGCTCGGGGCGCTGCCGCCGGAGCGTGCGATAGAAGAGGAAAAAGGCGCCGAGCGCCACGGCCACGGCGACGTAGCGCGAGGCGGTTTCGATCCAGCTCTGGACGCGGGTCTCGGTGACGAGGGTTTCGATGCGGGGATCGATGACGGGCGGCCGGAAGGTCGTTTCCTGGATGCTCACGATGTCATCGAGGGACTGGCCGGGGGAAACGCGGAGCCCGAGGGCGTTGACGACGACGCGGCGGAGCGCCTCGAGCTCGGCGGGCGTGCGCGGCGCCGCGGGGGCGTCGGGCGACTCGGCGGGGCGCGAGGCGACGATGACGGCGGCGGTGAGCGACTTGATGCCGCCGGGGTTGCGACGGATGCTGGAAGTGGTGCGGTTGATCTCGTAGGTGACGCTGGCGTTTTTCCGGTTCTGGGAATTGGTCACGCTCGGGCGCTCGTCCTCCTTGGCGGCGGCGTCGGCGGGCGCGCCGGGGGTGTTGGCCGCGACGCCGGTCAGGCCGCCCCGGCGCTGCTCGGTGCTGCTGTTGCTGTCCTCGGTGTTGGACTGCGTGCGGATGACCGCGCTGTCGGGATCGAAGCGTTCCTCGGTGAGGACGGCGCCCTCGTTGTCGATCTCGGCGGAGACGCGCACGATCGTCTGGCCGGGGCCGAGAACGGGTTCGAGCATGGTCTCGATTTTCCGGGCGAAGTAGTCCTCCACCTGCTGCCGGTGGCGGATGAGGCTGGTGGCGGAGCCGAGGAGCGGGTCCTCCTTCAGCTCAGAAGACAACACCCGGCCGCGCTGGTCGACGACCGCGACGGAATCGGGGGCGAGGCCCTGGACCGAGTTGGCCACCAGGTGCCGGATGGAGTTGACCGCCTCGGCCTCGAGCCGGTTGCGCACCTCGATGAAAACGGAGGCGGTGGGCTTCACGCCCTGCTCGGTGAGGAGCAGACGGTTCTCCGGCTGGACGATCATCACGCGGGCGGAGGCCACGCCGTCGAGCTGGGCGATCGTGCGCGCAAGCTCGCCCTGGATGGCGCGGTTGTAGTTGGTCCGCTGGACGAAGTCGCTCAGGCCGAACTGGCCCTTGTCGAAGATCTCGAAACCCACGCCCTCCCCGCCGGGCAGTCCCTTGCCGGCCAGATCCATGCGCAGGCGGTGAACCTGGTCGCTCGGAACGTAGACCGAGGCGCCGCCCTGCCCCACCCGATGGCGGACGCCCTGGGCCTGGAGCGAGGAGACGATGGCGGCGGCGTCCTTCTCCGAAAGACGTCCGTAGAGCAGCTGGTAGTCGGGCTGCCGGGACCAGACCACGAGCCCCACCATGACGAGCGCGACCGCGAGGGCGGAGACGACGAGCGAGACCCGCTGGTTGAGTCCGAGCTGGCGCCAGAGCGAGAGCAGCGATTGGGCGAAAGTTTTCATGAAGGGGGCGACTGGGGCGGGCGACCGAAGCGGCGGGGCGGAGAGGAACGCGGGGGTGAACGCGGGGAAAAATCAGACGGGCATGCGCATGAGCTCCTGGTAGGACTCCACGACCTTGTTGCGCACCTCGACCATGAGGCTGAAGGCGACGGAGGCCTCCTGCATCGCGATCACGCTCTGATGCAGGTTGGGATTCTCGCCGAGGAGCACGGAGCGGGTCACCTTGGCGGCCTCCGCCTGGCGCTCCTCCACGCCGGAGACCATGTTTTCCAACACCCGCCCGAAGCCGCCCGCCGGCGCGGACGAGGACGGGGCGCGCGACGCGGGCGCGTCGTGCAACGGCGACACCTCCCACGCGGGACGAAGCGCTCCGGGCTGGATCGAGGTGGCGGGGCCGAGCGGGGTCATGGGAGGCGGGGGCGCGGTCGGGCTACCTGCCGATTTCGAGGGTCTTGAGCGCCATCTGGCGGGCGTTCTTGGCGACGGCCAGGTTCGCCTCGTAGGCGCGCGAGGCGGTGATGAGATCGACCATCTCGTAGGCGAGATTGACGTTGGAAAGCGTGACCATGCCCTGCTCGTCGGCGTCGGGGTGGCCGGGATCGTGGATGCGTTGCCCCGGCGTCGGGTCCGGCCGCACCTCGGCGACCCGCACGCCCGAGAGCCCGGCGCCGCCGACGACGCCGCCCGCGCGGACGAGCTCGCTCTCGAAACTCACGATCTGCCGCCGGAAAGGCAGGCCGTCGGGGCCGCGCGTCGTGTGCGCGTTGGCGATGTTCTGGGCGATGAAATCGAGACGCGTGCGCTGCGCGTCGAGGGCTCCGCTGGTGGCGGCGATGCCGGAGAGAATGTCCATGGCGGCGGGGAAGACGGACGTTTGTTCACGAACCGACGCGGCCGCTGATCGCGACGCGGAGGTGCTTGATGTTGTTGCTGACGAGATCGGAGAGGTAGTCGTGCTCGACGCGGTTCCGGCTCAGGGCGAACAGCTCGTTCTCGAGCTCGACGCTGTTGCCGTCGGCGCGGACCGAGCGCACCGAAGCGTCCTGCGCGAGGGCGGGCTGCACGGCGGAGACGGCGCCCGCGGAGGGCGCGACGCCGCCCGCGAACTGGGCGCGAAGGGCGCTTTGAAAATCGGGCGCGAGATCGACGCGGCGGTAGCCCGGCGTCTCGACGTTGGCGATGTTGCTGGCTATGGCCTCGTGGCGCAGCACGGACGCGTCGAGGAGCTTCCGCGCCAGCTGGTAGTTGGCGTTGTTTGCGACGGGCTCGATCATGCACCCCCAGGATGCACCACGAATGCCACGCGAAACTCGGTTCTCGCAAGGCATTGTTAGGCAAAAATCTATTCATTACTTTCTCCGGAAATCCCCTCGGCTTAGGCACGTGCCCGGCGCCCGGGCGGGAAATTTTTGCCGGGAGCGCCGATGTCGTTTTTCGACCCGCGCGTTCCGCCTACATTTTTTCCGGATCGGGCCGATATGAGAACCGCGAGGCTTCGTCGCCCGCGGTCTTTTCGCCACCTTCCCGATGCCCACCGACCAACCAACCTCGCGCAACCTGCTCGTGGTGGACGACGAGCCGCGGGTCCTCGCCTCGCTCAAGGAAGTGCTCGAGCGGCAGGGCTTCCCCGTCTTCGCCGCGCCGAACCCGATGCACGCGATCAGCCTGCTGCGCGAGCGGGAGTTCGCCGTCGTGCTTTCCGACCACCTGATGCCCGGCATGTCCGGCATGGACCTCCTGGTGGAATGCCAGCGGCTGCAGCCCCGCGCGACACGGGTTCTGATCACGGCGATGCTCTCGCTGCCGACGCTGGTGGACGCGATCAACAAGGGGGAAATCTACCGCTTCCTCGCGAAACCCTGGCTGCGCGAGGAGCTGATCGCGACCGTGCGCAACGCGGTGAACCGCCACGAGCTGATCGTGCAAAACGAGCGGCTGGCGGACGAGATGGCCGGGATGAACCAACGGCTCGCCGCCGCGAACGCGTTGCTCGGCGAGCAGGTCGACCGGCTCGACCGCCAGCGCATCGAACTGGACCGGGCCGCCCGCGAGATGGCGCTCCGTTACGACCGGTCGCTCGAGCTATGCTGCCGAATTCTCGCGACCTTCGATCCGCCGCTCGCGCAACAGACCCGCGCCATCGCCGCCGTGGCGGAACAAATGGCGGCGGCGGCCGACTTTCTGGAACCGGAGGAGCGCGACGTGCTGAAAACGGCCGCCTGGCTCTGCGATCTCGGGCTGATCGGCGCCCCGCGCGCCGCGCTGCATCATTTTCGCGCCAAGTCGGAACGGCTCAGCCAGACGGAGCTCGCGAGCCTGCACAACCACCCGGTCTACAGCCAGACCCTCGCGGCCTGCCTCGACAGCCGGCCGCTGCTGGGCGAGACGATCCGCGGCCATCACGAGCGCTTCGACGGCTCGGGTTTTCCGGACGGCGTCGCCGGCCTGGCCATTCCGCGCGCCGCCCGCTGCCTCGCCGCCGCGGTCTGGTTCGTCGAGTCGGGATTGCCCGAAGACCGGGCCGCCGTAGCGATTCAAAACGAAGCCGGGCACGCCCTCGACCCCGTCGCGGTGCATCTGTTTTTGAGCGCGACACGGCTGAAGAGCCTTCCCCGCCCGGTGCGGGAAATCGAACCGCAGGAGCTGCGCCCGGGCATGGTCCTGGCCACGGGGATCTACAGCCCGCACGGACTGCTGCTCGTGCGCGAGGGCCAGCCGCTCAATCCCGCGACGATCTCCAAGATCCGGAACCACCACGTGCTCGATCCCCTCGCGCCGCGTCTGCTGGTGTATAGCTGAGACGAAGAGGCCGCGGCGGACGGAACCGCCAAGTCCGCCCCGCCGGGTCCCCGCCCGTCGCAAAGCATATCCCGCTCCGCCTCGTCCGGGCGGGCGGAAAATCCGCGTCGGCGCCGCCGCGACCGCTTCTACGCGCCCGCCGGGCTCCCGGCGCGACGCGCGTCGAGGAGCTCGCGCAACATCCTCCCGAAGCGGGAGAGATCAAAAGGCTTGGGCAAAACATGCGCCTGATCGAGATGCTGGAGCTCCGCCGTCGCCGTGCCGTTGAGATTGCCGCTGATGACGAGCACCGGCAGGCCGGGCCAGCGTTGCTTCACCACCTTCAGAACCTCGACCCCGCCCATCCGCGGCATGTTCAAATCGAGGATCACCATGTCGATGCCGGCCTCCGCGCTCAGGATGCGGTCTATGGCCTGGCAGCCGTCCATCGCGTGCTCGACCTGATAGCCCGCCGACCTGAGCACGATGCCGAGCATGTCCTGGATCGGCGCCTCGTCCTCGACCACGAGGATGCGTTCGTCGCCGCGCGGGATGCCGAGTTCCTCGACGGAGAAGGCCGAGGGCCCGCGTTCCTCGGCGTCGACGCGCAAGGGCAGGTAGACCCGGAACGTCGTGCCCGCGCCGGGCGCGGACTCCAGGTCGATCGCGCCCTGGTGGTTGCGGACGTTGGCGTAGACGGTCGCCAGGCCGAGCCCGGTGCCTCCCGTCGCCTGCTTGGTCGAGAAGAACGGCTCGAAGACGCGCGCCTTGATCTCGGGCGTCATGCCCACGCCCGAATCCGAGACGCGCAGCTCGACATACTCCTGGTCGGGATCGAGCCCGAGCGCGGCCAGGCGCAGGCCCGGGACCCGCCCGGTGGAGATCGCCAGCGTGCCGCCGCGGGGCATGGCGTCGCGCGCGTTCACGCAAAGGTTGAGAACGACCTGCCGGATCTGGTCGGGATCGGCGGCGAAGCTCTCCAGCGAATCGTCGAGCAGAAGGCGCAGCTCGATGTCGCGCGGGAAGGTCTCGCGCATCAGCCCGTCCAGCTCGCGCACGAGCGAGTTCAACTGCACCGCGCGGTAGCTCATCTCGGTCTTGATGCTGAAAGCCCGGATCTGGCCGACGAGGGACGCGGCGCGCAGGGCCGCCGAGTGGACGGCGTCCAGGTAGCGGCGCAGGTCCGCGTTGTCGGAGGGCAGCATCTTCGCCAGCTCGGTGAAGCCGCGGACGATGGAGATGATGTTGTTGAAGTCGTGCGCGATGCCTCCGGCCAGGGTGCCCAGGCTCTCCATCTTCTGCGCCTGCCGCAGGCGCTCCTCGAGCGCCTTCCGCTCGTTGATGTCCTCGCGCAGGCAAAGCAGGGACGCGACCTCCCCGGCGTGGTCGCGGATCGGGGACACCTGCACGAACTCCCAGTTCTCCCCCCCGTCCTTCCTCAGGGTGCGCAGCTCCCCGGCCCACTTGCCGCCGGAGGCGACGAGCGCGCAGAACCGCCGGTAGGCGGCCTCGTTGGGATGGCCCTCGCGGAGCAAGGGTATCTGCCGCTCGAAGATCTCCTCCAACGTGTATCCCGTGACATCCGTGTATCGGGAATTCACATACTGCGGGGAACCGCCCGGCGTGGTGATGGCGATCGAAACCGGGGCCTGCTCGATGGCCTGGGCCAGCTTCCTGAAATGCTCCTCGGCGAGCCGGTGCATGGTGACGTCGCGCCCGATCGCCCGAATCAGCACGATCCGCCCGTCCTCGTTTCGAAGCGCCGTCTCCTCCCAGGAAATCCAACGCCAGCCCTGGGCGGTCCGCCAGCGGTGGTCCCGCGCCACGTGGTAGGGCGGACGAGCGAGGCGGGGCCCGGCGGCGCGCCAGTGGTCGGCGTCGTCCGGGTGGACGAGCTCCGAGTGGTCCAGCCCGGTCCAGGCCTGCTCCGGCCTGCCGAACTTGCGCGCAAAAGCCCGGTTCACCTCGACGATCCGCCGGTCCTCGAACGCGTAGACCACGGCCAGTTCCAGGCTTCCCGCCCAAGGGGCGAGCGAAGCCCCGGGCGGAGGGTTCTCGACGGCGACGGGTGAATGCGGGGATGACATGCGGATCTCGACGCTCAGACCATGCTTCGAAGCTGCTCGGGCAGGCGCAGCATGAGATGCTCCACCGCGGCCCTCGCGAGCGCCGTCTCGCGCGGCCGGTCGGCGAAGAGCAGCCCCCAGCCCGGGGTGTCGGCCCAGTGGGCCGGTCTCGTTTCCACCACCCGCTCGAGCCCCCCGGGGTTGCCGATCGCCCGCACCACCCGGTCGGCCACATGGACCGCGGCCGCGAAGCGCTGGTGCTCCCCCGCCGAGTCCGGGGCCACGTGAAAACGCACGGCGGAGATGATCTCCGGCGAAAGCTGATGGCGCTCCAGGTAATAGGCGCCGATGGCGGCGTGGTCCCAGCCGATCAGCTCGCGCTCCGCGTCGCAGACCTCCTCCGCGCTGCCGTATTCCCGCTCCACGATCCGCTCGAACTCGGAAGGCCAGGTGGTCGCGAGCACGACCTTCCCGACGTTGTGCAACAGCCCGACGATGTAGTCCGTGTCGTCGTCGACCAGCAGGTCGGTGAAAGCCAGGATCTCGCGCGTCACGATCGCCGTGCCGATGGAGTGCAGCCACATCTCCCGCCACGGCAGGCGCGAAGAGACCGGCCCAAGCTTCCGCTCGAGGTCCTCGATCACCGGCGTCGCCATCGCGAGTTCGCGGATCTGCCGCGATCCGAGGAAGAGCACCGCCTCCTCGATGTTGTTCACCTTGGCGCTCAATCCGAAATACACGCTGTTTATCATGCGCAGCAGGCGGGCCGTGAGCGAAGGATCGCGACGGATCGTCTCGGCGATCTGCGAGGTGTAGTCGCGCTCGGAATTGATGAGGCTCTTCAATCTCCGGTTGATGCTCTCCAGCGACGCGAGCTTCGGGCAGCTCTCTACGCGCTGCCGGATCTCGTCGTCGAGATAAGGGCCGCATTGAATCGTATCCATCCGTCTGAGCGCTTGGCTGGGGGGAATCACGCTTGGGCTCTCTTCGGCACAAGCTCGCGCGAGTTTAGGGCGCGACGAAAGATTTCGGCGGCGGCGAACACGGCGTCCCCGTCGGTCGCGGGAAAGACGCGAGCGGCAAAAAATTCCGGGCTCCGTCGTCCCGTGTCGGTCCCGGCGGGGGAACCGGCGCCAAAGAATATTTTTAGACACTCCGACAAAACGACTTCCGGCACGCGAAAGAAAGATGGCCCGCGTTTTGCGAAACGACCGCCATGGCCATCACCCCGCCGCCCACCGCGCCCGCCCCGGCAACGGACGCCGCCGCCCTCGCCGACCAGTTTGTCGAAGCCGCCCGCGCCGCCCGCGCGCGCTCCGGTCCGAATCCCCTCCTCGCCATCGCCCGCGGCCGGCATCTGCTCGCCGCCGGAGAAATGGAGCAGGTCGCCGCCGCCGCCCTCCTGGCGTCGGCGTGGGAACTGCCCGAGGCGCCGCGCCTGGCCGACGTTCCGGACGAGCTTTGGGGTCCTTACATGGAATGGCTGCTGGCGGTTCCGGACCGCCCCGACCACGCGTCCGCGGCGGAGCTCGCGCGCCATCTCGCGGGACGTTGCGAGGAGCTCGCGTCCTGGATGGACCGCAATCTCGCGGCCCGCTCCGTGCGTGCCGCGGCCGACGCCTACCTGCGATCCCCCGCCCCGCCGTTCGACTCGTTTCCTCCGGAGCCGCTTCTCGAACTGCAACAGAGTCGCGCGCGGATATTGCAACGCGCCCACGGCCGCGTTCCCGCCGCCGCGCGCGAGCCTCGTTCCGCGAGCGGCCGCCCGCTTCGTGTCGGTGTCCTTCACCAACGCTTCGACCACCGGACGGAGACGTTCACCACGCTCGCCCGTTGCGCGCAGCTCGACCCGCGCCGGGTGGAGCTGCATTTCATCGCTTTCGCCTCCGCCGGCTCCGTATTGGAAGAACGCTGCCGCGAGTTCGCGACCGGCTTCCACGTTCTGCCCGAGGGTCTCTCCGCCCGGCTGCGGTTTCTGAACGAGCTCGGCCTCGACTGCCTCGTCTACGGCGACCCGCTCGCCGGGCATCCGGTGTCCCTCGCGCAAATCGCCTTGTTCCGCCCGGCCCCGATCCAGATCGCGACCGACCCGATCACGACCGGCCTGGTCGGCATCGACCTTCTCCTCTCCGGCGAAGCGGACGCCGCCGCGCGGAGACCGCGCGCGTTCTCCGAACGCCTCGCGCTCCTCCCCGGAACCGCTCTCGCCTGGGACTGCGCCCCCGACCGGGCGGTCGCCTCCGCCCCCTGGTCCCGCGCCGCCCTCGGCGTCTCCGAGCAGCAGCCACTGCTCTTGGAACTCGCCCCGCTCGCGCCCACGCCGGCCGACGTCTCGCGCTGGACCACGCTCCTCGAACACGCTCCCGATCTCGTCCTCCTGCTCGTCGCCTCCCCCGGGCAACCGGACATGTCCGCCACGCGCAAGGTCGTGGCCGGGCTCGGCAAGCCCGGACTGGTTCTCCACGAACCGCCGCCCTTCGATCACGGCGACCTCGCGTCGCTTGTCGCCCTCGCCGATCTGGCGACCAACCTGCAAGGCCCGGCGGTCGCCCTCGCGCTGGAAGCCGGCGTGCCCGTCCTCGCCCTCGCCTCCCGGCCGGAAGCCGCGCTCCTCAAGTCCGCCGGTCTGGACGAGACGATCGCGGAGAACGAGAACGCCCGCGTCGCCCTCGCGCTCGGGTTGCTTCGCGACCGCGACGCCCGCGAGGAAACCCGCGCGCGCTTCGCCGCCGCCGCCGCGTCGATGCCGCGCTTTGCGGACACCTACGCGCTCGCGTCCGACTTCGCCGGCCTGCTCGAAGCCGCCTGCGAGCAGCTCCGCGCGCAAGGCCCCGGCCGCTTCCGTCGCCAACGTGAACCGCTGCGGGCCCGCGCGCCGCATTCGCTGCGCCCTTGCGACCTCCACGCCGAGGCCCTCGCGCTGCTGACGACCGGGCGTCCGGAGCGGGCGGCTCCCTGCCTGCTCTCCGCGATCCAGCGCGCCCCTTCCGACGCCGTCCTCTGGTTCGATCTCGCCCGCGCCTATCGCGCCGTCGGCGACATGCCCTCCGCCATAGAAACCCTCGAGGCCAGCCTCCGCCTCGACGAGCGCAACGCCGCCGGCTGGCGCCTCTTTTGCGAGCTCGCCGTCGAGGCCGGCAACCTCGACCTCGCCCGCCAGGCCCTGGAACTCGCCTCGGCCCTCGCCCACGAACACCCCGAACTCGAGGCGCTTCGCGCCCGGGTCGCCGCCTGATCCCGCTCCCCCGACCCGCCATGCACTTCGACTACCTGATCGTCGGCGCCGGTTTCTCCGGCCTCACCCTCGCCGAGCGCATCGTCAACGAGCTCGGCGCCACCTGCCTCGTGGTCGACCGCCGCGCCCACATCGGCGGCAACGCCGCCGACGAATACGACGACCACGGCGTATTGATCCATAAATACGGCCCCCACTACTTCCGCACCGACAGCCCGCGCGTCCTCGAGTATCTCTCGCGCTTCACCGCCTGGCGCCCCGTCAACTACCAGATCCTCTCCTGGACGCGTCGGCGTTACTGGAAATTTCCCGTCAACCTGAACACCTTCGAGCAGATGATCGGGCGCGCCTCGACCGAGGAGGAGTTCCGGGCCCACCTCGAAAAAGTCCGCGTCCCCGTCGCGAGCCCGCGCAACTCCGAGGAGGTCATCGTCTCCCAGATCGGCTGGGAGCTCTACGAGCAGTTCTTCAAGGGCTACACCCGCAAACAGTGGCGGAAGGACCCGGCCGAGCTCGACGCCTCCGTATGCGCCCGCATCCCGCTCCGCACCAACCGCGACGACGCCTATCTCCGGGAAAAATTCCAGGCTCTTCCCGCCGCCGGCTACACCCGCATGTTCGAACGCATGCTCGCCGCCTCGCCCGGCGTGCGCGTGCTCCTCAAAACGGACTACCGCGAGGTCATGCGCCAGGTGCGCCACGCGCGCCTGATCCACACCGGCGCGATCGACGAGTTCTACGACTACCGCCACGGCGTCCTGCCCTACCGCTCGCTTCGTTTCGAGGCCGAGAGCTTCACGCCCGACCAGCTCAAGGAACGCGAACCGATCTCGGGACATCCCGGCTTCTGGCAGCCCGCCATGCAGGTCAACTACCCCAACGAGTTCGACTTCACCCGCATCGTCGAGGTCAAGCACGCCACCGGACAGCTCTGCGCCAACAGCACCATCGTGCGCGAGTATCCCGCCGACTACGTCCGCGGCGGCGAGGCCTACTACCCCGTGCCGACCCCGGAGGCTCGCAAGGCCTACGAGACCTACGCCGAGCAGGCCCGCCTCGAACCGCGCGCCTACTTCGCCGGCCGCCTGGCCACCTACCGGTATCTCAACATGGACCAGATCGTCGACGCCGCCCTCGACCTCTTCGAAACCGTTCGCGCCGACTGGATCGCCGAACGCGCCCGCTGCCGCTCCGCGGCGTGAATCAGAACGGCAGAGCGACAGAGGACAGAACGACCAAAACCCGCCCATGCAACTCGCGCCCGTCACCGTCGTCGTCCCGGTTCACGACGACGCCCCCACCCTCCTTGCCTGCATCCGCGCCGTTCGCGAACTCACCGAGCATCCCGACTGGCGCCTCCTGGTCGTCGACGACGGCTCCGCCGACGGCGGCCCCGCCGCCCTCCGCGCCGCGTTCCCCGACGTCGAAATCCTCCGGCTGGCCACGCGCGGCGGCGTCGCCCGGGCGCTCAACGCCGGTTTCTCCCACCCGCTCTCCGCCGGCCGCGACGTCGTGCGCCTCCACGCCGACGTCGTGATCGAGACGCCCGACTGGCTCCGCGTTCTCGCGACCACCGCCGTTCGTCACGAGGCCGGCGTCGTCGGCGCGCGTCTCGTCTACCCCGACGGCCGCATCCAGTGCGAGGGACGCGCCCTCGTCACCGGTCTCGGGCTCCATCCCCGCCACACCGATCTGCGCGCCTTTCTCGCCGCCGGTCCTGCCGGCCCCGCCGCCGAGGTCGACGCCGTGCCCGGCGCCCTCGCCTACTACGCCCGCGCCGCGCTCGACGCCGTCGGCGGGCTCGACGAGAGCTACGGCCCGGTCTGGTTCGAGGACGACGACTTCTGCGTCGCCGCCCGGCACCGCGGTTTTCGAGTGTTCGTGCAACCCGCCGTTTGCGCCGTCCACTACACGCGCTGCGCCGGACCCGCCTTCCAGGCCAAGGTCGTGGGCTCCGAGAAAACCCTCGGCCAGGTGACCCACCAGCTGAAGCAGACCGCCCTTCAGGTGCAGGCCGCGCAATGGGAGGCCAAATGGGGATGGAACCCGCTCCACCCCGACACCAACGAGATCCGGCGCCTCCACGGCCACACCGCCGTCGCCTGGAAGATCGGCGAACCCCTTCGCTACCGGCCCTCCTCGGAGTTTCCCCCCGTCGACTGCGCCCTCGTGACCTGGAACTCGCTGACCTTTCTCAAGCGCACCCTCGAGACCCTCGCGTCGACCGACTATCCCGCCGATCGCCTCCGCGTCTATGTCGCCGACAACGGCTCGACCGACGGCACGCCCGCCTACCTTCGCGAACTCGCCGCCTCCTACCCATTCCCGCTCCACGTCGTCACGCTCCCGCTCAACACCGGCGTCGCCGCCGGCATCAACGCCGCCATCCTCGCCGGCTCCGCCGAGCTCGTGGCCCGCCTCGACGACGACATCGCGCTCACTCCCGGTTGGTTGAAGGTCTTCGTCGAGGACCTGCGCAACCGCCCTTTCGCCGGCTGCGTCGCCACCAAGACCGTCAACGACACCCCCGCCCGCACGCTCCAATGGGCCTGTCCCCACAGCTACCCCAACGGCTACAACTACCGGGACGAGGTCGACGCCGGCCAGGCCGACTACCTCGCCCGCGTCGCCGCCATCCACGGCTGCTGCATCCTCTACAGGCGCGACACCTTCAAGCGCTGCGGCGGCTTCGACATCCGCTACAGCCCCACGCAATACGACGACATCGACCACAACTTCGCCCTCGTCCACGCCGGCTACGAGGTTCTCTACGACGGCCGCACCCACGTAGTGCACAAGATCAGCACCGGCCTCGACCGCTCCTTCGCCGGCATGGCCAGCGCCTCCGCCAACGGCTCCAAAATGTATGGGAAATGGGGCCACGACGTCTTCGAGCGTATCGACACTTCCATTACGCTTTCCCGCGAGGGCCGCTATCTGCCCGACGACGGCGACACCTCCGCCTGGCTCGCCGCCGGTCCGCGCCCGGAGGAGTTCCCCCGCTCCGCCCGCGTCCTCACGCCGGGCCATCTCCAGATTCTCGACGACATCTACCTCCGGCTCGCCCCTTGGAACGGGGCGGAAAACGTCCTTCTCGACATCGGCCGCGCATCCCTGGGGCGCGTGCGTCAACTCGCCGCCAAGGGCTTCCACATGGACGCCCTCGACGTGGCCCTCGCCGCGGTCAACTTCCTCCCCGCGCACCCCGAGGTCTACGTCGCGCTCTCCTCCTGCTACCACAGGCTGGGCTACCTGGACCAGGCCCGCGCCGCCGCCCGCCGCGGCCTGCACCTCGCGCCGGACCACGCCGCGCTCCGCGAACTCGCCTCCCGCGCCGCCCCCCGCCGCGACGGAACCGCGGAGCCGTTTCGTCGCGAACCCGCCCGCCCCTCCCCGTCCGCCCGCGGCGGAACGGCGGTGCCGTTTCGTCCCGCGCCGCGCGTGCTCATGGTCAACGCCTTCCAGCCCCGCCTGCCCGACGACGACCTGCCGCTCATGCGCCGCCTCGCCGCCGCGCTCGCCGAAGAGGGCGTGCAAGTCGAGTTCGCGCAAACGGCCCGCCCCGATCCGCGCGGCTTCGACCTCGTCCACGTCTGGAACACCGCGTTCCCCTTCCAAACGCTCTCCCAGCTCAACGCCATCCGCGTCGCCGCGCCCCGCGTTCCCGTCTGCCTCACCCCGCTCTACGCCGACCCGCGCGAGGCGGCCTGGGCCGCATCGTCGCTCGGCGCCCTTTTTCCCAACGGCGCCGCCGACGCCCAGACCGAGACGCGCCTCCGCGCCTTCGCCCGGGGCGTGAACCCCGCCTCCGGCGAAACCCGTCCCGCCCCGCGCAGCGTCCACCTCGCCCGCAAGCCCGCCGAGGCCGCGCAGGCCCGGCTCCTCGCGCTCGTGGACCACCTGCTGCCCGCCAGCGACGCCGAGGCGACCGACCTCCGACGCGAGCTCGGCGCGAGCGCCGCCCACACGCCGCTGCCCTTCGCGATCGACTCCGCGCGCCTGTCCGCCGCCACGGCCGACTGGTTCCACGCCCGCCACCCGGCCCGCGATTTCGTGCTCTGCGTCGCCGAGCTCGCCCCGCAAAAAAACCAGATCCTGCTCCTCCAGGCCCTGCGCGGCACCGGCCTGCCCCTCGTCCTCGTCGGCCACCACCGCAACAGCGACTACGCCGAGCTCTGCCAGCGCAACGCCACCCCCGAGACGACCTTCATCGAGCATCTCGAAGCCGACGAGCTCGCCTCCGTCTACCGCGCCGCGCGCGTCCACGTTTCGCCGTCGTTCCAGGATTGCCGGTTCCAGACTTCCATCGAGGCCGCCGTCGCCGGCTGCAGTCTCGTCTGCGCCCGCCGCGCCGCCGAGCAGGAATACTTCGGCGACGCCGCCGTCTACTGCGACCCCGCCGACGTCGGCTCGATCCGCAACGCCGTCGTGACCGCTCTCCGCGCCCACCCCCTCGTCGCCGAACGCAGGCGCGCCCTTTCCGCGCGGCTCGCCGAACGCTGCGACCCCGTCTCCGTCGCGCGTCGCCTGCACGAGACCTACCGCGGCCTCCTCGGACGCGACGCCGCCTCGCCCGCCGCGGCCGCCGCCGCATGAGCGACACCCGCCCGATCGTCGTCCTCGACGCGCCCGCGCGCGCGCGGGAAATCTTCGGAGACGCGCCGCTCCGGCTCGGCCGCCCGGTCGTTCACGCCGGCGACCGGGACGCCGGGGCCGTCCTCGCGCTCGATCCCGCCGCGATCCTGTTGAGCAGCGAGTGGACGCACGAATGGCGCCTCGTCTCCGCCGCCGCCCGTCGCGCCGGCGTGCCCGTCGTCTACGTCATGGATGGCGTGCTCGAGTGGTCCTACGTCTGGAACAACCTCAGCTTCATCCGCCCGTGGGGCACGATGCTCCAGCCGCTCCTCGCCAGCGATCTTTGCGTCATCGGACGCCACCCCGCGCGCATCCTCGCGGCCATGGGCCTCGCCGAGCGCATCCACGTCGTCGGCCTGCCCCGTTTCGACGCGCTCCCGCGCGAACGCGTCGTCCGCCCCGGAGCCCGGCCGCGCCTGCTCGTCGCCACCGCCCGCACCGCCGGGCACGACGTCGAGCAACAGGTCCTCGCCCGCCGGGCCTTGCGCGATCTGAAGGCGTGGCTCGACACCATGCCGCAGATCCAGCCGGTCTGGCGAATCGCGGCCGACCTGGCCGAGGACATCGGCGTCGCCGCGGACGTCGGCGGAAGTTTTTCCGACGTGCTCTCGTCGTGTTCCGCGCTCGTTTCGTTCACCTCGACCTGCGTGCTCGAGGCGATGCACAAAGCGATCCCCGTGGCGCAGATCGACTATCGTGCCGCTCCGCCCTATGTCGCCTCCGCCTGGGAGATTCGCTGCGCCGAGCACATCGCCAGCGTCGTCCAGGAACTGCTTTACCCGCCGCCGCAGAAGCTCGCCTGGCAGGATGCCTGTTACGCGGACGAACTGGAACGCGGCGACGCCACCGCCGCGCTCCTCCGCGTGCTCGACGAGGTGATCGCCCGACCGCGCGTTCCCGGCGATCAACTTCCCCCGCCCGCGCCAGACCGCCCCGACGGCCGCCTCGACTACCGGCAAGTCCACTCCGAGCTCAGCGCCTTTTCGATCGGTTCCGCGCCGGTCCTCCAATACGAGCTCGCCGCCGCGCATCACCTGCTGTGCCACACGCGCAAGGAGAAGGGATTCCTGCAACGGGACGCGATCGAGTTCGCGGAGGCGTTGACCGGAGGCGACATCGCCCGCGCCCGCCATTTTTCCCTCGTCGACCAGCTCTCCGGGGCAAGCCGCGAGGGAGAGACCGCGGTGGAGTTCGTCGGCATCCGAGGCCGCGCGGCGCGCTCGCTCGTGACCTCCGCCGGTTCGCGGGCGACCTACGTCGTGCCCACCGGCCGGGCCGGCCGCCTTGGTCTCGCGCTCTCGCTCCATCCCGACGACTGGACCCATCCCGACACCGGCCCGTGCCGCGCCGTGGTCGGCGGGGATTCCCGGGTGCTGCTCGATGTGACGCTCGATTTCCGCGACAGCCCCGAGGACCGCCAATGGTGGTGGTTCGACATCCCTCTGGCCGAAACCGCGCACGAGCCGCACACGCTCACGCTCTCCGCCGTCGGCGTCGATTCCGACGCGCGTCGCAGGATCGTCTGGCGCAGCCCCTCCTTTGTGTGGCTCGAACCCGCCGAAGCCGCGCAAACCTGCGCCTCGTTCCGCCCCCGTTTTACCGTCGGTTGCGAGTTCTACGTGCCCGGCCGCTCCGTCGCCTGAACGCCCGGCGCCTTCGCCTCCCGGCCCCTTGCCGCTCCGCCGACGAACACGGACGGCCCGGCGGTCCGTCCCCACCCGTCAGCCTGATTTACGAGGCTCGATAAGGCGCCGCTAGCTCCAGTCGTGCGCGTCCACCGCCTCCAGCCACTGGTGCAGCACAAGCGTATGCACTTCCTGGATGCGAGCCGTGTTCTGGCTCGGGACGATGATTTCGTGGTCGCAGACGCCGAGCGCCCTGCCGCCGTCCTTGCCGGCGAGGAGAACCGTGGTCACGCCCTTCTTTTTGGCCGCGGAAAAAGCGGCCAGGACGTTCGCGCTGTTGCCGCTCGTCGTGAAACCCACGAGAACATCGCCGCGTCGGGCGAGCGCCTCCACGCCTCGTGAAAAAACGTGCTCATAGCCGTAGTCGTTGCAGATGCACGTGATCGCGGTCGGATCGGCGTTGAGGCAGATCGCGGGCAAGGCTCGGCGCTCCCTCAGATATCGTCCCACCAGTTCTTCGGCGAGATGCAGCGCGTCGGCCGCGCTGCCCCCGTTGCCGCAGGTAAGGAGCGTGCCGCCCGCCTTGAGGCTCGCGAGGATGGCCCCGCCCGCCGCCTCGACGGCGGGAGCGAGCGCGTGCGCGGCCTGCAACACGGCGCGAAGCTCATCGACGCTTTGGCCAAAAGTCGGCGGAGTGCGAGAGGGGGAGGACATAAGGGTGATGAAAATAGAAACGAGACGGTGATCGGCAGCCCGCGACCGCTCCAAGGCGACGGCCGTGCATCAAGCAACGGGGAAAGCAGCCTCGCACGGCGGCATCAAGGGGAATGGCGCGGATGCCGCCAACCCGTCCGATCAAGCCGGCGCGGAAACCACGCCGGTGCGGTCTCGATAGTCGCCCGCAGCTGTTGTTTTCGCACCAATTCCGTCGTCCGGTCGAAGAAAGTCGACCGCAGGGCCGATCCCGACAATCAGCCCCCATCCCCCTTTTCTCCGGCGGCCGCGGCCGACGTGTCTGTCCGTCGCCTAGCGCAGCCGGGAAGCGGCCATGTCTCGCGAAGCGGAAAGCGCATGCCGCTGGCCGACAGGGAGGACAAAGTGACGATTCGAACCCAATATTCCCACCAGCGGAACGGCGAAAAGGAGCCCGACTTTCGCCAACTCCACCTTGGAAACCGCGAACAGAAGGCTCAGCGCGCAAACCACGAGCCCGGCGCTGGCCCATCCGAAGGAAAGGCTTCGCATCGCCGCGCAAGTCGCCACGCCAAGAACGATGGCAGGGAACGCGACGCCCGGCGGAAGGACCGCCAGCAGCACGCCGAAGACGTAGGACGCGGGAAACGGCACCTCGCTCTCACGGGTGCGGTAAAAGAGCATCTGCATCGCCAACCCGAGAGCCATAACGACGCCGTTGTATCCGACCACAAAATGGTGACGCGCCCCGGGCCCGATGATCGCCATCTCCGCTTCGCGCAGCAGCCAGACGCCGAACCAAGCCCGAATCAGATTCCACCAAGCCACGGTGCCGAACCAACTCGCGATCAAAGAGCGGTCTTCCAGGAAAGAATCGACGGGGAGGAATCGAACCCGCCCACGACAAAGCCACGCGGTGGGCCAACACAACAGGACAAGACCTGCGACGAATAAAAGTGTATTTTCCATCAGTGAAGCCCAAAGGGCGTTAACGGTTATCTTACAGATTGCGCCCTAAAACGCCACCGGGTGTTTCCCCCATAACTGCAAAACATATACTTTTAACTTTTATGCCGGAGGTTCTTAGGGTCTGAGAATTTTCATGCCGACGAGCAGCGGGAAATTAGTCCCGCTTTTTTGGCGCGTGGTTAGGGAGATGCCCTGCCCCGTTCCCCGAGGGCGAAGCCGGGGATTCTGGGCCTTTGGGCCCATTGACCGGCCGCGCCTTGGCGGCCGGAGAATACGCGAGCCCTTTTTCCGTCCGGCCGCGTCACATGAACATCACCGCCCTGAAAAATTTCGTGAAGTGCTGGCCCATGCCCCGCTTCGCCGCGTGCGGCCCGAAGGCCCACTTCGCCCGCCCCCGCTACGTCGCCCACCCCCGCCGGATTCGCGTCGGCAGGGAAGCCTATCTCGGCAAGGGCACTTCGCTCTGCGTCGTCCCCAAGGCAGACGGTTCGCTCGGCGAAATCGAAATCGGGAACCGGGTGTGGGTCACGGGACGATTGACCGTGTATGCGGAAAAGAGCGTCGTCATTGAGGACAATGTGCTGATCGCGGGAGGAGTTTTCATCTCGGACGCCTCGCGCGGACACGCCACGGCCGAGCTCCCCTACCGGGACCAGCCCAACGAGGAGGCGGCGTCCATCGTGATCGGCGAAGGCTCATGGCTCGGGCAAAATTGCGTGATCATGCCCGGAGTGACCATCGGCCGCCGCTGCATCGTCGGATCGAACTCCGTGGTGACGAAGTCGCTCCCGCCCGGCTCGGTCGCGGTCGGCGCCCCGGCGCGGATCGTGAAACAGTGGGACTGGGACGCGAAACTTTGGCGCAAGACGACGCGCCCGAAGCGACTCGCGGACGATGGAGTCGTGGACACCTCGGACACGCCCGGTTTCCCGGTGGACGCCGGAAACATCGTGCCCGTCCCGCTACGTTGAGAGCGAAGCCCGGCGCCGCCGGGCTCGTCGACGCGAACGGACGGCCCGGCGGTCCGTCCCCGCCCACGTTCTTCGTTTTTCAAGTCATCGAGGAGTCGCCGCCTGCGCGTCGCCCCCCGGCGGCGGGATCGTCTTCGGAACTCCGACGGAGCGGCCCCCGCCCCCCCCCCCCCCCGGCGCGCCGCCAAACTCATGCGTCCGACACGATAGGCATTCGACAAGCGCGTGATTCCTGCTGAGTAACGCGTCACTCGTGAACACATCGTGGGACACCCTTAAACTGGTCGCGGACCCTACCCGGCTTCGCATCCTCGCCCTCCTGCTGCGCGAGGAGCTGTCGGTCGCCGAGCTGCAAGACATCCTCGGCATGGCTCAATCACGCATCTCGTCCTCGCTTGCCCTGCTTAGATCCGCCGAACTCGTGAGCGACCGCCGTGACGGGAAACGCGCGTATTACAGCCTGCGGCAGGATCTGCCCTCCCCCACCCTCGGGCTCCTCCGTTCCGCGACCGAAGCGGTCTCCGCGCAGCCGGAGCTCGCCGCGGATCGCGCCGGTCTCGCGCGCGCCCTCGCCAAACGCCGCGCCACCCAGGAGGAGTATTTCAACCTCATCGCCGGCCGTCTCGGAAAAAACTACTGCCCGGGCCGTTCTTGGGAAGCCATCGGACATCTCGCGCTTCGTCTCGCGCCGGCCATCGACATCGCCGACTTGGGCGCGGGCGAAGGTCTCATTTCACAGTTGCTCGCCCGTCGCGCCCGTCAGGTTTGGTGCATCGACAGCTCGCCCAAAATGGTCGAGGTCGGCACGGCCTTGGCGGAGAAAAACGGTCTCGCCAATCTCGCCTACAAGCTCGGCGACATCGAGCAGGTCCCGTTGCCCGGCGCGTCGGTCGATCTCGCGATCCTCAGCCAGGCCCTCCACCACGCCCAGCACCCGCAGGCCGCCCTCGCCGAGGCCTTTCGCATCCTTCGCCCCGGAGGCCAGCTCCTCGTCCTCGACCTCAAGGAACACGCCTTCGAGAAAGCGCGCGAACTCTACGCCGACGTCTGGCTGGGCTTTCCCGAAAACACCCTTCACTCCTTCCTGGAAAACGCCGGCTTCCAAGCCGTCGAGGTGGTCGGCGTCGCGCGCGAAGAACAGCCGCCCCACTTCGAGACCCTGCTCGCCAGCGGTCGCAAACCCGCCTGAGTCGCGTTCGGCCGAAGAGTTCGTCGACACAAGCCCTCGCCGAAAAGCGCGTCAGACATGCCCTCGCGAAAGGAACTGGTCGTCTTCGGCGCACTTGCCGCGCTCGCGCTCGTCTATAACCAGCGGGACCGGATTGTCGGTTGGTTCACCCACGCGACGACGGCGGCGGTCACCGCCGAATCCGCCCACGCGATGAGCCCGCAAAAGGTGGAGAAAGAACTCCAGGCGGCCGAAACCCGCCTTCCGGAAATTTTCCGCCTCATCGAGGCGGGCGACGTCCAAGGAGCCCGGCAAACTTACGATCAGATATTTGGACGCCTGGACCGCCTGCGCGCCGCCAATTCCGATCCCACGTTGCCGCGCGGCCGATCGCTCGGCGCGGAAATCGCACGACACCAGCAACAGCTCGCGGAGCAAATCGCCGGCCTCCTTCGGCGAGAGATCGACTCCGCCCGCACGGCTCCGGACAACATCGTCATCCCGCGCCTGCTCCGGCGTTTCGCCCGGGTGGGGCCGCACGATATCGGCGCGCTCCACGCCGCCGAGGCGCCCGCCCTCGACCGGACCCGCCGACTGCAAGCCCACCGATGGATTCGGGTTCTCGTCACCGGAGACACGGCCGAATTCGGTTCCGACGCCCTCGAATCCGTCGTTGGCCGGGTCAAGGCGCCGCCCGGATACGTCGTCGTCCGCGGCCCCGCCACCGGACCGCTCGAGGAAGCCGCCACGTTCTGCACGCTCGCCATCGACCTGCGCCCGCAGATCCAAAACTACGTGGAGATCCGCGCTTCGGCCGCCGGAGAGGAAAGGTTCTACGACTATGGCACCGCCCAAGGCCTGTTGAAGGAGCTGGTGATGACCATCAAACCCGGGACACTTTCCCGAAACTATCCGACCACATGGGCCGGGCTTTCGGATCAGGATCTGTCCATCCGCATCGATCTCGACACACCGCGCGAGATCACGGTGCCCGCGAACGGGTCGCCCGAGGAATTTTTTCTCGCCCAAAATCGCGATCGGATCGCCCGTGTTCGCGAGGCGCTTGCCCCGCGTATCGCCAAACTCCCCCTTTTCGATTTCACTCCCGCCGACGAACCGGCGCCGTTGAGCCGGCCCCAAGCGCTCTTTGCCACCGAACGATTCGTTTCGACCCTGCGCGAGGCGCGCGCCCGCCAAACCGATTCGGCCGACGCCTGGTTGATCGTGGCCGAACTTCAGTTGGAAGCGCTCGCGCCCGATCTGGAAAAACGCCTGCCCGGTCTCCCGCCCGAAGATCAGCACCGCATCATCCAACGGCTCGCCGCCCATCCTTGGTTCGGGGCGCATGGTCCGCTGCTTCAACTCGTCCGAAAGTCCTCGCCGGAAATCTTCATGGCGACGCTCCGCTCGCTCGCGCCCGAGTTGGGCGACGTCGCGGTTCGCCAAACGATCTTGGAGCGCTTTCGGCAGGAACGTTTCGCTCCGGCTTTCACGCGGCACCTCGCTCTTTTGGCCGAATCCTGCCCCGCGTCCGAATCGGCGGCGCTCAGCTCCTTTTACCCGGAGCTTCCCCAAGAGATGAGAGGGCCGTTCGTCTCGGGCCTGATGCTTTCCAATCGAGCGGCGGCCAACACGCTCGCCAACCGGCGCCTCGAGGCGGGCGCCGACGCGCGCGAGACCGCGGATCTCGCCTCC
>CBINJQ010000010.1:0-25973 GCA_966251015.1 uncultured Akkermansia sp. | reverse complement strand
TCCCGTCGTCACGCTCGGCGAACTCTCCGTGTCGGACGTGCGGGTCGAGGTGGTCGACCTGACGACGCCCCGTCGAGCCGAGCATAGGATCGAGGATGTTCGCCTCACGCTGCGCGACATCGACAGCTCGAACCTGGCCAAGGTGTCGCCGCTGGCGCTCGAGGTGAAGTTGCCGGAGGAGGGACGCGTCGCGGTCGAGGGCGCGGTCGCGGCCCGGCCGCTCGCGGCCGAGCTTTCCGTCGCTCTGGAACGGGTGCCGTTTGCGAACGCGAGCCCGTATGTGGAGCCGTTTATCAACATCCGCCTCGCGGGCGGCGCGATCCGTTCGCGGGGCAAGGCGACCTTGCGCGAAGGCGTGGCGACGTTCACCGGCGATTTCGGTGTCGCCGGGTTTCAGACCGTGGACGGCAAGCTCGCGGAGGATTTTCTCAAATGGAGCGATTTTTCGATCACCGGCATCAAGGCGAGCAGCTCGCCGCCGGCGTTTCACGCGGACGAAATCCGTTTCGTCGAACCGAGCGCGTTCGTGCGCGTGGAGGCCGATGGCAGTCCGAGTTTCGCGCACGTGGGCGCCGCGCCCAAGGCCGCGAGCAAGAAAGGCGCGCCTGTCTCCGTGCCCGGCGCCGAACCGGCCGCCGCGGGCGCGGCGTCGTTTCCCGCGGCGGTCACGGTCGGCAAGTTCGCCTTTGATCGCGCCGCGGTCCGGTTCGAGGACCGTTCGATCAAACCGGCCGCCCGCGGAGCCGTCACGGACTTCAGCGGGACGATCACGGGCCTGAGCTCCGACGCCCTCGGTCGCGCGGATGTCGATCTGCGCGGGAAGGTCGACGGCGTCGCGCCGGTGTCGATCGTCGGCAAGTTGAACCCGCTGGGCACGCCGGCCTTCGTGGACCTCAAGGTCGACTTCAAGGGCATCGATCTGCAACCGGGCGCCGGTCCCTACATCGGCAAATACGCCGGCCGCGAACTCGCGCGCGGCAATCTCAACGTCGCGATCACCGCGAAGTTGAACGACCGCAAGATCGACACGGACAACCTCATCGTTCTCGACCAGTTTTTTCTGGGCGCGAAGACCGACAGTCCCGAGGCGACCAAGCTTCCGGTCGGACTGGCGCTCGCGCTCCTGCGCGACATGAACGGCAAAATCTCCCTGCCGGTTCCGGTGAAGGGCAGTTTGGACGATCCGCAGTTCAAGATCGGGCGCGTGGTGTTGCAGGTGGCGGGGAACATTCTCACCAAGGCGGCGACCTCGCCGTTCTCGCTCCTTGGCGCCGCCTTCGGCGGAGGCGGCGACGAACTCGGCTGGCAGGATTTTGCCGCCGGCGCGGCCGTGATCGACGCGGCCGGGTTGAAGAAGCTGGAGACCGTGGCGAAAGCGCTCAACGGGCGTCCGGCGCTCAGCCTCGATGTCGTCGGCGCCTACGATCCCGTCGCGGATCTCGCCGCGCTGCGCCGTGTCCAACTGGACCAGCACGTTCGCGCGGCCGCCTGGGAAACCCGTCGCCTGGTCGATCCGAATACGCCGCCGCCGGAGCAGCTCGAGATCACGCCGGCGCTTCGGGCGGGGATGTTGGCAAAACTCTATGCCGAGGCCTTTCCGCCGGCTCCGGGTGAAACACCGCCTCAATTCGTCTCGGGCGAAGGCGGCTCCGCCATCGCGCTTCCCGTCGCGCCGGGGGTGGCGGCGGCGGGCGCCGAAGGGCCGAGGAAGCAGTCCGCCGGCGCGCAGGTCGGACGTCTGCGCCGCTACGACGCGGAGTCTCCGTCGAAGGGCGGCGCACCCGCGGCGAAGCCCGTCGCCCCGCCCGCCGCTCCGCCCGACGCGCCCGCGCCGGAGATGGATGGCGTTCCGGCGGAGCCGGGTGTTCCGACGATCACGCTCGCGGAAATGGAGACCAGGCTCGCGGCGCGTATCGAAATTCCGGATGCGGAGTTGCAGGCCTTGGGCGAGTCGCGCGCGCGGGCCGTTCGCGGGTGGTTGTTGGAGACGGGCAAGGTCGCCGGGGAGCGGGTGTTTCTCGGCCCGGTCACGCCAAAGGGCACGCGCGTGAACCTGAACCTGAAGTGAAGCCCGGCCGACGGCGGGCGGGTGGCGGGGCCGGACCGCCGGGCCGGCCTTGTCGGGGTGGCCTTTTGACCGATTGGCGGTGCGACGTCGGCCTGCGGCGGCTCCGGCGGCGCCACCCTGCCTGAACCGCAAACGCGGGCGACTGAGTTTGAACTACTCTGGTTCTACTTTGGTGATATGTGCCGGAGCGCGCCTGACCCGGATGATTCCGTTGTAGCCACGCCCGGGGGCGGGCGTGGCTACAATTTCCAGATGTCGGGCGAGCGATCTAGCGCGGTTCAAGCAGAACCGCAGGCCGTGTTCGTCGCCTGTCGTGGTGGGGCGGGCCCGCCGCCTTTGCCTCTTGGTTTTGGCCACTCCGCCGCGGCGCGCCCGGCGGTCGCGCCCTACCTTTTGGCTACGGTTCTATTTGAAACGCTTTAGCGGCGCGTCGCGCGATATCGAAGGTGGCGGGCCAATTGCAGCGCAAAAGGCGCGATGCCGGCGACGAGCAGGGCGGCGCCGAAAAGACCGGGAGCGCGGGGCAGCGGGATGGCCGGTCGTTCCAAAACAACCGATTCAGGCGCCGCCGGATCGAACCAGGCCGTCACACGAGTTCCCGGGCGAAATTTGGCGGCGTAAGCGTAGGCGGCCTCGCGCGACAGATCGGGCTCGAGCGCCACGCGACTTCCGTGGCGTTCGCGGGGCCCGGCGCGATAGCGATAGAGAAGGTCGACGTGGTAGTTTTGGCCTTGGGCGGAGAGTTTGGCGGAGGAGATGACGGCGTTCGTTTCGATCCAGCCCTTGGTTGCGTTGGCACGAGCCAGTCGTTGCTGGCCGATCAGCAGGCAGACAACGCCGGCGAGCGCGAGTCCGAGGCCGGTTTTGACGACGCGCGCCGCCAAAGGGGGCGGCGGCTGCACGGCCGGGGCGGCCGGTCGGGCGATGGTTTGATATAGCGTCGCCGGGTCGAAGGTATAATCCGGCGTCTGATCCGCAGGCACGTAGTCTTCGTGAGGCATGCGACCAGCATGGCCCGGCGCGCGGGCGGCGAGAAGCCGTCACCGAGGCAAAAACCGGTGAAAATCCGGAGACGTCGGCCGGGGATTCTCCGCTCAGTTTTGGACCTGGAGCACGTAGACGACGCCCTTTTCGCTGCCCACGGCGAGGAAGCGGTCGTCGGGGGACCAGGCCAGCTTGGTGGCGGGCGCGGGCATTTTCACGGTGGCGCGAAGCGGTTGCGCGCGCTCGGGGCTCCAGAGTTGAAGCACGCCGTCGCGGCTGGCGGAAGCGAGCAGGCCGTGGCGGTTTTGAAAAGCGACCGCGACGAGCGGGGCGTCGTGCGGCAGCATGGCGGGTTCGCGGCCCTCGGGTCCGCCGCCGGAGCAGTCCCAGACGCACACGTCCTGGCCGCCGGTGGTGGCGAGACGCGTGCCGGTGAAATCGAAAGAGATCTGGCGCACCTTAGTCTCGTAGCCGCTCATGTGAAATTCCTGGTCCTCCTCGGGAAGCCAGAGATGCACGCTCGGATCGACGTTGCCGGAGACGAGCCAGCGACCGTCGGGCGGTGACCAGGCGAGCGTGACGATGCCGTTGGCGTAGACGTATTCGCGCTGGGCGCGAAAATCGTCCGCGTCCCAGAGGCAAACGCCGCCGAACCAGGCGGCGGCGAGCGCGCCTCCCTGAGGATGCCACGCGAGCGCGGAAATCGTTTTGGGCGCGGGTTTGAAACGATGCGCGAGCGAGGCGTCGGGGCGAAGAAAGACGAGATCGCGTCCGGCGGAGGCGGCCAGAAGCGAGGCGCCTGAAATGGAGGAAACGGAGGCGGGACGCCATGCGAGGTGTTCGACCCACGCGGAGCCGAGCTCGGAGGTGGCGAGGTGCTGGCCGGCGGCGGCGTCCCAGAATTTCACCGCGCCGTCCTGGCCGCCGGAGGCGAGGAGCGCGGAGCCGGGCGCGAAGGCGAGGCAGTTGGAGCCGTCGGCGTGGCCGGGCAGCTCGCGCCGGTTTTCGCCGGTGGGCCCGGCGAAAAGATGCAGCGGACCGGCCTGCGAGGCGACGGCGAGAAACGCTCCGTCGTGCGACCATGCGAGGTCGATGACATAGTCGTCGAGTTGGGCGGCCCAGGTTTTGTTCAACTGCATGGCGGCGCAGCGTGCGAGCGGCGGCGGAGCGGGCAAGCCATCGGTGCGAGCGCCCTTGAAAGCGGCTGGCAAGAGGCTTGGAGTGGGGCGATGAAACTAAGCCTCCAGACGCTGCGCGCGCTGCAATACGCGGAGGGGTATCTGGCTCTCGGGATGAAACGCGAGGCGGCGGAGGCGCTGGGCGAGATGGTGGCTGAGGAAAACGACACGCTGCCGGCGCTGGCCATGCGCGCGGCGGTGTTTCACGAACTGGCGGACTGGCCGCGCGCGGCGGAGGCGGCGACTTTGCTGTGCGAGCGTTCGCCTGAAGACGCGCGGCACTGGATACAGCGGGCGTATGCGGTTCGCCGGTCGCGAACGATCGAGGACGCGCGAACGATCCTGCTCGAGGCGCTGGAACGGCATCCGGGGGAGGCGATGATCCGGTTCAACCTCGCCTGCTACGAGGCGCAGCTCGGGCGGATCGAAAACGCGCGGGGCTATCTGGCGGACGCGTGCCGCATGGACCCGGGTTGCGTCGAACTGGCGAAAACCGATCCGGACCTGGAGCCGTTGCGGTAGTCGCGGGGGAGACGAGGGCGGGACGGGAGGGCCGCCGAGCCGGCCCGTCGAAAGCGGCGAGGTGTCGTCGCGCCCCAAATGGAAGCGCCCGGCGGGCGCGGGATTGGACAGGACGCCGAACACGGCTTTCATGGCCGGGATGAAACCCAACCTCGGACTCCCCGGAAAATCCCGTGACGCCGTTCTCGCCGTGCTGGGACGGCTTTTGGCCGACGAGCACGTGCTGTATGTGAAGACCCGCAATTTCCACTGGAACGTGACCGGGCCGCACTTCGGCCCTTTGCACGAGCTCTTCGAGAAGCAATACGACGCGCTGGCGGAGCGCATCGACGAGGTGGCCGAGCGCATTCGCATCCTTGGCGGAGTGGCGCCCGGCTCGATGAAGGAGTTTTTGAAGCTCACCCGGATCGACGAGCAACCGGGCGGCAGGCTGGAGGCCGAGAAGATGATCGCCGCGCTGCTGAGCGACCACGAGGCGGTGATCCGGTCGCTGCGCGAGGCGATCGAGGTCGCGGACAAGGCGGGCGACGCGGGCACGGACGATTTCCTCACCGGCCTGCTCGAAGGCCATGAAAAGACGGCGTGGATGCTGCGCGCGCATCTGGAATGAACTCGGGAGAGGGCGAGGACGCCGGGGACGGCGGCGTCCCTCCAAAATCGGAGGTCCGGGCCGAGGCCTTGGACTGTCGCGAGGGCTGCGGGGCCTGCTGTATCGCGCCGAGCATTACGTCGCCGATACCCGGGATGCCGCATGGCAAGCCGGCGGGAGTCCCTTGCGTGCAGCTTTTGCCCGACATGCGTTGCGCGATCTTCGGGCGTCCCGAGCGCCCGGCCTTTTGCGCGAGCCTGCGGCCGACCCGGGACATGTGCGGGGCGACGCGCGAGGAGGCGCTCGACCATCTCGGCAGGCTGGAGGCGGAGACCGACCCGTCCGGGCCGTCGCCGCGGGCGCGTGAAGAGTTGCGCGCGCGAACGCCGCGTGTTGGCTGCGCGGCCTATGACGAAGACGGAGCCGGTGGAGCTGAACGCGCGTGAGCTGGGCGGGGCGGGCAAACCGCCGCTCGTGTTGCTGCACGGCTTGCTGGGCTCGTCGCGAAACTGGCAGACGGCGGGAGGCGTGCTCGCGGAGGCGCCGGAGGCGGAAGGGGGGCGCAACGTGTGGGCGCTGGATTTGCGAAACCACGGCAAGTCGCCCTGGAGCGGGACGATGAGCTACGACGCGATGCTGGCCGACGTGCTGGCGTGGCTCGACGCGCGGAGCCCGGGCGCGGTCGATCTGATGGGGCACAGCATGGGCGGGAAGGTGGCGATGGCCCTGGCGTGCCGGCATCCGCGGCGGGTGCGGCGGCTGATCGTGGTGGATATCGCGCCGAAGGATTATTTGTCGCACGGGCATCGCGCGGAGTTCGCGGCGATGAACGAGCTGCGTTTGGAGACGTTGAAATCGCGCGGCGAGGCGGAGATGAAGATGGAGGGCCGCGTGCCGGATTGGGGCATGCGGAAATTTCTCACGACGAACCTGGAGCGCGGGGAGGACGGCGCGTGGAGGTGGACGGTGAATTTGCCCGTGCTGACGGCGGCGCTGGCGGACGTGGAGCGCAATCCGCTCGGGCCGGAGGAGCGTTTTGACGGACCGGTCTTGTTTGTGCGCGGCGGCAGGTCGCGTTACGTGGCCGACCCGGACCTGGCGAAGATGGCGGCGCATTTCCCGCGCTCGCGGGTGGAGACGATCGCGACGGCCGGGCATAATCCCCACATGGAGACGCGCGCGGAGTTTTGCGCGTGCGCGGGGGTGTTCCTCGCGGCGCCGTAGGCGGGCCGGCGCCGCCCGGCCGGGTTTCAGCCGAGGAGCACCGAGGCGGCGCGTTCGTAGAGCGGAAGGCCGACGAGGATGTTGAAGGGGAAGGTGAGCGCGAGGGACAGGGTGACGTAGACGCCCGGGTTGGCCTCGGGCAGGGCGACGCGGAGGGCGGCGGGCACCGCGATGTAGCTGGCGCTGGCGCAGAGAACGACGAGGAGAAAGGCGTCGCCGGGGGCGAGGCGGACGAGGGCGGCGAGGGCGAGCCCGAGCGCGGCGTTGACGAGCGGCGCGAGGAAGGCGAAGGCGAGCGCGGCGGCGCCGACCTTGCGCAGGTCTCCCAGGCGGCGCGCGGCTACGATGCCCATGTCCAGAAGGAAGAGCGCGAGCAGGCCGGGGAAAAGCGTGTCGATGAAGGGCTTCAACGGGGCGGCGCGGGCGGGGCCGCAGACGAGGCCGACGACGAGGCTGCCGAGGAGGAGGAAGACGGAACCGTTGAGCAGGGCGTCGCGGCCGAGGTGGCGCCAGTCGATCACGGGTTTCGGCGATCCGGGCGGGCGGGCGGCGAAACGCCGGGCGAGGACGACGCCCGCGACGATGGCGGGCGACTCCATGAGGGCCATGGCGGCGATCATGTGGCCGGAGTAGGGCACGCCGCGCTCGGCGAGGAAACCTGCCGCGGTGATGAAGGTGACGGCGCTGACCGAGCCGTAGGCGGCGGCGAGCCCGGCGGCGTCGGCCGCCCCGAAGCGCCGGCGCAGCGCGAAGAAGGACCATAGCGGCACGAGGACGGAGGCGGCGAGCGCGGCGAACATGGCGGCGACGACGTCGCCTCCGAGCCCGCTTTGCGCGAGGGAGACGCCGCCTTTGAAGCCGATGGCGAAAAGGAGGAAGAGCGAGAGGGCCTTGGCCGCGACGGGCGGGATCTCGAGGTCGCTGCGCAGGAGCGTGGCGCAGAGACCGAGCACGAAGAGCAGGATCGGGGCGGAGAGGAGGTTGGCGGCGAAGTCGGACAGGTTCATGCGGGACGCCGCGCGGCCTCGACGGATCGGAGACGGGCGCGGCCCCGGGAGACTAGGGCACGACGAGATTTTAGACGATTACAGCGTTTTGAACGTGGCGTTAGATATAATTTAATCAAAGAACGGGCATGCCGTTCCTGAATTATCACCATCTTCGCTACTTTCGGATGATCGCGCGGGAGTTGAGCGTGACGCGCGCGGCGGAGAAGCTGAATCTGTCGGCGCCGGCGCTGAGCATCCAGTTGAGGCAATTGGAGGAGAGCCTCGGGCACGCGCTGTTCGAACGCGGGCGGGGCGGCTTGCGGCTCACGGAGGCGGGGCGGCTCGCGCTCGAATACGCGGAGACGATAGGCCGCGCGGGGGAGGAGTTGATGGATGTGATGCAGCATCGGCCGCGGGGCGGGCGGCAGGTGTTGCGGGTCGGCGCGGTGGCGACCTTGTCGCGAAATTTCCTCCTGGAGTTTCTGCGTCCGGCGCTGCACCGGAGCGGGGTGGAGGTGGTGGTGCGTTCGGGGGGATTGCGCGAGCTGCTGCCGTCGTTGCACGCGCACCAGGTGGATCTGGTGCTTTCGAACCAGGCGGCGCGCCGGGACGCGGAGACGCCGTGGCACTGCCATCTGCTGGCGGAGCTGTCGGCGAGCCTGGTGGGCACGCCGGCATGGAAGAAGAAGCGTCTGAAGTTTCCGGAGGGTTTCGCGGATGTGCCGGTGATCCTGCCGAGCCTGGAGAGCAACACGCGGGCGGGTTTTGACCGCATCCTGGCGTCGGCGGGGGCGAGGCCGCGGGTGATCGCGGAGGTGGACGACATGGCCACGCTGCGCCTGCTGGCGCGCGAGGGCGAGGGGCTGGCGCTGGTGCCGCCGGTGGTGGTGCGGGACGAGATCGAGCGCGGCGAGCTGGTCGAAGTCCACCGCGTGCCGGAGCTGCGGGAGACTTTTTACGCGATCACCCCGAGCCGGAAGTTTCCGAATCCGCTGGTCGGGGAGCTGGTGCTGCGCATGGCGAAGGGGCCGGAGCGACGGGGGGCGTAGGCGGGATTTGGCGCGCGGGCGGGAGGGGCGGGGGGCGTGGGAGCGGGCGGAGGGCGGAGGCGGGGACGGGGCGGCGAGCGCGCGGGCGGGAGGGGACGGGGACGAGGCAGTGAGGGGCGCGGGAGCGGGCGGGAGAAGACGGGGCGACGAGCCGAGGCTCGTCGTCGAAAGCGGCGTCATGCCGCCGCACTCCATAGGGGCCGTCAGCCGGCGCGGATCGCGAGGCTTTTGACGACGTTGCGCAGGCCGGGGAGCGCCTGGATTTTCGCGAGAATCGAGGCCTGGTGGAAGCGCAGCTCGTTGCCGGCGACGGGCTGGTTGTAGAGGATGACGAGTTTGCCCTTGGGGTCGATCTGGCCGGCGTGCGAGTAGTGCGCGATCGCGGGGCCGACGAGCGCGGGCCAGTTTTCCCGAATCGTGTCCTCGGGCGTGTGGCGGCCGATGTGGTGTTTGACGAGCAGTTCGTCGATCAGTCCGCCAAGGGCGTGGGTCGGTCGTTTGACCTGCCGCGCCGGCGTGCGGTCGGGCACGCCGCGGAGGTCGGCCACGAGCTGGCGCGCGAGGTGCCGGAAAGTGTCGCGGGTTTCGGACATGGTGGCGAACGCGCGTGAGGCGCGGTTCTACGTTCAATCCTTGGCCGAGCGGACGTCGAGCGCGTCGCGAAGGCCGTCGCCGAGGAGATTCAAGGCGAGGAGGGTGCAGGCGAAGACGCCTCCGGGAAAAATAAGGAGCCACGGGTAGGACTCCATTTTGTCGGCGCCGTCCTTGATGAGCGTGCCCCAGGAGCTGAGGGGGGCGTCGACGCCGAGGCCGAGGAAGCTGAGGAAGCTTTCAAGCATCATCACCGCGGGGATGGTGAGCGTGGTGAAGACGATGACGGGGCCGAGGACGTTGGGGACGATGTGGCGGAAAATGATCCGGGCGTGGCTGTAGCCGAGGGTGCGCGCGGCCTCGATGTATTCCATTTTCTTCACGGTAAGGACCTGGCCTCGGACGATGCGGGCCATGGTGAGCCACTCGACCGCGCCGATGGCGGCGAAGAGACCGACGATCTTGCCGATGCCCTGGAGATTCGAGAGCCAGGAGAACTGGCGGAGCCAGGCGTCGAGGTCGTTCATGGGCTCCTTGAGAAAGACCATGATGAGGATGACGAAGATCGTGAACGGGAGCGCGTAGAGGATGTCGACGACGCGCATGAGCAGCGCGTCGAGCTTGCCGCCGACGTAGCCCGCTATGGCGCCGTAGCTGACGCCGATGGTGAGCGCGACGAGCGAGGCGACGAGGCCGACCATCAGCGAGATACGGCCGCCGTAGAGGAGACGCGCCAGAAGGTCGCGGCCGAGCTCGTCGGTGCCGAGCCAGTGGGAGCCGGAAGGGGCGGTGGCGCCGATGGCGAGGTTTTGCTCCTCGTAGGAAAAGGGCAGGAAAGGCGGGGCGGCGACGCAGACGAGGGCGAGAACGGTGACGAAGATTCCGCCGACGACGGCGAGGCGATTGCGACGGAGGCGGAGCCAGGCGTCGCGCCACGGCGAGTGGGGTTTCTCGTCGGCGGGGGAGGCGGGCGCGGGAGCCGGAGCGGGGGAATTGTTAACCACGGAGGTCACGGAGGACACGGAGGGCGGAAGAGGAGGAGTTTTTAACCGCGGACGGCGCGGACGGGCGCGGATTGGCGACTGGTATCCGTATGCATCGGGGCGGTTGCATTATTCGAACTTCAGGCGCGGGTTGAGCCAGACCTGGACGATGTCGACGAGGAGGTTGAGGGCGACGATGAGGACGGCGTAGAGGAGGACCGTGCCGATGACCAAAGTGTAGTCGCGGTTGAAGGCGGAGTTCACGAATTCGCGACCGAGGCCGGGGATCTGGAAGATCGTCTCGATGACGAAGCTGCCCGAGATGATGCCGGCGATGGCGGGGCCGAGGAAGGTGACCACGGGGAGGAGGCCGCCGCGAAGAGCGTGCTTGAGGACGATGCGCGCCTCGGAGGCGCCCTTGGCGCGGGCGGTGCGGATGTAGTCCTGGTTGAGCACCTCGAGCATGCCGCCGCGGGTGAGACGGGCGACGTAGGCGGAGTAGACGAGGCCGAGGGTGGCGGCGGGCAGGACGCGGTCGGACGGGAAATACCAGCCGGAGGCGTTGAACCAGCCGAACCTCAGGGCGAAGAGCAGGACGAGCAGCGGCCCCATGACGAAGGTCGGGACGCAGATGCCGACCATGGCGAGGGTGGAGGCGGTGTAGTCGACGCCGGTGTTTTTCTTCATCGCGGCGACGACGCCGAGAGTGATGCCGACGAGGAGGGCGACGGAGAGCGCCCAGAGACCGAGTTCGAGGGAGGCGGGGAGCTTGTCGGCGATGATCTCGTTGACGGTGCGGTTCGGGTATTTGAAGGACGGGCCGAGGTTGACGCCGAAGGCGGCGCGGAGATCGAAGTCGGGCGAGCCGCTTTGGTCGGCGTCGGCGAAGAGCCGCCATGGCGCGAGCTTCTTGGGCGTGATGTCCCAGAGGTAGTTGCCGTATTGGACCACGAGCGGCTTATCGAGGCCGTAGTGGGCTTGCAGGTTCTGCAGGATCTCCTTGGAGACGGCTTTCTCGGCGGTGAAAGGGCCGCCGGGCACGAGCCGCAGCATGAAGAAGGTGGCCGTCGCGATGATGAAGAGGACGGGGATCGTCTCCAGAAAGCGGCGGAGGATGAAGCGGAACATCAGGGCGGGGAGCTGGGATCGAAGGGCGGGGTGCCGGACCGTGGCGACGATGGCGCGGCGCGTTTATTCGGCGAGGTCGATGTATTTCCAGCTGCGGTTGTCGAGGATGTTGGGGACCCAGTTTTGCACCTTGGGTTGGATGAGAAAGAGGCGCTTGTAGAAATAGATCGGGAGGACGGGGAGATCACGCACGAGGATGGCGTCGAGTTTCTGGTAGATCTCATGGCGGGCGGCGTCGGAGCCGGCGGTGAGGGCGGAGGCGAGGATGCCTTCGTATTCGGAGCTGGCGTAGCCGGTGTTGTTGTTGCCGCCGTCCTTGATCCACTGGTCGAGGAAGGTCATGGGGTCGGGGTAGTCGCCGTTCCAGCCGGCGCGGGCGATGTCGTAGTTCAGGGACTGGGTGGACTCGATGTAGACCTTCCACTCCTCGTTGCGGAGGGCGACGTCGAGTCCGAGGTTTTGTTTCCACATGGCCTGGATGGCCTCGGCGATCTGCTTGTGGCCTTCCATCGTGTTGTAGAGGAGTTCGAGGCGGCGGAGACCTTTGCCTTCGGGGAAACCGGCCTCGGCGAGGAGGCGGCGGGCCTCGGCGATGGCGGCCTCGTAGGTTTCGGCGCCTTCGTTCAACTTGGCGCGAGCGGTGTAGGTGGGCGACGGCGGGGTGTAGTTGTAGGCGGGCGTCTGTTCGCCGCGGGTGACGCGCTTGATGATCGCATCGCGATCGATGGCGAGGGCGAGGGCGCGGCGGACGCGGGCGTCGTCGAGCGGCGGACGGGTGACGTTGAAGCGGTAGAAATAGGTGCCGTAGTTCGGGTCGATGCGGAGAAGCCCGGGCTGCTCTTTCTTGTAGGTCTCGATCTTGGAGAGGGGGACCGTGTTGGTGACGTGAAGCTGGCCGGAGCGGAACATGCGCTCCTCGGCGTCCTCGCTGTCGATGGCGAAGAACTCGATGCGGTCGAGCTTCACGGTGGCGGCGTCCCAGTAGGTCGGGGATTTCTCGACGACGATCTTCTGGTTGGGGAGCCACTGTTTCAGGACGAAGGGGCCGTTGCCGACGAAGTTGCCGGCGCGGGTCCAGGCCGTGCCTTTGCGCTCGAGACCGCCGAACTTTTCGACGGTGGGGAGATGGACGGGGAACCAGGCGTAGTGTTTGAGCGATTCGAGCAGGTAGGGGACGGGGGCCTTGAGGCGGAGGACGAGGGTGCGGTCGTCGGGGGCGGAGAAGCCGGTCTGCGAGAAGTTGGTCAGTTTGCCTTTGTTGAACTCGAGCGCGCCGGCGACGTTGTAGAGGAATTCGGCATATTGGGAGCCGATGGCGGGGGTGAGCATGCGGCGGAAGGAGCCGACGAAGTCGCGGGAGGTGACGGGGTCGCCGTTGGACCACTTGGCGTTGGCGCGGAGGTGGAAGGTCCAGGTGAGGCCGTCCGCGGAGGTCTCCCACTTCTCGGCCACGCCCGGGGAGATGCCGACGCCGGAGGGATGATCGGTGACGAGACCCTCGATGAGCGAGATGATGAGGTGGTGCTCGGGCACGCCGGTGACGGCATGCGGATCAATGTCCTGGGGTTCGGAGCCGTTGCCGACGCGGAGGATCTTTTGTGCGGCCGTGGTGCCGGCGCCCGAGGCGGTCGTGGCGGCGGAATCGGAAGACTTTGAACAGGCGGGGAGGAGGAGCAGGGCGCAGGCGACGGGCAGGACAAGACGGACGAAGGCGAGGACGGTGAAGCGGGGGACGATACGAGCGGGAGAAAGCATGCGCATGATCGTGCGATTGCAGCCAACGCCGCGCCAAGCGCAAGCGGTGGTGTGCGAGGACGTAAACCTTTGGGACTTCCCGCCGGATTTGCGCGACGCCCGACCGGTCGTTTATCTGGCGGAATGGATAATCCCACATCGGAAAAATCGGCCTGCGGGCTGCCCTCGCGGGTGATAATCGACATGGCCGGCCGGCCCGTGCAGCGCACCGATGCGGAATGGCGCGCGATGCTCACGCCGGAACAGTATCGGGTGACGCGTCGTCAGGGGACGGAACCGCCCTTCCAGAACGAATACTGGGACCACCATGAGGACGGCGTCTATTTTTCGGTGGGGAGCGACACCCCGCTTTTCGACGCGCGGGACAAGTTTGAGAGCGGCACGGGCTGGCCGAGTTTCACCCGCCCGATCGAGCCGAAGTTCGTCGGCGCGCAGGTGGACGAGAGCCACGGCATGCGTCGCGTCGAGGTGCATTGCTCGGTGGACGGCGGGCACCTGGGCCATGTGTTCGAGGACGGACCCAGGCCCTCCGGGCTGCGCTTTTGCATCAACTCTGCGGCGCTGCGTTTCATGCCGAGGGCGGAATACGAAGAGTGGACGAAAAAGCGCGGAACCGCGTGAGGGGGAATGCTACGGGGGTGGTCAAGCTGGGCGTGAGAGCGCTTTACAGCATGCGGAGGGGCGCGACATAAGAGCGTCCCCTTTTTTCGCCCCAACCACGCCTTTCCGACGCCGTGTCGATTCATTATCCCTTCCTGTTCTTCTCGCTTCTCCTCCTTTGGTTCCCGCGAGGTTGGCTCCGTCATGGCTGGCGGGTGACGCCCAAGCCGCCCCGGCGCATCAACCAAGCGAAGGTGGAACGCGATCCCTACGAGCGAGGCGTGAAGCTGCTCACGGAGGCGGCCAAGTCCCGCAATTGGGTGGATCTTTTCCGGGGCGCGGTGGGCGCCTACGGAGTGACCGCCATCGCGATCACGCCGCCGGCCGACAGGGTGCTGGCGCACACGCCCACGTTATCCGTTCAGATGGCGATCCTGGGCGTGGCGGTGTTCATCCAGATGGTGCGTCTGGAGGGGCGTTTCAGCCTGTTCGCCCCGATTTTCTTTCTGCAAGGCATCGCGTTTGGCGTCGGCGGTCCCTTGGTCGGCATTCTGGCCATGATCGGTTGCTGGGCGCTCTCTCCCATGCTTCCGGGCCCGGGCGCGGTGCTCTTTGTGCAAGGCGCGGTGGCGTTGGTTCTCGGGTTGTTTCTCCACGACAAGGAGGAGCCGCATCTGTTCTTGATCATGGCGGGTGTGACGTGGATGCCGGTTCTATTCGCGATTCTCTTCCAAAAGCGTCTCTCCGCGTCGCTCGACAAACGACTCAAAGTCGTGCCCCGCGGCGCCTGGTTCGAAAAGGACGAAGACAACGCTGCGGCGGACGAAGGTTCGCGTCGGGAGGCGTGAACCGATGAGCGGAGAGGTTGTCACCCGCGCGGGTCGCGGCGGTGGTGCGCGGGTGTGGGTGGAGGCGATGCGTCCTCGCACGCTTTCCGCGGCCCTCGCGCCGGTGCTGGTGGGCACGGCGTTGGCCTGGCGGACGGGAGAGGCGAAGGGGGGCGCGGCGGCGAGCTGTCTCGGCTTCGCCCTGCTGATCCAGATCGGCACCAACTTCGCCAACGACTACTATGATTTTCTGAAAGGCGCCGATACCGCCGAGCGGGTCGGGCCGAGACGCGCGGTGGCGAGCGGCTTGATCGCGCCCGCGACGATGCGGACGGCGATGATCGTCGTTTTCGCGGCGGCTTTTTTGCTGGGTCTGACGCTTTTGAGCTACGGCGGCTGGCCGCTGCTGGTCATCGGCGTGGCGAGCATCGCCTGTGGAATCGCCTACACGGGCGGTCCCTATCCGCTGGCCTATCACGGCTTGGGCGACCTGTTCGTCTTCTTGTTTTTCGGGTTGGTGGCGACGGGCGCGACCGCCTTCGTGCAAACCGGAAGAGTGACCGCGGCGTCGCTTGTCGCGGGGGCCGCGGTGGGCGCCTTGGCGACGAATATTCTGGTGGCCAACAATTACCGGGACGTCGAAACCGACGCGAAGGCGGGCAAGCGCACGCTTCTTGTCCGTTGGGGCAGGAGCTACGGGCGCACCCAGTTCGCCATCGCCCATGCCGTGGCGGTGACGGCGCCGCTCGGTTTGGTGATGCTTTGCTCGGCTTCGGGATTGGCTACCGTGGTGGTCGTTTTCACCGCGGCCGCCGTGGGCATGCGCCAAAGCGGTCGCCTCGCCGCGGTCAAAGCGCCCGCGGACTGCATCGCCCTGCTTGGCGCGACCGGGCGATGGCTCGCGATTTACGGTCTGCTGATGGCGGGCGCCATCGCGTGGCGTTGATTTGAACGCGCGGCCCGGGAGAGCGGCGAACCCGCCCGGTCCAGTGTGAACAACTTCCGCGGCGGACGCTGGGTTTTACATTGAAGGCCCGCGCACGAAGCCGCTTCGTGTCGGACGATTTTATTTTCGCCGCATCCTTCGGACCATGCTCTCCGCACCGCCTGTTTTTGCCTCCGTCAACCTGATCGAGGTTTTCAAGACGACCGATATCGTCGGCCAAGCGATCACCGTGGGGCTCGCGATCTTCAGCATCGTGGCCTGGACCGTCATGTTCGGGAAGTTCGCCGAGTTGAAACGGCTGCGGGTGCTGAATCTGGCTTTTGAACAACGTCTGCGCGACGAACGCACGCTCCTCGATCTTCCGGAGTCCTTCCGGACGCGCCGCTCGATTCCCTACGCCGACGTCTACGCCGACGCGGTAGAGGCCTACTGGCGCGCCGCTTCGATTCTACAAGAGAAGGGCATCGACTCCGGTCGAGCCCGCCTCGAACACGCGGAAAACGGCATCCAGCGCGCGATCGCCCGGCAGACGCTTCGCTACGAGAGCAGCATGATCTTTCTGGCCTCGATCGTTTCCGGCGCGCCCTTCCTTGGTCTCTTCGGCACGGTATGGGGCGTGATGGAGGTTTTCACCGCGATCTCGCACCAGGCGCAGGCCGGTCTTCAGACGCTGGCCCCCGGCGTATCGGCGGCGCTGATGACCACCATCGCCGGTCTCGTGGTCGCGATCCCCTCCGTCTTCGGCTACAACGTCCTGCTGACCAAGACCCGCCAGCTCTCCACCGAGCTCGAAAACTACGCGTCGGCGCTCGCCGACCGCCTGGAGCTGGAATCGAAGTGATCCGGCCCCGCCCGACGCGCCGCTCCGCCGATTCCCCGTAACCAAGTATCGGATACGATCATGGCCCGCACCTTTCGCCGCAACCGCCAGATGCACGCGCTCTCGGAGCTAAACGTGACCAACCTGCTGGACCTGGCCTTCGTGCTGCTGATCATCTTCATGATCTCCGCGCCCCTCATCAACCAGGAGCAGACCATGCCCGTGAATCTCCCGGTGGAGTCGATGAGCCCCCAGCAGACGCCCGACAAGGACACCAGGTTTGTAGCCGTGACGGTCAAGACCGACGGCACCTATATGATCGACGTCGACGGCAATCGCTCGCTCTCCGCCCGGGATCTGCCCGCGAAACTCCGGGGTCTGGCCGGCGGCGCGTCCGCGGCCAACCAGCCGGTCATCCGAATCCGCGCCGATGCCAGCGTCTCGTATCAAAAGATCGTCACCCTGATGGACGAACTCAAGAAAGCGGGCCTTGGTCGCATAAGTTTCGACACCCAGGCCGCCCCCTGAGGCGCGCACACGGAACCAATCCGCGCCACGCGAGGTCCTTTCGCCAAGCAGTCCAGATGTCCACCTACGCCAAGCCCGTCGCCTACGGTCCGAGCAGCGCCGCCGATCCGAACGAAGACCGGCGCATGGGCGGAGCGCTCTGGGTGTCCGCCGCGGCCCACGCCTTTGTATTTGGCATGATGATACTCCTCACCTTGGCCGTGCACGATCGCGCCGAGGAGAAGCCGAAGATATTCGAGTTGGTCGCCGGCGAGGGCGACGACTTCATGGCCACCGAGGCGCCCTCCGGCAGCGAGGCCGGACAGGCCGAAAGCGGTGAGATCCAGTTCACGAGCCCGGGCGACGTGCCGACCTGGACTCCGCCCGCGCCCGAGCCCGAGCCGGTCGCCCCCGTGGCGCCGCCCGAGCCGCCTCCGTCTCCGGTGACGAAGGTGGAGCCGGTGCCTGCGGAACCGGCCAAACCCGCCGTGGAAACGCCTCCGGCGCCCGTGCCGAATTTTGCCCGTCAGATCAAGCGAACCATCCAGAAGGAGAAGGCCAAGACGGACAAGGAGATCAAAAAACAACGCGAAGCCGACGCGCGCGCCGCGAAGGAACGCGAACTGGCGAGCAAGCGGATGTCCTACCAGGAGTTCGCCAAGAGCAACGGTTCCAAGACGAACGCCTCCCAACGCCCGAACGCCGCCGGCACGGGCGCGCCCGGTCCCCGCATCGACGCGAGCGGCATCAAGAAAGGCGTGACGGGCGGCACCGGCGCCGGCTCGAAGGGCGCGGGCGGCACCGCCTTGACCGCCGCCGAGGGCGAGCGCATGGAGCGCTACGAGTCGATGTTGATCCAGCGGCTCAAGGAAGCGCACGAAAAACCCGGAGGCTTGAGCGATCTGCTCAACGCCGACGTGCGATTCACGATCGCCGCGAACGGATCCTTTTCGGGCGTCAGAATCGTTCGCTCCTCCGGCAACGCCGATTTCGACCAATCGGTGCTCGAGGCGTTCGGACGCGTGAAAATGCCCGCTCGACCGGATGGAAAGACCGAGGTCATCGAACTCACCTTCAGGATGAAGGAGCTGTAGGCTCGCTCCGGCGAACGGTGTTCCCATGAGTTTTCCCGCCAGGTCGCACGCCTCGTTCGCCGTTTCGCCCGCGTCATCCGTGACGACGGCCGACGGAGCCCGGCTTTCCCGGGGGTTTGGGCTCTCCGTGCTGCTGCATGGGGTCGGGGCGGTCTTGCTTTTCACCGGGGCCTGGGCCTTGCGCGAAAAGACGGTTCGAGAGGCGCCCTTTATCCTCGTGCCTTTGGTTTCGCCGCAAACGGACGCGGGGCGGGCGACAGCCCAGCGCGCCGACGGCGCGACTCCGGGCACTCCGGACACGGGCGTCCACGCGCACGATTTTCGTGCGGCGATGGTCCGGCGTCAGCGGGAGGAGGAGCTTCGGGCGGAGCGTGAAATCGCCCGGATGCGCGAGCAGCGGAGCCGGGACGAGGCGCTGGCGCGGGCCGACGCGGGGCGCGCCGCCCCGGCCGACCGCGAAGGGAGCGTGAGCCGTGTGAACGACGCGACGGCGCATCGTGAGACCTCGCGGACGACGAGTTATGGCGAGTTTCAACGGCTTCATGCGAAACCGCACCTTGAGGCTGAGGTGCGCGCTGGTCCGCGAGTGGACATGAGCGACGTGTTGCGCGCCGGCCACGGTGCCCGCGCGGACACGACGCCGGCCGCCGGGAGCAGCGCCGACGCGAATGCCATGGCGGCCTATTTCGGCGACTTGATATCCCGCCTTCGCGAAGCCCATGGCCGATCGGGCGTGCTCGCTTTGCTCAGCGCCGAGGTCGAGTTCACGCTGACGGCGGACGGGGCGATTTCCTCGACGCGCATCGTGCGTTCATCCGGGGACATGCATTTCGACCGTTCGGTCTTGGACGCGTTTGCGCGCGTGCGCATGCCTGCTCGTCCGGACGGGAAAAGCGACACGAGACGTCTGACTTTTCGGATTCGAGAGCGCTAACCCGCCGCTCGTTCAGCGCGAAGCCGGTTGCGTCGTCCGGACGTCGAGCACGTAGGCGTCCAGGAGATTTTTTGCCAGATAACCATAGGACACGCGTCCGTAGCCGCCTTGTCCCCACTGGGGGCCGTAGGAGTTTTTGAAGATGAAAACGGTATCCTCGATGGCGCCCGTCTCGCACTCGTAGCCGACCACCGTCACCGCGTGGCCGGCCCCGGGGACGGCCTGCTGTCCGTTGAGCACGCCCGCCCGGATGGTTCTTTCATGGGGCCAGAGCAGGCCGATCGGAACGGGCAGCTCGGCGTTGAGCGCGTGGACGATTTTCGGGATGACGACGGACGGTTCGCGACCCGAGAGGGGAGCGATGAAAACGCGCCTTCGGTCGCGGGCTCGCGAGATGACCTCGGCCGGCGGCTGAGGCACCGCGGCGGCGGCGAGCCCGGGTTGGTTGCGCATGTCCTCGTAGAGCGGGATTCCGTAGGTCTGGAGCCCGGCGATGACCGACGGGAGGGTGAAGCCGGTGTCCTCGATGAAGTCGCCGCTCGCCGGATCGCGCAGCAACGACTCTCCCGGTCCGGAAAGGCCGAGGCTCCGTCGCGTGGCCCAGATGAGGTATTCCTCGGACAGCTTTTCGATCGAGCCGGAGACGCGGGCGTTTTGAAACTCAAGCGCGCTCACGACCGCGTAGACCGCGCAGCTTGGACGGCGTCCTTGATTTTTGACTACAAGGCCGAGGCGGATGAACTCGGACTGGAGCGTTTGCTTGCGACGTAGCTCGGGCGGCTGGTCGTAGGAAAGAAAAAGTCCGTCGAGCTTCGACGAGACGGCCGGCCGCGGGACGCGTTTCGCGTCGGAAGGCGCGGGCGCTTGCGCCGAAGCGGGGGCGCTCGGGGCCGGGGGCGGCGGCTCGGGCGGAGCGGACGCCGGGTCGAAGCCGAGCCGGGCCTGGGCGTCGGCGGGAAGATCACGAAGCCTGGCCGAGCCGATGCCTCCTCGGTGGCGGAAGAAGACGCTGCGCGAATCTCGGGAACTCACGCGCACATCTTCGTAGGTCTGTTTCCCGACCTTCAACGTTCCGAGCTCGACGCCCGCATAAGAGCGTGGCGGGGCGCTTTGGGAAGCGACCAGGGGAAACGTGGTGGCGCTGAAGCTCAGCGCCAAGGCGGCGAAGACGGGGCGCACGGTAAGAAGCGGGGGAATTTTGAAATGTCGTATCGGACGCGTTCGTGCAATGGTCCAAAACGCTTGCCGAAAGCCGGTGACGCTACCCGGCGCCTTGGACGCCTTCGAGGTGACGGGCGCGGGGACGACGAAGCAGCCCTTTGCCCGGCGCGAAACAGAGGGCGGCGATGAAGAGTCCGGATTGGACAAGCACGATGCACGCCGCGGAATTGGCGGCGGCGAAGAAGCTCACGTAGATCCCGACGAGCGTCGAGAACACGGAGGTGGCGATGGCGAAAAGGAGCATCGCGTCGAAACGCCGGGCGAGCAGGAACGCGGTGGCGCCGGGCGTGACGAGCATCGCGATCACCAGGATGATGCCGACCGCCTGAAGCGCGGCCACGATGGCGAGCGCAAGAAGCGCGAGAAGCAGCGTGTCGAAAATCCGAACGCGGAAACCGAGGGCGCGCGCGTGGGCCGGGTCGAACGCGGCGAGGAGAAAAGTGCGGCGCAGGACAAACACGGCGGCGAGCACGACGACGCAAAGGAGGGCGGTGTCGCGCAGTTGTCCTTCCTCGATGCCCATGAGGCTGCCGAAGAGGATATGGTCGAGGTGGAGGTCGCTCGGAGTGGCGACGTGCAGGATGAGTCCCAGCGCGAAGAGCCCGGTGAAGACCACGCCCATGACGGTGTCCTCCTTCACCCGCGTGCGGCGTTTTATCCAGCCGGTCGCCGTGGCGCAGAGGAGGCCGCTGACGAACGCGCCGACTCCGAGCGGCAGCCCGACGATGTAGGCGAGGACGATGCCGGGCAGCACGGCGTGCGAAACGGCGTCGCCCATCAGCGACCAGCCTCGCAGCACGAGAAAACAGGAAAGGATCGCGCACACCGCCGCCACCGCGGCGCCGAGCGCGAAGGCCTGTAGCATGAAGCCGTGTTGGAAGGGTTGAAGAAGTGTTTCCATGCGGACGGGTTTCGCGGACGGCGACGGGCCGGATCAGGGTTTTGCCGCCGGCATCAGGCAGGTGGTGCGTCGCGAGCGGCGGCCGGCGAGCAGTCCGTGTTTCGGGGCGAAAACGAAGGCGGCGAGAAACAGGAGGGTTTGCAGAACCACGATGCAGCCGCCGGTGGCCCCGTTCAGGAAATAGCTGGCGTAGGCGCCGGCAAAGGCGGTGAAAGCGCCCAGGGCGGAGCCGATGAGGAGCATCTTCCCGAAGCGGTCGGTCAACAGGTAGGCGGTGGCGCCGGGGGTGATGAGCATGGCGACGACAAGAATCGCGCCGACGGCTTGAAGCGCCGCGACCGTGGTGGCCGAAAGAAGGAGCAACAGCGCGAGGTGAAGCAGGCGCACGCGGAGGCCGAGGACGCGCGCCTGATGCGGATCGAAGCTGAAGAGCAGAAGATCGCGCCACTTGAGCGCGATCACCGCGACGCAGACCGCGGAAATGGCCACGAGCTGCGTCACGTCCTCCGGCGCGATGGCGAGGATGTTGCCGAAGACGACCACCTTCAGATCCAGCGCCGCCGGGAAGAGCGAGATGAGCAGAAGGCCCAGCGCGAAGAAGGCGGTGAACACGACTCCGATGACGGCGTCCTCGCGCACGGGGGTTTTCAGTTTCACGAACGACATCGCGCCGGCGGCGAGCAGCCCGCTCGTGAACGCGCCCAGCGCGAAAGGCAGCCCGGCCATGTAGGCGAGAACCACGCCGGGCACCACGGCGTGCGAAAGCGCGTCGCCGAGCAGCGACCAGCCCTTCAGCGTGACGAAGCCCGAGAGGAGCCCGCAGACGGCCCCGATGAGCGCGCAGACCCACAGCGCGGTGCGCATGTATTCGTAGGAAAAGGGCTCGAGAAGCAGGCTCACGGTTGCGGACAAAGGGATGGTTGGCGAAGGGGGATCGGCGGGCTGGAGCGGTTGCGCGACGGAACTACGGCTTCGGCTCGCGCGTCCTGGCCGCCTCGCGTTCGGCGACGAGTTTTTCGTGCGCGGCGCGGTCGAGGTATTCGAGGTGGCCGCCGTGGCCGAGCACGAGCGGGCGTTCGTCGTCGGTGAGCACCGTGACCTGGCGGCCGTCGTGGGCCTCGACCGTCGAGCGGGCGAGATCGAAGTGGCGGAGCGCCCCGCCGAACGCGCGCGAGAGATTCTCGGCGGTGAACACCTCGGCGGTGGGGCCGCAGGCGAGCACGGTGCGGTTGATGAGCACGACATGGTCGCAGAACTCGGGCACCGAACCGAGATTGTGCGTGGAGACGAGAATGAGCCGGCCCTCGGCGCGGAGTTCGCGAAGAAGCGAGACGATGGCCTCCTCGGTTTTAACGTCGACGCCCGTGAACGGCTCGTCGAGGAGGATGACCCGACTCTGCTGCGCGAGCGCGCGGGCGACGAAGACGCGTTTTTTTTGCCCGCCGGAGAGCTCGCCGATCTGGCGGTCGCGCAGTTCCCACAAATTCACCCGGCGAAGCGCGTCGGCCACGGCGGCGCGGTCCTCCGCCCGCGGGATTCGCAGCAGGTTCATGCGACCGTAGCGGCCCATCATCACGACGTCGTGCACGCTCACCGGGAAGGTCCAGTCGACCTCCTCGCTTTGCGGCACATAGGCGACCCAGCCTTTGCGCTGGGCCTGGCGCACGGGAGCGCCTCCGAGGGTGACGCGACCGGCGGTCGGCGTGACAAAGCCCATGAGCGCCTTGAAAAGCGTCGATTTGCCGGAGCCGTTGACGCCGACCAACGCGCAGATGGTGCCGCCGGCGAGCGTGAACGTGGCGTCGGTTAGCGCGGTGTGGCCGTTGGGGTAGGTGACGGCGACGCCCTCGGCGGCGAGCGACAGCGGCGGCTCGGGCGCGTCGGCGCGCGTCGTGGCTGGGGAGGGGCGGGAGTCGGCGGCGGACGAGGACATGTCAGTTTTTCGCGGGTGTCGTCCCGAGGAAGCCATCGACAATCGTGCGGGCGTTCGCTTCCAGGAGCGCGAGATAGGTGGGCGCCGGGCCGCGGGCGTCGGTGAGCGAGTCGACGTAGAGGACGCCGCCGTAGCGGGCCCCGGTTTCGCGGGCGACCTGGCGGGCGGGCTTCGGGCTGATGGTGCTCTCGCTGAACACCACCGGGATGCGACGCTCGCGCACGGCGTCGATCACGGAGCGGACCTGCTGCGGCGTGCCCTGCGCGTCGGCGTTGATCGGCCAGAGGTAGAGCTGCTTGAGGCCGTAGTCCCGGCACAGATACGAGAAGGCGCCCTCGCTGGTTACGAGCGTGCGTTGGCCTTCCGGTATGCGGGCGAGTTGCTCGCGGATCGGTGCGTCGAGGGCGCGAATTTTATCGGCGTAAGCGGCGGCGTTGGCGGCGTAGACCGCGGCGTTGGCCGGATCGGCCTCGGCGAGCGCGGCGCGGATGTTTTCGACGTAGATCAGCGCGTTGGCGGGGGACATCCAGGCGTGCGGGTTGGCCTTGCCGGTGTAGGGGCCCTCCGTGATCGACATCGGTTCGACGCCCGTCGTGAGGACGACGGAAGGCACGTTCTTCACGTTGGAGAAGAACTTTTCGAACCAGGCCTCGAGGTTGAGCCCGTTCCAGAGGACGAGGTCCGCCTTGGTCGCCCGCACGATGTCTTGCGGCGTGGGTTCGTAACCGTGGATTTCCGCGCCCGGCTTGGTGAGCGACGACACCGTGGCGGCGTCCCCGGCCACGTTCTTCGCCATGTCGGCGAGGATCGTGAATGTGGTTATCACGTGGATACGTTTGCCGCCGTCCGATGCGGGTTTGTCGGCGGCGAACGACGCCAGGGCGAGAAACGAGGGGATGAAGGCGCAGGCCAGAAGACGGATAAGCGATTGCGGAATCATGGAGGAAGCGAGGTTGAGTCAATGAAAGTTAGGGTCAACTAAGATTGATAGCTAATTCAATTAATGCGTGGGTGGAGGCACGCAAAAACCACGAGCACGAGCAATTCGCGTTTGCCAGATAGGCGCGCCCTTTGTTTAATCTTAGGTAAGTTAACCCACAAACCAAACATGGCTCGCATCTATAACGACATCACCGAGACGATTGGTAACACGCCGCTGGTGCGTCTGAACCGCACGGCCGCCGCTCACGGCGCGCAGGCGGAGATTTTGCTCAAGCTCGAATTCTTCAATCCGCTCTCCAGCGTCAAAGACCGGATTGGAAACGCGATGATCGAGGAGGCTTTGAAGTCCGGCCGGATCACCAAGGATACGACCTTGATCGAGCCGACCTCTGGAAACACCGGTATCGCGCTGGCCTTCGTGGCCGCCGCCAAGGGGCTCAAGCTCATCCTCACGATGCCCGAGACGATGTCCTTGGAGCGTCGCAAGCTGCTGAAAATTCTCGGCGCGAAGCTGGTCCTTACCGAAGGGCCGAAGGGCATGAAGGGCGCGATCGCGAAGGCCGAGGAGCTTAACGCGAAGATTCCGAACAGCGTTGTTCTTCAACAATTCGCGAATCCGGACAACCCTGCGGTCCATCGCAAGACCACCGCCGAGGAGATCTGGCGCGACACCGACGGCAAGGTCGACTTCGTCGTGTCCGGCGTGGGCACCGGCGGGACGATCACCGGCGTCGGCGAAGTTCTCAAGGCGAAGAATCCCGGCATCAAGATGGTCGCGGTGGAGCCCGCCGGCTCCCCGGTGCTTTCGGGCGGTCAGCCCGGTCCGCACAAGTTGCAGGGTATCGGCGCCGGTTTTGTTCCCGCGGTGCTCAACACCAAGATCATCGACGAGATCATTCAGGTGAAGGAGAGCGATTCGGGTCCGGTTTCGAAGCAGGTCAGCACCCAGGACGGCATCCCGGTGGGCATCTCCTCGGGCGCGGCGGTCTGGGCCGCGATCGAGCTGGCCAAGCGGCCGGAAAACAAGGGCAAGACGATCGTCGCGATCATTCCGTCCTGCGCCGAACGTTACCTCTCGTCCTGGCTGTTCGCCGACGTCGAGGTCGAGAGCGACAACGTCGATTCGCTCTTCGCCAAGTAAACGAGCCCGTTTCCTGGACGGAGATGTGCGGCGGCCTGGGCTGCCAATCAAAGGCCCGGACGATACGTCCGGGCCTTTGATTTTGTTGTCTTGTTCGTTCCGCGAATCGACGCGGGTGCGTGGGCGAGGCACGCAGGCCCGCTCGTTCGACAAGGGGACGACACCGTCGAAAAACCGCGTCACCACGGACTCATCGAGTCGTAACGGAATGTCATGGTCGCCGGGGCGAAGTCTTTCGCGCGAACCACGTGCCCGTCCGCAAAGAGAACCGCCTGGGTGCCATCGGAAAAAAGCGTGCCGCGAGCGGGATCGATGCAATTTTGCGTGTAGTCGTCCTTGTCGTAATCCGGCTCGGCGAAGGGGTAGTTGGTCTCGCCCGCCAGAACAAACCGGCTGGGGAATTTGATCAGGTCGCGCCGCACCGAAGCCTGCCCTCCGGAGGCGACAAACGCGGCTCTGGAACCGAGAAAATAAGCGCTGCCTTCGCGCTCAAAACGCGGGGTGAGGAAAAACGACTGGTCCGCGGCGTAGGGGCGAAGTTGCTGCGTCCAGGCCATCTTGGCGGGATCGGTTTCGGCGAGGTTCCAATCGAGTTTGTTGGTCGCCTTCGGGTAGCGCTCACGGTGTTCGTCCGCGAACATCGTGAGCGCGAGATGGATCTGTCGGAGGTTGGATACGCTGGCGGATGCCCGGGCCTTGGCCCGCACCATTCCCGCCACCGGGATAAGAACGGCGGCGAGCACTCCAATGATCGCGATCACGGTGAGGAGTTCGATCAGGGTGAAGCCCGGGCCGGGCGGGCGAGGATACCGGGACATTGCCGGAAATGCCGTGAGGCAGAAGCGGCGCGCCGATGAAAAGGTGGCGCGGCCACCGGGAGACGGGCGAAATCCGAAGGCGAAGTCCGCGAGGGGAAACCTGGTCGTGGTGTTTCCAGACGATTTCATCGAGATCTCGGCAGGGACTTCATGCCGCGAGACCGAAAGATGTCCATGAACTTAGATCCCGCAGATGGATAAACCGCTAAGATACGCTAAGGATCGCTAA